>NZ_CAMVTE010000005.1 GCF_947170395.1 uncultured Methanobrevibacter sp. | reverse complement strand
AAAATCATCGATGTGCAATTTCAACTGAAAAAATCATAGGATTTCAACGTGGCCGGAAAAACAGTTAAATTTTTACTTGACGGCCTTTTCTATTTTTGAAAAATATTTTCGCATTAACCATCGGCAAAGTCACTAAATCCTGAGGCCTGAAAGGACCGTAAACCTTTTCATCAACACCAACGATAGGCCCAATTTCATCAAACACCAGCATTGTGACCAATTCCGTATCTTTGGCAATTTTTTGAGATTCCAAATCATAAAATTCATCGACTTCATCCAGGGCATTAGGATTATCTTCGATGCTGGTCGGTTTTGGATTTTCCTTTTTAGCCTGACTGATTTTAGAGCTGATGATTTGCTTTTCAATCGGTTCCGGCTTTTCATCAACAATGACTTCGGCTTTTTTAATCTCATCCAGCCTGTTTAAAACTTTATCATCAGTTTTTGGAGTTTCGCTGGAAGAATCCAAAGTGTTGGTTTGCGGTTGACTAGGCTTAACCGCCTTATGTTTTTTATCCTCTTTCTCATCAGCCAATTTTTCCAGGGAAATGTTTCCCCTGTGATTTTTTAATGTCTCAATGAGGGAATAATAAAACCTTTCCTCTTCAGGAGTCAGATTCAGCGGAGTGGTGTCCACCAAATCGAATTGAGGTTTGCCTGTAAAGAGATGATAGGACCTGTGAATATTAACAACAGCAGCTTCGCTTATTTTCTTTTCACGCCTTTCACAAATCTCAGTTGCAATAATCTGAGCCTGTTTAAGCATGCCATGAGCATTTGAAAACGGATCCTGAATAGCTTTTTTTCTCAAGTCATCCAAAAAGGAATGAATATCGTTATAAAAGGTTTCAGGAACACGCGCTAATGTGCCGTTGTTACGTTCTTTCTTTTGAACCTTACGTAACTCTTGATAAAATTCATCATCCACTTAATACCATCTCTAAAAAATTTGTTAAAATAAAAAAAAGTTAAAACAAATGAAATTATTCATCTGTTTCTAATCTAGGAGCAAGCAAGAAACTTAGTTTACCGTCACCGGTTACCATATTAAGGGTTAAACTTAATGGCATGTCGGTACCTAAGCCAATTTCAGCTTCCTCTGAAAATTTATCCGCTTTGAGCATTTCTCTAATTTTATCCAATGAGAATAAAGATTTTGCATGTTCGTTGATGTTTTCTCCGTGGAGATATTTGATGCTTGCATCACCAAATTCACCATCAGCAGATGCAATAAAGTAATCTTCATCAACCTGGAAAGCAATCTTGTCTGAAAAGATATCAATATCGTTGATACAGTCTTTCAAGATAGAGAAACGTACTTTGAATGAAGTTGGATGTTCAATTTGAGGTGGAACAGGGTTATCATATTCCATATCAATCAATCTTATTTTGAAAGTCCTTGTTGCGTCACCTTCAAAAGTAATAATGAAATTTCCTTCATCCACAGACATTAAAACTCTGTCCTGTGATTTTGCACGTTTGAGAACTCTCATAAATTCATCAGTGTCAATGTTAATTTTTTCAGGAACATCACAAATATATTCATCAAATAAACTGGATTTAAGTTCCAAATGTACGAAAGTTATATGACTACGGTCTAAGGCATCTAATCTCATGCCTTCACTATCAGTTTGGATTTGTACTTCATCAACAATGGATGAAATCGCATCAAAACTGGTTTTTAGTATACTAGAATCACTTAATTCTGCTTTAAACATAACTAATCCTCTAATTAATAATGTCTATATATTTATTTTTTATATATAATAAATTTATCTTTTTATTAATTATTTATTGGCTGCCTTTTTCATTGATGAAACATATTCAGATAATGGTTCTTTGGCATTTTCACCATACTGTTCAATTATCTTAACAATTGCACTGCCAACAATGACACCATCAGCAATCTGGCCAATCTGAGTGGCCTGTTCGGGAGTATTTATTCCAAAACCGACTGCCAGAGGCAAATCAGTAACATCACGAATGTCGGCTATTATTGCATTCAAGTCTGTTTTAATCTCTGAACGCATTCCAGTCACGCCTAAAGATGAAACAATATAAATGAAACCTGTTGCATCGCCGGCTATTTTTTGAATTCTTTCTTTTGAAGTTGGAGCGATAAGTGAGATAACATCAACGCCATTTTTCAAAGCAATGTCTTTAATTTCGCCTTTTTCTTCAAAAGGCAAATCAGGAGAGATAATTCCGTCAATTCCCAAATCATTGCATCTTTTGAAGAATTTTTCATAACCGTAAAAGAAAACGGGATTAATATATGTTAAAAATACAATCGGAACATCTGTTTTAGCCCTAACCTTTTCGACAATATCAAACACGTCATCTGTTGTTGTGTTGTGTTTTAGTGCTCTTACATTAGCATCCTGTATAACAACGCCTTCAGCCATAGGATCTGAAAACGGAATGCCTATCTCTATTAAATCACAGCCGGCTTCTTCCATTGCCAGGATATATTCAACAGTTTTTTCACAAGTCGGGTCTCCTGCAGTTAAAAATCCTATGAATGCTTTGCTGTCTTTAAATGCATTAGCTATTTTACTCATTTAACTCAACTCCCCTGTATTGTGCAATTGAGCGAACGTCTTTATCTCCACGTCCTGAAAGACAAATCATGATAATATCATCCTTATCCATTGTTGGAGCTATTTTCATTGCATGTGCAACTGCATGAGCACTTTCAATTGCCGGAATAATGCCTTCCATTCTTGATAAATATTCAAAAGCCTCAACAGCCTCTTCATCATTAATTGGAACATATTCCGCTCTGCCAGTGTCTCTTAAATAAGCATGTTCCGGACCAACACCAGGATAGTCAAGTCCTGCTGAGACGGAATATACCGGAGCGATTTGACCGTAATCCCCCTGGTTAAAAATTGATTTCATTCCATGAAATATTCCTATTTTTCCGTTAGTCAAAGCAGCTGCATTATAAGGAGTGTCTACACCCTTGCCTCCCGCTTCACAGCCGATTAATTTAACATCTTCATCATCAATGAAATTATAAAATGCCCCCATAGCATTACTTCCACCACCGACACATGCAACAACCGCAGTAGGCAGCTTTCCTTCTTTGTCTAAAAATTGCTGGCGAGCTTCAGCACTTATAACTGCTTGAAAATCACGAACAATCATTGGAAATGGATGAGGACCCATAGTGGAACCGATTACATAATTTGTATCATGAACTCTTGCAATCCAATCCCTAAATGCATCATTGACAGCGTCCTTAAGAGTTTTTGTTCCTGATTTAACGGAATGCACCTTAGCTCCAAGCAGTTCCATTCTATATACGTTTAAAGCTTGTCTTTCAGTGTCTATTTCACCCATAAACACTTCACATTCCATATCCAATAGTGCTGCAGCAGTAGCGGTTGCAACTCCATGTTGTCCTGCACCAGTTTCTGCAATTACTCTTGTTTTCCCCATTTTTTTAGCAAGCAATACCTGGCCTAAAACATTGTTAATTTTGTGAGCGCCGGTGTGGTTTAAATCTTCCCGTTTCAAATAGATTTTTGCCCCGCCCAAGTCTTCAGTCATTCTTTTTGCATAATACAATAAGGACGGTCTTCCAGCATATTCCTTTAACAAAGTATTCAATTCATCTACAAAATCAGGATCGTTCATGTAATGATAATACTGCTCTTCAAGATATAACAACTCATTCATTAAAGTTTCAGATATGTATTGGCCACCATATTCCCCATATCTTCCATTATTCAATTTATAACCTCCATAATCTCTTTAATTTTATTTTCATCTTTAAATCCGTCAGTTTCAAGGCTTGAACTTAAATCAATAGCATAAGGTTTAAATTCCTCAATAGCTTTAACAGCATTAGCTGAATTTATTCCACCTGCCAAGAAAAAGTCTTTTTTCAAATCTTTTCTAATCAGACGCCAGTCAAATGTTTTTCCACTGCCTTTACCACTGTCCAATAGCAAATAATCTGCTTGGGAATTATCATATTTTAATAAATCTTCATTTTCCGACATCTCAATTGCATTAATGATTTTTAGCTTATTATTAGTTTTTTCTTTTAAAGCATTAATATACTCCTCATCTTCCGAACCATGAAGCTGTGCAACTTCAATTATTCCATCATTGAACAGTTCCAATATTTCATCTGAAGATGCATCAACAAAAACGCCAACAGGAATAATGTTTTGATTCAGTTTATCCTTTAAATTTGATGCCAGTTCATGAGAAACCTGTCTTTTTGATTGTGCAAATACAAAACCTATATAATCCGGATTATACTTATTAACAATATCAATATCCTCCTGCCGGCGGATTCCGCAGATTTTAATTTTAACCATTTTTCAACTCCGAAATCATCAACTTTTTATCATCACTTTTCATTAAAGTTTCGCCAATTAAAACAGCATCAACATTATTTTCTTTTAATCTCCTTACATCTTGAGGTGTTTTAATGCCACTTTCAGAAATAAATATGACATCGCCACTGACACATCTACGTAGATCAATACTATTTTCAATATTTACACTAAAATCAGTCAGGTCCCTATTGTTAACCCCAATAATTTCAGCTCCAACATTCATTGCAGTCCTAACCTCATCACCGTCATGAGTTTCAACAATTGCTGAAAGACCTAAATCATGAGCCAGATCTAAAAATTTCTTTAGCTCAACTATTGATAAAATGGACACAATCAATAAAACACATGAAGCGCCAAGCAGCTTTGCCTCCCAAATCATATATTCATCAATTATAAAGTCTTTTCTCAAAACAGGAATGCTTATATTTTGAGAAATTTCTTTTAAATAATCATTGGACCCCTTAAAAAAGTAGGGTTCTGTTAAAACGGAAATTGCAGATGCGCCGGCAGATTCATATTCTTTTGCAATAGCCAAATAATCAAAATCTTCAGCAATTAATCCTTTTGAAGGAGAAGCCCTTTTAACTTCAGCGATTATTGAAATTTCATCACCGCTTAAAGCCTGTTTAAAAGGAAACTCTTTTGTAATTTCCAGTTTTTGAACTTCACTTTTGAGCTCTTCGAGAGACTTGTTTTTCTTAGACTCCTCAATTCTCTGTTTTGTTTTCTCAACAATTTCATCCAACATAATAATCATCTGTTTGTACATTCAATAAATCTTTCAAGCTGTTTTAGTGCTTTTCCGGAATCAATAATCTCTTCTGCCATTTCAACGCCTTCCCTTAAAGATTCTACTTTGCCCGCAACATATAAACCTGCAGCGGAATTTAATAGAACCGCATTTCTTTTTGGACCTTTTTCACCATTTAGAATTGATAAAGTGATTCGGGCATTTTCTTTTGCATCGCCACCAACGAGATCATCTTTTGACGCCAATTCCATTCCGAAGTATTCCGGAGATATCTCATAGGTCATGATTTCACCGTCTTTAAGTTCACAAACTGCTGTCTTGTCACTTGCAGAAATCTCATCCATTCCGTCAAGACCGTAAACGGTCACTGCAGATTTAACACCCAAATTTTTTAAAACTTTTGTTAAAGGTTCTACAAGTTCTTTTTCATAAACTCCCAATACTTCCATGCTGGCCCCTGCAGGACTGGTTAGGGGACCTAAAATATTGAAAATTGTTCTTATGGAAAGTTCTTTTCTCACTCCGGCAACATATTTCATGGCTAAATGATAATTTTGAGCAAACAAAAAACACAAGTTAATTTCTTTTAGACATTTTAAGCTTTTTTCCGGTTCAATGTAAATGTTCACACCTAATTCTTCAAGCACATCGGCAGCACCGCATTTACTGGATGCCGATCTGTTTCCATGCTTGGCTACCGGAACTCCGGCTGCGGAAATAACAATTGAAGATGTTGTTGATATATTAAACGTGTTTGAACCGTCGCCTCCAGTTCCGACAATCTCTAAAACATCCTCATCATTCAATAATCTGACACAATGAGCTCTCATAGCTTCAGCGGATGCGGTGATTTCGTCAATTGTTTCACCTTTCATGGACATTGCAGTTAAATATGCGCTCATCTGCACCTCGCTTGCCTCGCCGCTCATAATCTCATCCATAGTCTGGTAAGCTTCATCATATGTTAAATCCTGTTTTTTATACACTTTTAAAATAGCTTCTTTAATCATAAAATCCCCTTATCTACTTTTTCTAAAAAATTACTTATAATTGTTAAACCGTCAGGAGTCAATATTGATTCCGGATGGAACTGAAGTCCATATACATTAAATTCCTTATGTTTTACTGCCATGATTTCACCGTCGTCTTTGGCTTTAGAGATGACCTGCAAACAATCAGGAACCGTATCTTCAACCAGACTCAATGAATGATATCTTCCAACATTGATTTCACTTGGAAGACCCTTAAACAGATAATCATAATCCAGGGAAATATCGGATGATTTGCCGTGCATCAACCTTTTTGCATGTGAAATATTTCCTCCAAAAGCTTCACAAATTGCCTGATGGCCCAAACAAACTCCCAAAATTGGAATCTTATCATGAAATTCCATGACAATGTCTTCACATATTCCGGCATTTTCAGGTTTTCCCGGCCCTGGAGACAATATAATGGCATCCGGATTTAAATCATAAATCTCATCAATCGTTATTTTATCATTTCTGAAAACTGAAATATCGCTTTCAACCTCACCAATCAGCTGAAATAGATTATATGAAAAACTGTCATAATTGTCAATTAAAAGAATCATTCTATTCCCCCATCTGCAATTTTTAGTGCGTTAATTACAGCTGCCGCCTTATTCAAGCATTCATCAAACTCTTTATCCGGAACGCTATCTGCAACAATGCCTGCACCGGAACGTATGAAAACCTTATTATTTCTTGCAAAAGCTATTCTAATTGAAATGCAGGTATCAATATTCCCGCTTAAGTCAACATAACCGATTGCCCCGCCATAAATTCCACGTTTGTTATCTTCCAGTTCATTAATGATTTCGCAAGCCCTTATTTTTGGAGCACCGGATAATGTTCCGGCGGGAAGAATGGAATCAATAGCTACAAGTGAGTCCAAATCACTTCTTAAAATTCCGCTAACAGTGGAACCTATATGCATCACATGAGAAAATCTCTCGACAGACAAATATTTATCTACATGAACAGAACCTATCTCAGAGATTCTGCCGATGTCATTGCGTCCCAAATCAACCAGCATGTTATGTTCGGCCAATTCCTTTTCATCGGCCAATAATTCTTTTTCCAGCTCTAAATCTTCATTTTCTGTTTTTCCGCGAGGTCTTGTTCCTGCAAGGGGAAATGTGTACAGTTTTTTATCTGTCAGTTTAACCAGGGTTTCTGGAGAAGCTCCTGCTATTTCAATATCATTGCTTGAGAAATAAAACATGTATGGAGAGGGATTGGTGGTTCTTAAAACCCTATACGTATCGAATAAGCTTCCGGAGATGTCTGCTTCAATTCTGTTAGACAGTACAACCTGGAAAATATCCCCTTCTTTAATGTAATGTTTCGCTTTTAAAACCATATCACAATATTTTTCACGTGAAAATACGGGTTTAAAATCTGATTTTAATTTTAATGGTTCTATATCAGCTTTTTTACCATTTTTTATTAAGTCTGCAATGTCTTTTAATTCTTTACAGGCTTTCTGATAATTTGCATCCAAATCATCGGTTTTTATATTGGCAATTAAAATTATTTTTTGCTTGAAGTTATCAAAAGCAACAACCTTATCGAACAGCATCAAATCAATGTCTTTAAACTGATCCTGATTTTCAGCGTCCAATTTTAGTGAAGGTTCGGCATATTTTATATAATCATAAGCAAAATAACCTACAAAACCACCAGTAAATGGAGGCAAATAATCTAGTTTTGGAGATTTGTTCTTTTTAACCAAATCTTTGATGATTTCACTGGGATTGTCTGTTTCGATAACCACTTCATTATCGTTTAATTTTTCAAAGTTTTCATCACCCCTAATGCGGACAACACCGTTTTGACAGGTAAATTCCAATAGCGGATTGAAACCCAAAAAGCTGTATCTTCCCCATTTTTCAGCATCTTCAATACTTTCCAGCATATAACAATGGTTACTGATTCCTTTTAAAACTCTTAAAACCTCTACAGGAGTAGCGATATCTGAAAATAATTCATAAGATACCGGTATTCGTTTATACTCCTTATTTTTTGAAATGTTTTTTACTTCTTCTAAACTTGGGGAAAACATATAATCACTTAATTTAATTATTAGAATAATGTACTATTTAAAACCTTGTTGTAACTTTTTGTACATTGTAAAATTTTTCAAAAAAATATATTGTTACATTTTGTCCTGTTCCTGACTAAACTGAATAACAATCTTTTTAACTTCACGGCTTTCCAGATAAGGAAGTTTTTCAGAAATTTCCTTTTCCAAATTCTTATTTAACTCCAGTCTTTTTTTGGTATACTCTTCACCCTCAAACTGACTTCTATACTGTTTATTTAAATTGGAATATTTGGTAATTAAAGGCTGAAGGATAGAGCCAATATCCTTGTCGAGCTGGTCGTTGATGATTTTTCTTTTGCGGATATCACTAACATAACCGACAACTGTTACAAAGAATCCCAAAACAGTTACTGTCAATGCAGGAACGAAAACCTTTTCATTGCCAAGATATACAATTGTAACAACAATCCCTATGAAAATGAGAGCTATACCAATTTTTTTTAAATCCATATTCAAACTCCTTTTAAGAATATCTTTATCTTATTATTATTTAATTTTATTCAATTCATTTAAGATTGAAGTAAACAGAAGAATTGCAGAAACAATCGCCAAAATGCTTACAATTCCTATTACCCAACCGTTAGTGAACAGAAGTTCATTGACATCAGCAGACCTGATTATTTCCGCAAACAGATTGTTTAAAAAATGTGCCAGGATGGGAACACATATATTATCCGTTTTAAGGTACAGTATTGCCATGCAAACCGCAAAGACAAATGCAGAAATAAGGCTTCCAAAATTATGAAGCGATCCGAAGAGAAGTGAAGTAATCACTATTGCAAAAACTGTTGGGACAAAAAGCTTGAGCCTATTTAAAAATACTCCTCTAAAAATAAATTCCTCAGAAATAGGAGAAATGACAACTGTTGAAATAAAGCTTCCGGCAATCGGGAAATAGCCGACCAATGACATTGAAGGTATAGAAAAATTTACTAAAAAATCCAAAAAGGGAAACTGGATAATGATTCCGTTTGCCAAATACAGCATCCCATAGGAAAAGAAAATATTTAAAAATACAATCAGAAGAACATAGCGCAATTGACTTTTGGAAAATGCATCTCTCACATCCTGCTTAAAGCCATTGAAATAATCCTTAAGCATGAAAATGAAATAAAATATCACTATAACATAAACCCATGAAAAACTAATTGGGCCGCTAAACTGAGACAACAGAAATATGCCCAGATAAGCAACTATTATTATAATCGCAAGATTTTTGATTTTAATATTTTTCAAAGCATCGTTAAAGGAAGACATATTATCAAAATAAGAACTAAATGTAAAAGATAAATTACATGGCACAATGGCATATAGATTGAAACAAATCACTAACAAAATTTTAGTTCAATTATTCGTTTTCATTTAACACGAAAACATCTTCTATAGCATTTTGACCCAAAATATTAGTAATTTTATAGGCTAATAATAAGGAAGGGTTATAGCGAGCGTTTTCTAAAGCATTTATTGTTTGACGAGTTACACCTACCGCTTCGGCCAACTCCTGTTGAGTCATGCCTTTTTCCTGGCGAAACTGCCGTATTTTTGTTTCCATATTCTCACCTATCATATAATCTTCAGATTATACAGGTTGTATTAATGTTTTTAGATAAAGTAATATAAATGTTTTGAATTATATAAAATATAATAGACAGAATGTTGAAATATATAATATAGTTTAATGAATTGAACCTCTCCAGCTTAGAAGTTGGAGAATTCTTGCACAAAAATGTTAAAATGAGATGATAAAAAATGGCTATACATCCTATTGAATTTAGGTACGGTACCCCAGAAATGAAAAGAATATGGGAAGAAGAAAATAAACTGCAAAGAATGTTAGATGTGGAATCCGCATTGGCTCAGGCTGAAGGAAAACTAGGAATAATTCCTCAAGAAGTTGCTGATGAAATTGCCGCTAAAGCTACAACAGAATATGTAAAATTAGAAAGAGTTAAAGCTATTGAAGCTGAAACTAATCACGACATTGCTGCACTTTCCAAAGGAATTACAGAAGTATGTGAAAATGGTGCCGGAGAATATGTCCACTTCGGAGCTACATCCAATGATATCGTAGACAGTTCAAATTCATTGCTTATCCGTGACTCTATCGAAGTTTTAAAAGAAAAACTAGAAAGATTAACCAAAATAATGCTTAAATTAACTGAAGAAAATAAGATGAAAGTGTGCATCGGACGTACACACGGACAGCATGCACTTCCAACAACCTACGGAATGAAATTCGGTATTTGGGCTGATGAACTTCACAGACAATATGAAAGACTGGAACATGCCAAAGGAAATGTTTGTATTGGTATGATGGACGGAGCTGTCGGAACAACCGCAGCTTTAGGAGAACAAGGCTGGGAAATCCATAAAACCGTTGCTGAAATCTTAGGTCTTCCTGCCGCCACAATTACAAACCAGGTCGTTCAAAGAGACAACCATGTAGAGTTTATTTGTGTGCTCGCAAATATAGCAAGTACTCTTGATAAAATCGGATTGGAAATCAGAAGCCTTCAAAGAACTGAACTTATGGAAGTTGGAGAATATTTCGATCCTGAAAAACAGGTTGGAAGCAGTACAATGCCACATAAAATGAATCCAATTACTGCTGAAAGGATTTGTGGTGTTGCAAGAATCATTAAATCATATGTCAATGCAGCATTAGACAACAACCCTCTCTGGCATGAAAGAGACCTGACCAACTCCTCATGTGAAAGAATCATGTTCCCTGAAAGCTGTATCCTAACCGATTACATCTTAAACTTGACAATTAAACTAATGAATAACTTAATATTCTATGATGAAAACATTGAAAGAAACCTAAACCTGACTAACGGTTTGATTATGGCAGAAAGATTAATGGCTGAACTTACACGTGCAGGAATGGGAAAACAAACCGCATACGGTATTGTAAGAAAAAATGCAATTAAAGCCAATAAGGAAAAACTACTGTTGGGCGAACTGATTTTAGAAGACGAAGAGGTTCAAAAATATCTCACCGAAGAGGACGTTGAAAAGATAATGGACCCTCACACCTATGTCGGATCCATTTCAATAATCATAGACGAATTGCTTGAAAAATCCAAAGACTGGTTCTAGGTGCTACAATGACTAGTGTTAAAGAATTAAAATCCGTTGATTTAGCTTCATTTACAATTGTTGCAACAGCAATTGCAGTGTTGTTTTCAATTATCTCTTCAATAGTCATAGTACTTGCAATTGGAATTGCAAATCCCAGTGCAATCGGAGTGTCTCTGTATCTCATCTCAACAATAGTGGTGGGAACATTCATGTACACAATCTATACTGCATTCTGTAAGGGATTTTTATTCAATGGATTATCCAAAAAACTGAAAAACATTAAACTAACATTTAAAGATGAAAAAGAGTTAAGTCAAATTTCACCTACCGAAACAGCAATGTTTACAGCAATGATACTGACAATACAAGTTATATTAATCTATTTAGCGTCAGTATTGATTCTGCCATTGTTAATCAGTACAATAATGCAGACACTGATGTTTTCAGGCCAAGAAGCAATAGCCTATGGACTTTATCAAATCATTATGCTTTTAAGCCAACCTACAACAATAGCCATAATAATCTTCGGTACATTCATTATTTCATTCGTATTTGTATTGCTTGGCAGCTACATCTACAATATTTTTGCAGATACCGGAAGAGGTGCTGTATTTAACTTATCCAAAAAAGACAATATGACTGCAATTGATTCAGTTGATGTATTGAAATTAGCCATTGCATTTGCTGTAGTTGGCGGTGTTTTAAACCTGATTCTTGCAATAATCTCATTGATTAGTGGTGGAAACATCACAACAGCACTTGTAAATGTTGTTGGAGGATTCGTTAGCGCATTCGTCAATGGTGCCCTAATAGCAATTTTCTACAATTTCCTTGCACCAAAATTAGGTAAAATAAAATTAGAATTAATTGATCAATAATCAATTAATTCCTACTTTCTCTTTTTATTTCAGGAACATATCTTTTAAGCATTAAAGACAATGTAATGACTGTTACGGAACTCATTGCCATTGCAAGGCCAGCCAAAGCAGGTTCAAAAGTGATGCCGAATGTCGGATATAAGACACCTGCCGCTACCGGAATTAAAATTGAATTGTATGCAAATGCCCAGAATATATTTTCCTTGATTCTTCTCATTACCTTTTTAGAAAACTGTACTGCAGCAACCACATTTTCCAAATCACCTTCCATAACAACAATATCACCACTTTCCATAGCAATATCCGTACCGTTACCCATAGCCACACCGATATCTGCCTGAGTCAATGCAGGAGCATCATTGATTCCGTCTCCCACAAACAATACCTTTTTGGTGTGGTTTGCCTGAGTTTCCTTAACAATGCTTAATTTGTTTTCAGGTAGCACTCCAGCACGCACATTGTCGATTCCGACTTCACGGGCAACATTTAGTGCAGTGGATTCGTTGTCTCCTGTGAGCATATATGTTTCAACACCCATCTTATGCAGTTCATCGATTGTCCTTTTGGAATTTGACTTGATTTTATCAGATAAACTTAAAATACCTTTTATTGAATTATCTTGAGCTAAAAAGATAATTGTTTTGCTTAAACTTTCAAGTTCATGATATTTATCCACCACTTCGGATGGAATGTCAATATCATTTGCCTGCATTAACGCCAAATTGCCTGCAAAGACTTCACTACCATTCAGTTCTGCCTTAAGACCTTTACCTGTGACATTTTCAAAAGTGCTGGTTGAGTCAAATTCCACATTCATTTCTTTTGCCTTATTTACAATAGCTTTTGCAATAGGATGGTTAGAATTTTGTTCAATGCTGGCTGCTAGCTGAATTAATTCATTTTCTGATATTCCATAAGTTATTATATCATCAACTTCAGGTTTTCCTTCTGTTATTGTTCCTGTTTTATCAAAAGCGGCAACATCAATTTGTCCGGCATTTTCTAAAGTATCACCGTTTTTAATCAAAATACCGAACTCGGCTGCCCTTCCGACACCTACAGTAACTGCTGTTGGAGTAGCAAGACCCAATGCACATGGACATGCAACTACCAAAATTGAAATCAGACATGTTAATGAGAACAGCAGTGAGGCTCCAAGTACAAGATACCATATTAAAAATACCGCAATGGCTATAGTTAAAATTACCGGAATGAAGTAAGTGACAATTGTATTTGCGAATTTTTGAACTGGAGGTCTTGAGGATTGTGCTTTTTCAACTAAACGAATAATATTGGATAATACTGTTTCCTTTCCGATTTTTTGTGCTTTAATATATAATACTCCATCCTGATTTATTGTTCCTGCAAATACTTCCTCACCGTCTTTTTTGACTTTAGGTATTGGTTCACCATTAATCATAGATTCATCAACATAAGACTCACCGCCGACAACATCTCCGTCGACCGGGATCTTATCACCAGGTTTTACCAATAATAAATCATCAATTACAATATCTGCAATAGATACTTCTTTTTGAGAGACGATTTCACCATTTTCATCAAGTTCAATGGCTGTTGCAACAGTAGGCTGAAGGCCTATCAATTCCCTTATTGAATCTGATGTTCTTTTTTTGGCTCTTGCTTCCAGGTATCTTCCAATCATTAAAAATGAAGGAAGCATTACGGCAGAGTCGTAAAACATAAAAGAGTGGTCTAAAACAATATGGAAAGTACCCAGGATACTTGAAACGTATGCCACCATAATACCCATGGAGTACATCACGTCCATATTCAGGTTTTTGTGCATTAATCCGTTTGCTCCTGCTTTTAAAATAGGCAATGAAACATATAAAAATGGAGCAATGCTTACAAGTAAAGACAGCAATCCCATTGAAGATATATTCAAACCGGTTGCCTTATTAATGGATTCAGTTACCCCCATTAAAGGGTCCCATCCGCTGAACATCAATACCATTAGAATTGCTGAAAAAATTAAACCTACAATGATTCTGTTACGTTTTTCAGCCAGATCCTTTTGATAAATAGCTTCCTCATCAATTTCTGTTTGACCTTCAACTCCTAAAAGTTCAAAGCCCAACGATTCGATTACCTTTTCGATTTCATCCAAATCCACTTTAGATGAATCATACTTTATCTTTGCTGATTGGGATGTCAGATCCGCTTTAACATCAAAAATACCATCCAGCCTAATTAAAAAATTCTCAACATTCATAGTGCATGAAGCACAATGCATTCCCTGAATTCTTAAAGTCATCTCATCTGAATGAAGTTCAAAACCTAAGTTTTTAACTAATTTATCCATTTCATCATATGAAACTTTTTTAGGGTTAACAGTAATGTGAAGCTTGTTTGAAGCCAAATCCGCATCAACATCTTCTACACCTTCAACCTTCTCAAATGTTTTATTAACACTTAAAACACAGGAAGCACAATGCATACCTTCAATTGGAACATCCATGTGTTTTGGTTTCGCCATGACAATCCTCCTATTAAAATTATAACAATAGTTTTGTATTATTTGTATAATAAATTTTAGGCATTGCTAAAAAGTCATTTATATATTACATTAATTTCTTTGTGAGGAATTGTCCTTCTAAATCTTACTTTAGGATAGCCGATTATAAAAGAGGAATACATGTGTTTAGAAGAATCAATTTCCGGGAAAAACTCCATTAACCTGTCATGGTCAATTTCATCAGCTTTTAAAATAAACAGTGAATAAAATCCTCCTAACCCTAAAGAATATGCTAGCAGTTCAATGCGAGTATTTGCAATAACCGCACTTGTCTTATCGTTTGAAAATGTTAAAATAAGTTGTTTTCCACCCCATAACAAAGGATGGAACTCTTTTGTTGAAGGGTCCTTTAAATAATCGCCAAACTCTTTAATTCTGAAAAATTCATCTTCCTGAACTTTGATGATATCATAGACAAGTTCCATGAATTCATCTAACTTCTCATCCAAAACTACAAATTCAACATCCTGAGAGTTTTGTGCTGATGGTGAATAATATGCTCCCTCAAACAATTTATCGAAAGTTTCTTTATCAACCTTTTTGTTTTTAAACCAACGTACAGATCTTCTTTGCTTTAATAATTGTAGCAAATCATCATAATCCACAGGGATTTCGCGGGAGTTATATTCAGAAATCCTGTCTTCATGACCTTCAAAGGATTTCAATGTTATTGCACCTGCTTTACACACCGCCATGCAATGTCCGCATTCAAAACAGTTACTTTCCGTTTCGACTGCAAAATCTTCAACTATGATATTATCGCGAATACAGACCTGCTGGCAAAGTTTGCAGGCAGTGCACAACTCTTCATCGATGCTTAACTTCAACACCATCTTGTAAAACCCTCAAAATATTATCATTATCGCTTAAAACTGAAACATCATCCAAAGGATTGGAATTTACTAAAATCAAATCCGCAACATAGTTTTCCTTAACCAATCCCAAGTTGTCCTGACCTAAAAATTCAGCTGCTTTAACTGTTCCGCTGGCAATAGCTTCATCCGGAGACATTCCAATATCAACCAAATGAATTAACTCCTCCAAATTATGACCATGAGGAATTACACCACTGTCTGTTCCCATCAATATGTTTACTCCTTCCTCATAAGCAACGGCAATGTTTTCTTTATGAACTTTAACAATCTCCTTTAATTTTTCTGTTTTTTCATCTGCATAACTGTCCCATGCAGGAAAACCGTTTTCATATAAAAACTGATGAACTAACAGTGTTGGAATCAAATTTACATCTTTTTCAGCCATTTTTTGAGCGGTTTTTCTGTCAATGAATGTTCCATGCTCAATTGATGAAAAACCTGCATTGATACAATTATTCATACCTTTTAAGCTATGACAATGTGCTGAAACACCCATGTTATTTGCAGCAGCCTCTTTAACTATGGCTTTAAGTTCCTTTTTATTGAATTGTGCAAATTCAGGTGATGTGTTTGTTGTTAAAACTCCTCCACTGCACATGACCTTTATAAAATCAGCACCTGCTCTTTTGACTTCACGTGTCTTTTTTATGACCTCTTCAACACCGTCACACCTGCCTTTTGGAAAACCCGGATAGATTATCTCCATGTCAAATCCGGAAGGCAACAACAAATCAAAATGACCGCCCGTCATCACCAAAGGAGTGATTGACAAATGAACTTTCGGAGCAGAGAATAATCTTCTCTCTTGAGCAAGTTTGAAACTCAAATCAGCAGAACCACAATCCCTAATTGATGTAATGCCAGCGTTTAAAGTTTGCAAGGAGTGAGGAACTGCATTGTAAAAATGAATTCCCAACGGGTTTGCCATGTTTTCCTCTTTGTGAAATCCCTTTGCAAAAATATGGCAATGACAGTCAATAAAGCCAGAAAGCAAATAATTATCCTCACCGTCAATGACATCAGCATCTTTAACCTTAATCTTTGAAGATGAAATTTCCTTAATCAAATTATCTTCAATCAAAACGTTCTGAGAGGATTCGATTTCCTCAAAAGGATTTACAACATTTACATTTTCAATTAGAGTTTGCATAATATCCCTATAATATTTCTATTGTTCCGTTGTCCCCGTCAACTTCCACCAGAGTTCCATTAGTCAAATCCTTAATTTCATTTGGAGAGTCGACCATAGGAATATCGGACATTATTGCACCGGTAGCTATAATCGGTTCTGCATTAAGACAGATAATAGCTTTTGGAGCAGTATTGTTTTTCATCATCTGAAAAATAACATAAGACCCTACTGTAGAACCTTTTCCTCCAGGGATGAAGAGAACTTTATCCTTAATGATTTCTCCTTTAAGTTCATGATTTGGATCAATTACCTGTCCGTTTTCAGGATTAACTCCACCCAAAAAGCTTATAGGTTCTGATGAAACAATCAATTCCCCTTTTCCTTTTCCTTTTGCAATACTTCTACATTCAATCATTCAATCACCTTAAATAACATCCTTTTTCATGATTTCTCTTAAAACTGCTGTAGCATAAGAGCCTTTATTTATTGAAAATTCACATAATACCCCATCATCCTGTGGAGTCGCCTTTGCATCCCACACCTGAAAACGCATGGCTCTTCTAAGCCCATGACTTCCCAAACGTGGCATTTTAGGAACTTCAAAGTCCTGTTTTGTAAGATTATAATTGGTTAAAATATTTTCTTCCATCTCCCCAACCTTTCCACCGGCAAACGGCACCTTTGTACCATACAACGGACAGGTGGGATCTGCCTCAAATCCTTTAATCAATTCATCGTATTCCTCAGGAGTCTTATCACGAACAATATTTTCTTCTCGGTCAATGATAATATCTCCTTCAATATATTTATCGATGCCCATAGCCACACGATTGCTTACGGCTTCATTGAACAAGTAAGATTGATAAGCATGGACAAACATTCTCTGAAGAGGTTTTGGAAGTGCGTGAAGCGCATTCATATAGGACTGGTCTGTCAGTTCGCCTTTTTTGGAGTCCCGGATTAACTCCTTAATCATCATCTTTTCATAACGCATACCCTTGCCCATCAGGTTAAGGGACTCTTCCAGATTACCGTCATCATAAGCCTGCCTTGCCTTTTTATTGTCTTCACCCTCATCTTCTGTCGGATTTCCGATATATCTTCCGACAGCCTTTTTGAGGTCATTTTCAACCAATGCCTCACCTACCAAATGGGTGATTGTTCTTGGCTTTCCAAATCTCTGCCATCCGAAATAATTGGGAACGCCGGTCATTTCAAGTTGTCCTAAAACCTCATTTGCAATCTCTGCACTCTTTTCAACATCATCCAAATCCCTAATGAGAATTTTGAATTTGTTTCCTTTAAGCTGACCCATTCTGAGTTTTTTACGGCCACGGACAACCTTTAAAAAATCAGTCTTGTAAATATCAAGGTTTTCCACTTGCCTGAACTGCTCTTCGGAATCCATGTTGGCTATACAAATCCATTGACGGGTAATTGCCTTTTTATCCTTCATTCCAGCAAAGCCCATTCTTTTTCTTGAAATATGCAAATCACGGGCAATGTCTAGAACAACATCCAAGGTGGTTCTTCCAAGCTTTTCAATCCAGACATAGACATTCGGGCCTTCGCCTTCAGGAGTTATTTCTGGAATTTCTTCAACGTAAAAATCTTCATATTGGTTTCTGATTGTTCCACCAATACCTTTTTGAGATGTAACATAAGTATTAGCATTTAACATGATAATCACGGAAAATATTAATGCCCCGACCGGGATTTGAACCCGGGGAATGGGATCCGCAGTCCCATGTGTTATCCAAACTACACCATCGGGGCTAAACAAAATAAGATAACAATTAATGTTATGATTTTTATAGTATATAATTATTGCCATACCAACAAAGTATATGAATAGTCCCCATAAGTCCTTGTAGCCTGTGAAACCTTACTTGCCTTCGAATAATCACCCTGGGACGCCAATACCTTACCCTTTAAAACATTGTTTTCCGTGAACCAATAATTTTTGATATCCAATGTCTTAAATTTGTCTTTACAAATTTCAGAAACTTCACTGACTGATTTTTTTGAATTTTTATTGCTCTTTAAAACATCAGAAATGCTTGCGATGAAAGATACATCAGTGAAATTAACTTTTCCGGACAGGATTTCCATCGTATCCTGGGCCGTTTTGGAATCAAAGTTGTCATAAGAATATTCCGGAGAAGGTATTGAAATTACAGTGTTTACTACAAAAATAGCCATCAAAAGAATAGCTATCGCCAATATTGATTCTATTAAATAAAAACTTCCCTTATCGTCTAACATGGTTAGTGATTGGAATGCAAATCTAATAAAAAATTTGGAAGTGCACAACTGTGCTTTTGCATGCAGTCGCACTTTGAATCCTAATCAAAAAAAAGATTAAATGAGCCAAGTATTATTTCAGCTCAATTATTGAGCATCACTTGGTGAAAAAAAGAATTTTAAAAGAGAAATCTAATAATTTCTCTTGAATTTAGTTTCCACGAATATGTTCAATGACTTTTTCTTTTTTGGCAATTGCCGCATCTGAAGCCTTTTGAACTTTTTCTTTCATCTGCTCAAAGTCTTCAGGAGTGGTTTCACCGACCAGTTTCTTAATTTTGGTATAAGCCGCTTCCCTAAACAATGGAACCAGTTTTTCTTCGGTTGAATCCTCTTTGATTAAGATTGGTTCCCCGGAGTTGTTGACCTCACCAATTTCAGAAATTGCAACATCATATTTTGCAACTGCCTTTTTAATGTCTCCAACGATTTCAGGAGGCGCAATTAACATTAACGAATCTGTTGATACGCCTAAAGGATCAATGTTTAATGTCTCAAGCATGTTCAAGACATTTGGTGCAACCATCTGTCTGATTTCCTTTTCGTAGAACTGCAAACCGACACCAGTTGTGTTTGATATTTCATGGGCATCACCTCTAAGACCGCCGTTTGTTACATCAGTCATTGCATGGATGTCTTTAACAAGGTCCGCTTCAAACAATGCATGTGATGCCTGAACAAAATTAACGTTCATTGTATCCCATACAACATCGAAAAATCCGTTGTAAAGCGCTGTTGTTGTAATTGTTCCGCCACCTGAGCCTTCAGTTAAAAGGATAACGTCCCCTTCGGTTGCTCCTTTCCTTGCAGTTGGCGGATAAGCTGACACACCCACACTTCCAACAGCTGACACGAACCTGTCACCCAATACCATATCTCCTCCGACACGAAGGGTACTTCCAGCAACAATCGGAACATCCACAAGCTCTGAAACTGCTGCAACACCTGCAGTAAAGTCAAATATTTTAGCAACATCCCCATCATCAGCAAGGTGAACGTCACTTAAAATTGCAACAGGGTCCGCTCCCATTACACAAACATCCCTTAAAGTTGCCCTAGTTACATGAAAACCGCCTAAAAATGGATATTCACTCAAACGTGAGTGTATACCGTCAACGGCAGTTGTAATATAAACTTCATCATTATTAACGGGAGCCTTTACAACTCCCCCATCATCCTGCTCGGACGGATTTACCAAAGATGCAGTATTTGTTGATGAGACGATTTCGGCTATTTTTCTGTGAACGAAAAAGTCTCCTGCTCCACGGGACCCGACTCCCATCTCACCCATAAGCACATCAGCCTTATTGACACTAGCTATTTCTTTTAAAAATTCGTCATCACTTTCCTGTAATTTTAAAGTTGTTGAAACCTCATCAATTACCGCTTTTGCCATTTCAACTGAGTTTTCAGGTGATATCTCTTTGTATTCTCTAATTCTAACCGCCAATATTTCAGCCAGATCATTATAATCATAGTCGTCAATTCTGGCCCTTACAAATCCTTCAATATCCATAATCAAATCTCCAAATTAGTGAAATTCTTTAAAATCTTAAGTCCTGCCACACCGCTTTTTTCAGGGTGGAACTGTGTTGAAAACAAATTGTTTCTGCTTAATGACGCTACAATATCCTCCCCATATTCACAAACGCCTGCAACGATGCTCTCATCATCCGGCACTACATGATATGAGTGGACAAAATAGAAATACTCTCCATCAATGCCTTGCAGAATTGGAGAATCATTTAAGACTCTTAATCTGTTCCAACCCATATGAGGTATTTTAACGCCTTCGGGAAGTTTTTCAACATTGCCTTTAAATAAATCCAGACCATTAACGCCAGGTGACTCTTCACTTTCACTCATAAGAACCTGCTGGCCGAGACAAATTCCCAAAAACGGTTTATCATCATTAACATGTTCATTGATAACATCTTCAAATGCCTTCAAATTATCCATTGCACTTCCAAAAGCACCAACACCAGGCAAAACCAAATAATCACTGCCTGCAATGATTTCCTTATCATCAGTTATCTGAAATTCGGCACCGATTTTCTTAAATCCATTTGAAATGCTTTTAAGGTTTCCACTTTTATAATCAATAATTGTTATCATTCGTCTAACCATCCAATAGCTGATCTAATCATACCACCAAAGTCTGAAAATACTATTTCATCAGTTCCCAACGTTTTTGAATGTGCATCAAGCTCTGCGACAACATGAGCGTATCCCAATTCTCTAAGAGGCTCCACCAAACGAGGTCCATCAGTAACTGCAACAGATTCCACATCAAAGTCCTCGATTGGAAATGCATGAGGAACACCGAATACTACAATCAAATCCAAATCCTTATCCTTCAGATATTCTGCAGCCACATCTCCGGTAATCGGATACTCATCAAGACCACCTGTAATGAAATCAGGTTCAATATCCAGCTGGCTTTTAATGTTTACAGCATGCTGCCTGATTCTTGGAAGGCCGATGTTTTCATCCAGATTGGCTACAAAAATAGGCTTGTTGTCCGGATTAATATCCTTGTAGTTAAAATTAATTATATCTGCAAACAAATATGATGTTTCCTTTTTAACGTTTAAAACAAAAGCCACTTTCTTATTATCTTTCAGGGCGTTGACGACAGTTTTTGCAACATTTTCCTTGGAATCTCCAAAATTAGGTTTGATGTATTTTCCCTGTGCCATTCCACGGGTCTTTTCAACTTCAGTTGCTTTTTCAAGCATTTCAATCTGCCTGTCAGCTTCCTGGCGAGGAATTACGCCACATTCAACTGCAGCATCTAAAACCATGATGGCTCCAACGGTATTGTCTCCCTCACCTGATCCCCCATGAGATTCAACGGGAATAACAGTGCACGGCAAATCTGCAGTTGCTATTGCCTCTTTTAAATCCTCACCAATAATCATACTGGCACAGGTACCTGCAATACCCATCAATTCTGGTTCAAACGTTTCATAAGCTTCACTCAGGGTATCGACTAATTTTTCACCAGCGCCCAATATAAAATCATTTTCAGACATTCCCGTAGTTACAACACGTACCCCATCACCTTCTAAAAGTCTGGCCGTTCTAAAGCAGCAGCCGGTAGGTCCGTGCATAACAATAACATCAACGTTCATGTCCCTTAAAGTATAAAGAGTAGCCGCAATCGGACTTGGTCTTGGATGTATAATTTTTATCAACTCACAAATTTTTTAACAATTAAATATTTTAAATTATTAATTTAAATAATTATTTAACTAAAATTGGGAGATTGATGTATGAAACTTGACAAAGAAATTTTAGAGGAAAAAATTAGAGAATATAGAGAATTCAAAAGCTGTTCAGAGTCAACTTTGATGGGCCTTTGTGAAACAGCCGAATATCCAATCAGTCAAGCAGAAATGGTAAAGTTAGGATGTGGATTTGCAGGAGGAATTGGTGGAACATTCGATGAGGGAACCTGCGGAGCTGTAACCGGCGCATTGATGGCAAACGGACTGGTTGTTGATGACCCTTCAAAAATCAAAGCCAACGCAAAGGAAATATTTAATGCATTTAAAGAAGAATACGGAAGCGTGTGCTGCGGCACAATAACAAACCACGGAGAGGACAAATCCCCATGCGTGGACTGCTGTGTGTTTATTGCAAACAAAGTTGCCGATTTGTGGGATGAATAATAATTTCAAGGTGTAATTTGAATTACACCTATTAAATTAAAATGTAAACGCCAGTCAGCAGCACCAGCAAAACAACATTCAAAAATGTAAATATGGCCAGATATCTTATTTTAAATTCACCATACTCGCGAACAAGAATCTTATAAGATATTAAATTTGCCATTGATGCAATGAGTGTTCCAAAACCACCAATATTAATACCGACAATGATTGCTTCATAATTGGTGCTGAAACCGCTTAAAAGAATGGCGGCCGGCACATTTGAAATAATTTGAGAGGATATTACTCCACAGAGAACTTCATTTCCAACAATCAATTTTGTAAACAGTGCCTTGAAAAAGGCAATATTTTCCAAATTACCTATCAGAATAAAAAGAGCTATGAAAGTTAAAAGCAGATAATAGTCAACACCAAGGAAAACTCTTTTAAGGAAATTTTTACTGTCGAATTCAATTTTGCTCATTGCAGGCAAATCAATCTTATCGTTTGGAGCAAACAGCATTAACGCCACCAAAAACGCCACAGACACAATAATATAAGGTAGCAGCAATAAGAAAAACACCTGAAATGAAATATCAGACACAGTAAACATTACAATATTATGTGGCGCGCCAATAGGAAGAACCATGCACCCCACATTAGCTGCAATGGTCTGTAGCGAGACTGTCAGTATTATCAAATCAGTTCTGTCAATTTTTTTTAATGCCAATATAGAAAATGGTACAAAAATAATCAATGAAACATCATTTGTAATGAATATGGAACTTAAAAAACAGATAAAAACCAAAATAAAAACAAGTCCCCGAGTATTTCTGATTTTAGTCAATAATTTGCGAACCAACCTCTCAAAAACAGACAAGTTTTTTAAAATCTCGACAATAACCATAATTACAAAAAGCAATATTATTGTTTCCCAATTGATATAATTCAGATAACTGATACTGGGTTTAACAAAAAAACAGGAAATAATAGCCAATATCAAAGATATTGAAAATATTATTTCTTTTTTAAAAAAATCATAACCTCTATCAATCAATTTATTCATAATATCCGTTGAAATTAATCCGCTTTTTCATCTAAAGTCTCTAAAAGAAAACTGACTGGCCTGAAACCGTCATTACATGAAATCATGGCTGATTTTTTATTCTTCATCCATCCATCATAGAAATCCTCTGCGCCATTAGCTAATGCAAGTACAAATGGTGAAAGAGCCTCCCATGCACTATCACAGAAATTTTCCGGCTTTTGCCAACCATTGGCTATGAAAACATCCCCCTCATCAACATCACATTCATGTTCTAGAGGATTTTCATATTTTTCAATTAAATCGTCATGTCTGACCTTTCTTGCAACTGTGATTTTGACTTTTTGCAAATTACATCACCTGAATTAATAGTATATAATTAATGTTAAAATAAGTTAACTGTATGAAAAGCAGTGAAAACAGGCAAAATATTGAATGAATATATAAGGTTTAAAAATATAATTATAAATATGAAGGAGCTTAACAGCACTGATGAAAAGATTATTAATGCCACATTTGGAATTCTTCAAAGGGAAGGTTTCACCAAAGCAACCACAAAAAAGATAGCTGCCGAAGCGGGCGTGAATGAAGTAACAATTTTTAGAAATTTTCAAAACAAAAACAATTTGGTTGAGGTTACAAAAGATTATTACCTGGAGTTATTTATTAGGCAGTTAGAGGAAATCTTTGAATTTGAAGAGGATGAAGGAATAGAAGAATATCTCAAAATTTCCTTTTTCGGAATTTTAAATCTTTCAGACGAAGACTTTAGCATACTTAGAGTGGCGATGGAAGAGGTAAGGGAAATTCCTGAAAAGAAAAACTTAATATCTGACATCACTGACGTGATATTAAATAAATTGGAAGAATTTTTCAAGATAAAAATAGAAAAGGGCATAATTAGAGAAGTTAATCCTAAATCATTGGCAATCATGTGTTTTGGAATGCTGTTCCAGTCAGTCATATTATGGAAAATATACAATAAAGACCTTGACTTTGAAACAAATTATTATGCAGATGACCTGATAAACATAATGTTTGAAGGCATTAACCCTTGAATAGGCAAAAAAGGATATTATTAAAGCTTAAGCCTTTAATTATTATCCCAATATTTTTTTCAATACAATTGCCCGACATCATATTCAATTAAATCAACAGAATCATAATGCCCGGCAATTCCGATTTTATAGTTTTCAATGTCAAATAAGTTAAACTTTAAATTTTCATCATCGTTTTTAAGCCTTATTTTATCTTCAATTATTATTTCAAAACTGTCCAGTTTTAAATTCATTCCAAGGCCTGTGTATTTCATATAGCTTTCCTTTAAAACCCAGTATTCAAAAAATTTCTCCGGCCTGTTTTCAGCATTCATGATAGTTTTATATTCGCTGTTGTAGAAGTAATGCTTGGCTATGTTTAAATCAATTTTACGGTCAATATATTCGACATCAACGCCAACATTCCTATCGGATATTGCGCACAAAACCACTTTACCGGAATGGCTTAAATTAAAATGAATGTTTTCATGATTGGATATGTATGCCTTGCCGTATTTTTCGAATTTGAAGATAGGATCAGTAATGTTTTCCTCAGACAATAGCTTTTTTAAAAGAAGATATACGCCACAACTAAGCTTTTTATCCTTTTCAAACCTGTAAAAATCAATTTTTTCCTGGCGAGTTTTAGAAACCAGTCCATAAGCTTTTTTCAAATCCAAATCATCAACATTGCAATAAGCTAACCTAATCATTTTATCCTTAAATACAATAATGTCATATCATCAAACTGTTCTGCATCGCGAGTAAAATTATGGATGTTCTTTAATAACGGTCTGATTGGGTCGTTTTCACTTTCAAATTCGTTGAAGAAGTTTAAAAGTCTGTCCTCACCGTACATTTCATCATCTTCATTGTTTGCATCAGTTATTCCGTCAGTATATAATACTATTTCATCTTCCAGAATAATCTCTTCCAATACATAGTCAAAGTCTTCCATAATTCCTAAGACGATTCCAGTATCAATATCCAAATATTTAAATTTACTATTTTCTTTTATTAATGGCGGATTGTGTCCTGCATTTGAAAATGTTAATTTTTTAGTTGTTCGGTTGTAGATTCCAAGCCACAATGTTAAAAACATTGATTCGGAGTTTTTTTCACACAGCTGATTGTTGAGCAGGCGTAAAACTTTTGACGGATCTTGATAATGATATAATATCTGTTTGATTATCACCTGAGTAATCATTGCAATAATTGCTGCTGGAACTCCTTTACCTGATGCATCTCCAATCACAATAGCCAAATTATCCTCATCAATCATGTAATAGTCAAAGAAGTCTCCTCCGACTTCTCTTGCAGGTTGGGAATAACCATTAACTTTAAAATCTTCAGTTTTGATTGATTCGGTTGGCAAGTTTGCGGCCTGAATTTTTGTTGCAATATCAAGCTCAGCTTTTATACGCTCCTTTTCACCTTCAATTTTATGGATATTCTCAATATAATTATTGTTGTGTTTAATCAGTTCGGTGTATGAAAAGGCGAGTGTTCCGATTTCATTTTGCTCATTGAGATATTTGGAATAAATTTCCACCAAACCTTCACTTTCTATTTTTTCATTTTCATTAATGAATCCTTCGATTTCAGAAAATGCCAAAATCGGTTTCATTACCTTATTTTCAATATATCTTAAAATCAGGAGTCCTGGAATAAAGAATAAAATTATGATTGTATCAGTTAGGATAAGTGCGGGCATTAAAATTAAGTAGATGTTGCCATTATCAATGTGAGATATAAAATTAATACTTAAAAAAGAAATTGCCAGTCCCATAACGGCAATTACTAATGTTATCAGGAGAAAATTTTTTATAATCTTTTCGGTTATTGTATTTTCAACATTTGGCTGAATTTCATATGTAAAAGGTTTTGTCAGATAACCGAATAATAAAATTCCAGTCAGTATCAGTTCCCCAAGCAGAATGTTTTCATTTACATCCATGACAAAGGAAATTGCTGTGAAAATGGTTACAATCATTAATGAACAAAATAATATTTGATATAACTTTTTGTTAACTTTCTTTTTGGATGTTTTTGGAGTTTCTATAAAATCGATTTTTTTGGAAATCCAAATGAATAGTATTCCAAAGATAAATCCTATATTAATAAAGTTCATAAAATAAACGACGGAAATAAATTCGTCTATTTCAGAGCCGATAATAAATCCCATTAAATTCCCATGCACTACAGAATATATAAGTCCGCATATTATCATGATTAATGAAAACATACCGAGATGGTACATGTTATCTAATGCAGGTTTTGTAATTTTATCAGTTCTAAAGCCGGAATACCAAAGTTTGTATGCCAAATAGGAAATTCCAAAAGTAAAAATAGCTGAAGGAAGCATTTCAATAAGTGTAAATCCATCCAATAAATCCAGTATAATATTTGCTGATACTGCACCTAAAGCGCCATAAGGTCCCAATAACAATCCTAAAACAAATAATAATCCCACATGAGGACTTTGTATCCCAAGGTTCCAAAATATATCTGGAGAAAGCGCATAATGGACCATTATCATTAATATAAATGATATTGCTATTTTTTTCAGTTTAGATTTCATCATTCCACTTTTTTAATTATTTTCAAGTGATTTTCACCATTTATATAATGGTAATCAAGTTCATCAGCTATTTCTTTAGTTAAAAAAATGCCCAAACCTCCAATTTGAGCATCATCAATACTGTCAGGAAGATCTGGATTTTCTTTTAAAAGAGGATTGAATTCTATTCCGTTGTCAATAAACTCCAAAATCAATGATGGATTTTCATATTCAACATTAACTGTAATGAATTCTGTATTTGAGTAATGGACTATATTGACGAATATTTCTTCAACAATGAAATTGACTTGAAGATTTTCTTCGGGAAGTTCATTTAAAATAAACTCATTTAAAACATATAATTCTGTCAATTCTGGTTTTAAAGTTATTGAATTCATTCTATCTTAAGAATTTTGTCAAAACCGGACATTCTGAATATTTCACCGACTGCATCATTAACATTTTTAATAACGAATGGAACATCATCTTCTTTTAATTTCTTTTGGGTTGCAATTAAAACTCTAAGACCAGCACTTGAAATGTATTCCAAATCAGTGAAATCCATTATTAATGAATCAAAATTACCTAACTCTTCATTGATTTCATTATCCAACTCTTGGGAAGTAATTGTATCAATACGGCCCTCAACAGATAATGTTAATTCTTTTTCATCATAATTTTTAATAATATTCATGATAATCACTAATACTATTTTAGTTTTATATTAATTTTAAATATTTTGTTTAATATAAATACAATTAGTTTTAAAAAAATTAAAAAACTGGGGAATTGAAATGAATTTATTTGATTTATCTTCGTCTCAGAAAATGTTGCTGTTTTCTGAAATAAATAATCCTCACAATGACTCATTTTATCTGAAATTTAGAAAAGATTATGATTTAGAGGATTTTGAAAATGTAAAAATAGCTGTTGAATTTATTTGCCGGAATTATTTGAATTTGCAAATTAAACATGATGAGTCAGGGGACTTTAAACAATATTATGCTGATGGAGAAGTGAATGTTGAAACATTCGATGTTTCAGATAACATTGATGAATTTATCAAAGATTATCTGGAAAACCCCTTTGACGATGTCTTTGATTGCCCACTATACAAATGGGCCATTTTAAAAAATGATTCATCATGCATTCTTATTGGTGTTGTCCAGCATATACTGCTTGATGGAACTTCACTTTATTCAATCGTTCCAAGGGAAATTGAAAAATACATTGAAGCTCAAAAAAACAATGCCGAATATGTCCCAATAGATTATTCATATGAAACATATGTAAATGCTGAATTGGATTATTTGAAATCAAATGAAGCCAGTGATGATAAGAAATATTGGCTTGATACATTAAAGGATTATTC
The DNA here is from genome assembly GCF_947170395.1 of uncultured Methanobrevibacter sp. Lineage (GTDB taxonomy): Archaea > Methanobacteriota > Methanobacteria > Methanobacteriales > Methanobacteriaceae > Methanocatella. Next base: position 59,887 of record NZ_CAMVTE010000005.1, on the reverse strand, counting down.
ACAGGATTGGTATTCATTTGATGATTCACAACTTGGATACTTTGAAGTCCTTTTGGATAATGCCCCAGATTTGGGATATTCCCCTTTTGTCACAGCATTGGCACTTAATTTTTTATACCTTTCAAAATCCAAAAAAGACAATGAACAGTTTAAAGACATTGTACTGAATACCTCCGTTCACGGAAGATACTTTAATCAGGATGATGCACTTGGAATGTTTGTAAACACAATTCCATTAAGACTTGAATATGATGAGGATTTAACATTTGAGGAATTGCTTGAATATTCAAAATCCGTTTTAAAAGAGGGTTTATCTCATGCAAAACTGCAGTTCAGTGAGTACACAACAGATTTGAGAAATGTCGGAATTGATCCTGATTGCATTTCCATGATTTCAATTGTTTCAAATTCCACAGATTATGATTCAAAATTCCTAACACTACAAAAGGACATCAAATTCCCACTTCACTTCAGAATAAACAAGAACTATTCGGATGAAAAAGGATTGCAATCAATATTTATAGAATATGACAAATCCTGTTTCAGCTCAAATGAAATAGATGCAATGGCTTCAGGACTTAAAAGTTTGGTAAAACAAGTCAGTAAAGATTCATCTAAAAAATGCAGGGATTATGATGTTAATGTAGTTGAGTTTTTCAAGGCAGAAAATTACTACAATAATCTAATCAACTCATTTGATAATCCAACCGCCATTTCACCTGACGTGAGCGGTGATGAAGTAAACTATAAAATTATATCAAAACCAATAGACATCGATAAATTAAAAAATCTTGCCAATCAATACCGTTTATCAAAAGAAAAGCTATTGCTTGCAACATTCTTATTTAATCTAGTCAAATTCTCATTTTCAAAAGACATTCTGATTGCATACAATCGTGTTGCGGCAGGATATCACTTTAACACCGACCTTTCTGTTCGTGAGTTTTTGGATGATTTCAAACAATCATTTGAAGAATATAAGAATTATCCGCTTTTAAACAATCAAAAATTAGACTTTGAAAGTGAAATATTATTCTTTGAAGATGAGTATGATGTCAAAGACTATAAGCTGGTATTCAATTTTGAAAGCGGTAAGATTAACATTAGCTATGATGAATCATTCTATTCAAAAGAACTGATGGATGAATTCCTTAAGGCAATGGATGTTTTATTTGACAAGTTCTCATCAGAGGACGAATTACTTAAAGATATTTCCATCTGTGAGACTTTGGAATTGGATGAAGACTTTGAAATTAAACTTGCAAACGAAGGAATTATAAACAGAATATTTGAAAACATCGCTATTGAAAATCCGGATAAAACAATTCTCTATGCAGAAGACGGTGATTTGACTTATGATGAGCTAAACAAAAAAGCAAATAAGATTGCTAACGCTTTAATCAAAAGAGGAGTCGATGTTGAAGACAGAGTAATGTTTATGATGAGAAGAAACAGCGATTTGATTGCTGCTGTTTTTGGTATCATCAAAGCTGGAGCGGCATTCATTCCAATCGACCCTAATTATCCGAAAAACAGAATCAACCAAATCCTTGAAGACAGTGATTCCAAATTTGTCATCACCTCATCTGAAATTGATTATGACGGCTCAAACAGAATCAATGTTGACGAACTTCTTAGTGAAGATGATGATTCCAACCCGGATGTTGATTTGACCCCTGACAATTTATGTTTCTTGATTTACACTTCAGGTTCAACCGGAAAACCAAAAGGCGTGATGATTACCCATATGGGAATTTCAAACTATATTGCCAATGTAGAAGAAAATGTTCCGATTTACGAGCTGAATCATAAGTGCAATAAGTTCATTTCAATTTCCACTGTTTCATTCATTGTATTTTTAAGGGAAATCTTTGGTACAATATTGAATGGTCTGCCTGTAGTGTTCGCTAATGATGAACAGGCCATTGATCCTTTGCAATTGGTTGAACTATTCAAAACAAGTGATGCAGAAGGTTTCGGTTCAACACCGACAAGGCTGCTTGAATACCTGCAGTTAGAAGAGATTCAGGAAGTTGTCGGCAACTGCAATGTTATTGTTGTGGGAGGTGAAGGATTCCCACCAGTACTATTTGACAGACTGTCAAAATACACTACAGCAGATATCTACAACTCATACGGACCGACAGAAGTAACAATAGCATCACATTATAAACTAATTGATTCTCCTAAAGTTACTGCAGGATGGAAAATGCTGAATGTGGTGGATAAGGTTATGGATATTGACGGAAATCAGTTACCTCCATATGCATCCGGTGAAATCTATGTAGGTGGTGCAGGAATAGCCAGAGGATATTTGAACAATCCAGAACAGACTGAAAAGGTATTCATGCAATTAAATAATATTGCCTACTATAACACTGGAGATTTAGGTAAAAAAGACTATGATGGAGAGTTATATGTATTGGGACGTAACGACACTCAAATCAAACTCAGAGGTTTGAGAATAGAACTGTCAGAAATCGAAGGATCCCTTGCAAACTATGAAAATGTCACTCTCTCAAAAGTCGTGGTTAAAAAAATCAATTCCATTGAACATTTATGCGCTTATTTCACAGCAACTGCAGCCATTGATATGGACGACTTAAAACAGCACCTGACCGATTCATTGCCTGAATATATGGTGCCATCATATTTCACACAACTTGAAGAATTCCCAAAAACACCAAATGGAAAAACAGACTTTAAAAACTTGCCCGATCCTGAAATTGATGTCGATGAATTCATAAAACCAAGAACAGATATTGAAAAAGAACTGTTCAACATGGTTTCTGAAATTTTAGGTATTGATGAGTTTGGTGTAAATACTGATTTATTCAGCATAGGATTGACTTCACTGTCAGTAATTAAATTGACTTCAGCAATTTACAACAATCTGAACGCTCAAATGAACGTTACAGAAATCCTAAGCTATAAGACAATTGAGAAGATAGCTTCTGAAATCAACATTGCCGATGACGAAAAAGGAGATATCCAAGAATTATATCCATTGACTTCAAATCAGCTTGGAGTTTACTTTGACTGTATCAAAGACCCGGAAAACACTGCATACAACCTTCCAAAGAAAATGGAATTCGATGAAGGTATCGATGCTGAAAGGCTAAAGTCATCAATAAATAAAGCGATTGATAATCACCCTTATTTAAAGACAAGAATTGTAATGGAAAACGGAGAAGTTTACCAGCAGAGAAGGGATAACTTGAAAGTCGATGACATGATTGAAATGGTCGGGGAAGTTGATTTGGATGAATTTGTACAGCCATTCAAACTGGAAGAAGGACCTCTCTTTAGATTCAAAATAGTTGGAGATTCCATGCTTCTGGCTGATTTCCACCATATTATCGTTGACGGAACTTCACTTAACATATTATTTGATGAAATTGCTAAAATCTACGATGGCAAGGATTATGAACTTGAAGAACTTGATGGATTTGAATATTCATTGAACGAAATCAAAATAGAACAATCAAGCCTGTACAAAGAATCCGAGTTATTTTTCTCTAACAAAATCAAAGAATTTGATGATGCAACAGTAATCGCACAGGACATCAATGGTGATGAATCTCAAGGCAAAGCCGCAGTTGAGGATATTTTCTTGGATAAAGAAGCTATTGACGAATTCTGTTTAAAATCAAACATCAGCCAAAATAATTTATTCCTTGCTGCAACTTCTTTTGTTTTAAACAAATTTGTTTATAAAAGAGATACATTGATTGCAACAATTACAAATGGCCGGTTCAATCCAAACCAACAAAAAACACTTGCCATGATGGTTAAAACCCTACCTTTAGCTTTAAAGTTAAATTCTGATTTGACTATTAATGAATACTTCGAATATGTTAACGGTGAATGGCTGAATGTATTGGCTTACTCTTCATATCCATTAACTGAAATTTCAAATGAATTCGACATCACACCTGAGATATTATATGCATATCATGGAAAAATCATTGAAGATATTGAAATCGGTGGAATGAACGTTGAAAGACAATCACTTGATTATGATGGATTGAAATTTAAAATAAGTCTAAATGTGGTTGAAGTAGATAACCAATACAGAATTTTCTGTGAATACAACGATCAATTGTACTCCGATACTTTAATTGATACTTTCCTTGATTGTATCCGCATTGTCTTAAACAAGTTCCAAACATTCGATGAAAATACCTTGATGAAGGATATTTCAATCATTGAAAATGATGATTGGGGCGTTGATGATTTGGAATATGATGAAATTCCAGAAGACAGGCTGAATAAGATATTTGAAAATCAGGTGGAATTGCACCCCGACAGGATTATCCTATATGCCACTGACGGTGAATTCACTTATGATGAATTAAACAAGAAAGCCAATAGAATTGCCCACAGCCTTATCGAAAAAGGTGTCGGTCCTGAAGACAGAGTAATGTTCATATTGAATAGGAACAGTAATGTGATTGCATCCATATTCGGTATTTTAAAATCCGGCGCCGCATTCATTCCGGTTGACTCAGAATATCCTTCTGAAAGAATTGAACATGTCCTGACCGACAGTGAATCCAAATTCATTATTGTGGATGATGTAATTGAGAAAAAATGCATTGATTTAAGTGAGTATTCTGAAAACCTATTGGATGTCAATGAACTGCTTAAGCATGAAGACACTTCAAATCCTAATCCGGACGTGCATGCCAACAACATGGCTTACCTTATCTACACTTCAGGTTCAACAGGACTTCCTAAAGGAGTTATCCTTGAGCACGGAAACATTGCAAACTTTGTATATCCTGACCCAAGAAATGTCTGTACCTATGAATTGGTACACAATCTTGAAAAAGAAGATTATAAGGTTTTATCCACAACAACTGTCGCTTTTGATGTGTTCCAGCAAGAACTGATGGGTTCCCTATTGAATGGAGTTCCTATGGTATTTGCCAATGATATGGAATACAAAGATCCGATTGAAATGATGGATTTGATTCACAGAAGCGGAGCCAATGTTTACATTGCAACCCCTTCACGTCTGCTCCAGTATCTGGAAATTGAAGCAATGCAAGAAACAATGTACGGATTTAAAGTATATATCCATGCAGGAGAACCGTTCTCCCAAAGGTTATATGAACTGCTCAGTGAAAATTCAAATGGAAAACTATTCAACATGTACGGTCCAACCGAAACTACAGTGTATTGTAACGGTCAGTTGCTTGAAAGTTCAGATATCCATATCGGAAAGGAACTGTTCAATGTTCATGAAAAGGTTATGGACTTTGATTCAAATCCATTACCTCCAAATGTCATTGGGGAACTATATATTGCAGGAAAAGGTGTTTCAAGAGAATATCTAAACCGTCCTGAGAAAAATGCAGAAGCCTATGAAGTAATTAATGGAATCAGATTCTACCGTTCTGGAGACTTTGTTAAAGTTACTGAAGACGGCGACTATTATGTATTCGGAAGAATGGACAACCAGATTAAACTCAGAGGTTTGAGAATAGAAATTGGTGAAATTGAAGTAGGTCTTTCAAAATATCCTGGAATCAAATCTGTTGCAGTGGTTGTTAAAAAAATTAAAGGCAACGACCATTTATGTGCTTATTTCACAGTTCACGATGATTATAAAGATGAAAATCGTGAAGAAAACGGATATTCGATTGATATCGAAGATTTGAAAGCATCACTTGCTGAAAAACTGGTATATTATATGGTTCCAACAGTCTATATGGAACTTGATGAAATGCCTCAAACCGTTAACGGCAAAACCGATTTGAGAAACTTGCCCGAACCTGTTTTAATTACTGAATATGTTGCTCCTGAAAATGACGTTGAAGCATTCTTTGCAAACTTATTTGCTGAAATTTTAGGGCTTGATGAAGTAAGCGCCACTGACAGTTTCTTTGAGATAGGCGGAACATCCCTGCTTGTTACAAAAATTACAATGGAAGCCTTAAACCATAACTATAACCTGAATTATGGAGATGTATTTTCAAATCCAACTCCAAGAGCATTATCAGAGTTTATTTTATCTGATGAAACATTGGAGAAGAAATCAGAGCTGTCATATGATTATTCTCAAATTAATGACTTGCTTAAGAAGAATAATCTTGAAACAATCCTAAATGGTGAAATACAAGATAGTCTTGGCAATGTTCTGCTAACCGGAGCTACAGGATTTTTAGGAATACATGTCCTGAGAGAATTGCTGGAAAATGAAACTGGCGATATTTACTGTTTTATTAGAGCAAATAAAGTTTTAAGCGGAGAGGAAAGATTAAAATCTCTGTTATTCTATTACTTCTCCGATGAATATGAAAATCTGTTTGGCGAAAGGCTCCATATTATTGAAGGAGACATTACAAACTTCGAAGACTTTGAAAAACTTGTTTCTGAAAAGATTGATGCAGTAGTTAACTGTGCAGCTAATGTGAAACACTTTTCTTCAGGAACCGATATTGAAGACATTAACCTTGGAGGAGTGATAAATGGACTTAAATTTGCAAAGATGAAAAATGCGAAATATGTGCAGGTTTCAACATACAGTATTGCCGGTGAAAGCATAAACAATTATCCTCCTGTTGATGTTAAATTTACCGAAAACGATCTGTTTATAGGTCAGGCTGTAGACAACCAGTATCTCAGTTCCAAATTTTTAGCCGAACGTGCTGTATTGGAAGCTGCAGTGAACGATGATTTGGACGTGAAAATCATGAGGGTTGGAAACTTGATGGCCAGAAGCTCAGACAGTGAATTCCAAATTAACTTTGAATCAAACGGATTCATCAATCGTTTAAAGGCATTTGTGACTATTGGAAAAATGCCTTATTCTATGCTAATGAATAATGTGGAATTCTCCCCAATTGATATGACTGCAAAGGCTATTGTAAACCTATCAAAAACACCTAAGGAATGTACTGTATTCCATCCTTACGACCACCATAGCATTTGCTTTGGAGACATAATCGACATTATAAAACCATTGGGATTAGATATTGAACCTTGTGAGGAAGACGATTATCAAAATGCATTAGATGATGCACTTGCAGATAAATCTAAACAGGAAGGTGTATCCGGTTTAATCACATCCATCGGTTCCGGTAAAGTTAAAAAGATTTGGATGCCCGTTGACAATACTTATACTGTCCAGGCTTTGTACCGTTTAGGTATCAAATGGCCGTTCATATCTGAAGAATACATTTACAATTTTGTTAAATTCCTGGATGATTTAGATTTCTTTAGTGTTTAGAGGTTAAAAGAATGTATGAGAGAAACTATAATTTGTTAAGAAGAAAATTTAAGGAATTTTTTCTTCCAACCTTATTCACATCAATGGCGGGCAATATCTGTCTGTTTGTAGATGGTTTGATTGTAAGCTTTCTAATTGGAGCCGGAAATCTGGCTCCTATTCAGAGTGTGGCTCCAGTCATTACCTTTGTTAATCTTATCTACTGGATGATTGGATTGGGAGGAAGCGTACTCTGTTCTGTTGCAAAAGCGGAATTCGATGACGAGAAAAGTAACAGTTACTTTTCGGTGGCCATTACGTCTCTTTTATCAATAGGAATATTGATTACGGTTATCGGATTGCTCTTTTCAAATAATATTTCACAACTATTGTGTATCTCACAACCCAGTTTAACTTCTAGTGTCAATCAATACTTCATTGCATTGATTATTGGAATGCCTTTTTTATGTTATATGATGAGTTTATCTTACTTTATAAGAGCAGATGGTATTCCAACATTGCCATTTAGAGCTATACTGATAGCCAATATTGTTAATATCTGCTGCGATATTATTTACATCAAATTTGTTGGCATGGGACTTTCAGGCGCTGCACTAGCTACTTCAACAGGATATGCTGTAGGTTCAATAATCATCTCATACTATTTCTTTAAATCAGAACGTACATTAAGATTTATAAAAATGAAATTGAATGCATTATTTGATTATCTAAAAAAAATCGTGAAATCCGGTTTTTCATCCTCATCAACCCAATTATACCTGACTTTAAAATTATTCATTATTAACATTCTTTTAGGCATGTATATTGGAAAATCAGGTATTGTTGCTTTTGGTATTTGTTATAACAGTTTATTTATATTGTATATATTCTTAATCGGAACTGCACAGACAATGTCTCCAATTGTATCTGTTTACTTTAAGGAAGAAGATTTTTCAGGCGTAAACTACATTATTAATCGGTCTTTAAAGATCGTAGTTGTTGCAAGTTTGGCCTTGTCAGTTTTATTTATTGTTTGTCCGCAATCCTTACTGCTCCTGTATAATGTTAAAGATCCATCCGACATCCCTGTTGTATTGAATGCAATCAGGATATTTGCAGTAAGTTATGTTGGAACAGCCATTACATTTTTATATACTTTCTATGCACAGGCCATTCAGAAAAATCAGTTATCCACAATTATTTCACTGCTTGAAGGATTTGTATTGCCAATCGGTTTGGCATTCGTACTGTCATTTGCAATTGGTGGAAATGGAATTTGGATTTCATTTGCAATTGCTGAGGCAATTACAATATTGTTTATTTTTGCCTATTCAAGATACTTCAACAAGAAAACAGACGGAGAATATGCAGGATTTTTCATTAACAAACACAAAGACGATAATGTCTTTGAGCATACGATTAACGGCGATATTAAGGAGGCAGTTAATCTGTCCCGTGAAGTTCAGGAGTATCTGTCCGGAAACAAGTCAGCAACTTTAGTCACACTGGCCATTGAAGAAATGCTTGTGAATATCATTAACACTAACGAAAGCGTTGATACAATCGATATTATCGTTAGAAATGATGATGACAATATTTTGATTTCAATTAAGGACACCGGAGTTGACTTCAATCCAGTAATTGAAAATGACAATTTGGAATTCGACAACATAAGTGTTTTGAATAAAATTGCAGATAAGATTGATTACTCAAGAGTATTGGGTTTAAACAGTACAGTAATCATAATTAAAAATTAAAAATTTAAAGAGGATTATTAATCCTTTTTATTCTCTCTTTTTAGAATAATACCTGATTAATTGACTTTTATTTTGTTTTTAAAACTGCAAGTGAGCACTTGCACTCGAAAAACTTTATATATGGACTCCAATAGAATAATCAGTAAGTGTAAAACTTAAAACATTAAAACTGAAGGAGACTCAAAAATGAAGATGCATAAAATTTGTCCAAGATGCGGATCCAGAAATGTTGATTGGATTATCCCTCAAAACTGGTCACAATGCATTTGCAGGGACTGCGAATATACCGGACCAATCATTGAAGGAAACGATGAATTGGCCGAGGAAATTCATGAAGCATATCTCGAATATCTAAAAGAAAACGAAGAATAAAAATATCAGGAGTTGAGCAGCATGTTAGGTTTAAACAGTAAAAATCAAGTTAACGAAACAATTAAAAATCCTCCTAGTGATGATTCATACCCTATGACATCCATACTGTTTTCAAAAAACGATAAGTTAGGCGTTAATGCATTATCGCTTACAGTACTTGATTTGATCAATGAAGGCCAAATCAAATGCGATATCGAATTGGATGACTCATATGAAGTGGGCAAAAAGCTAACCCCACAAGATATGGAAGTAATGAAGAAAATAACTCTCAGAATAGCAAACAAAGGTGAGTTAAAGACTTCAGAAACATTAGCCATTAACCTGCTTAAAAACATGAACAAAAATAAAAAATTCAACTTAAAAGCTATGGCAAAACAAACCAACAACACTTCAGTTGCCAATAAATTCGAAAAAGACTTCGAGGAATTCATCAAAGCCCTTAAAAATGAAAACGGATACGATGGTGAAAACTATAAAGATATCCTGGAAAACTCCAAATTGACAAGCAAGGGAAAGGAGATTAAAAAGGAATGGAAAAGCTTCCAGAATTATTTAAAATCAAAAGACCTGAGCGAAAAGTATCCTCCGCAGTCCGTTGAGGAAAATTCAATGCAAATATTATATGGAGCCTGTTTTGGAATTGAAAAGGATGCTTTGAGTTTAAGAGAAAATAATTCTCAATTAACAGATTTAATTGACAAGGACGGATATAAATTATTAAACATAATATTCAATAATGCATTATTAAATGTAAGTGAAAAACGAAAAGGAAATGGAATATTTTACGGAGTAAACGATAAATATACCATTCCGGGTGGAGGATAATCCTCCATCAATAATTTTAAAAAAAAGAAGAGGAATTATCCTCTTGTTATTATACTGATGATATCGCCGTCTTTAAGCTCATAATCACTGGCTATACGCATTTTTGACCTTGCATCAACGGCATGCATAAACTTATCACCAATGTCTGTGTGAACAAGATAAGCCAATTCACGTGGATTTGATCCTCTTTTAAGCAGTATTCCATCAGGAAGCACATTACCCTTTTGGTCTGTGTATTTATTTTCATCCTGAACAGGATAGACAACAATCTGGTCAAGCAGTTCAAAAATACCATAATTCAAAGCGTCCTGAACACCGGTACTTCCATAAACATCCAAAATATTTGTTTGAATATAATCCAATGCCTTCTTCTGTGGTTCTGACAACTCTTCAGGTTTTAATATTTCAAAATGATCCTCACCTGAAACATAGCTTATCAAACCTGATTCATTAGCCTTAACAAGTGCAATTTCAGAATTGGCAGAAGTTGGAATCACATTCGGATACTTTTCCTTAATTCTTTCTATGTTTGCTTTGGAAGTTGGAAGGTCCGCCTTATTTGCAATAATCATCATCGGCTTTGCAATATGCAAGATATTCCTTGTAAGTTCAATCAAATCCTCCTCTTCCCATTTGTTGTAATCTGGTTCAATTGTCCTTTTGGCTTCGATGATATCCTCGATAGCTATTCCTGTACCTGATAACTGATCAAACAATACTTTTGAAATGTCCAAATGCTCTGCGCCCACTTTTCTAATAAGCCTTACCCAATTTTTTGATAATATTCCATACATCCACATTACAATCTCGTTTTCCAAAAACTCTAAATCTTCCAGTGGATCGTGACTTCCAGCATCAACAGGATTTCCTTCCAAATCAGTAGAACCTGAAGCGTCAATAACATTAATGAAAACTTTAGCCTGCATTAAATCGTCTAAAAATTTATTACCTAATCCTTTCCCTTCATGTGCACCAGGAACTAATCCCGCAACATCTATTAATTCAATTGGAAGCAATCTTTTTCCATCAATACAGATTGAATTGTGAGGATTGCATGTAACACCCAACTCCTTACACGGACAATCTTTGATTACATGAGCAACCGCCTTGTTTGCATCTATTGTTGTAAATGGATAGTTTGCCATTTCAACTGCAGATGCTGTTGCTGAATTGAAAAAAGATGATTTTCCAACATTTGGTTTTCCACAAACTGCAATTTGAAGCATAATAATCACTTTATTTCTAATAACATCATAATGTATGTTATTAAAATTATAAATAGTTTCAGAAAGTAAACATTATTCAATGACAGATGAAGAAATTGACCGCCCTCAGGCAATGAAAATCCGCCAAGGAATACAGGATGCAATGACATATTCACTTCCTGACAAAAAGTTCAGTGAAAAAAACATTGATCTGGTTGAAATAGACATTGAACTGGACAATCTCGGTTGGAATTTCCACAATTACCGTATTTTAAATCTAACTGACATCCATCTTGGCCAATGGATTAATCCAGAGTATCTGGATGAACTTATAGACTATGTCAATACATTAAATATCGATTTGATAACTCTAACCGGAGACTATTTTTCATATGTTATTGATGAATATCTTGACGCCCTTGAAAAGTCATTTAAAAAATTAAAGGCTCCCGATGGAAAATATGGCGTTTTAGGCAATCACGACCATTGGATGGGGTCTCAAAAGGTGCGGGACATATTCAACGCTTCAGACATTTTTGATTTAAGCAATGACGTTGTTACATTGAAAAAGGGTGAAGACTCATTAAATTTAGCCGGCGTCGATTCATGTACCGTTTGTGCAGACGATTTGGATAAGGTGATTGCAAATTTGCCCCCTAATATTCCAACAATACTGCTTGCCCACGAACCTGATTTTGCAAAACAATCCTCGCAAACCAACAGGTTTGATTTGCAGATTTCAGGCCATTCACATGGAGGTCAGTTCATAATACCTAAATTTGAAACCACTCCCTTTAGAGGACCTAATTCCACTAAATATCCTGTGGGACTTTATAAAGTGGGAAACATGACCCAATACACAAGCAAAGGCCTTGGAACAAATTCATTCAGGATAAGAATTAACTGCAAACCTGAAATTACAGTTATCACCCTAAAAACCAGTAAAAAACATAAAATTTTGATAGAATGATTAAAAATAAAGTTATTTCGTATTCAAGATCAATGATAACATACCTATTGCTGGTATTGGTCAATATGATGGCAATATATGCTGTGGACTACATCAGCGCTGACTTTAGTGTTGGTCCATGGTATAATGCTATTTTTATTGTAATTGCAGTATCAATTGCAAATTCCCTGCTATGGCCCATTTTTCAAAGATTCCTAATGAAATTCATCATATTTACGCTAGGCATTGCCAACCTGTTCATCAACTCACTAATATTCTACATTGCCGCCTATTTTATTCCTAACGTTTATGTCGGTTTTTACGGAGCACTGCAGGTTCCGATAATAATGGCGATAGTTACAACATTTGTGATAAACATAACCAACACAAACTACTTTGACAGTTACATGGAAAATATTTTGAAATTTGCTTTAAAAAGAAAAACAGCATATAAAAAAAGATATCCTGGATTAATAATGCTTGAAATTGATGGCCTTTCAACCAATACATTAAAAAAAGCTCTGGATAAAGGCGTCATGCCAAATTTAAAGCAATGGCTGGATGAAAAGACACATACACTTAAGGAATGGGAGACCGATTTATCTTCACAAACCGGAGCAAGCCAAGCTGGAATCCTACATGGAAACAATGAGAATATCGTAGCATACAGATGGGTTGAAAAAGAAAACAACAACAGAATAGTGGTTTCCGGAAAATTAAGCGATGCCCCGGAAATTGAAGATAGAATAAGTAATGGTAAAGGTCTTTTGGTGGATGGAATAAGCGTTGCCAACATGTTTTCCGGAGACAGCAAACTCACCACACTAACTTCATCAAAGCTTGAAGGCCTAAAGAGGATATACAGTAAAAGTCTGCACACCGTATTTTTAGACACATATAATTTCCCAAGAATCTTTGTTCTGTTTTTATGGGATATCCTCCTCGAGTTAAAATCACAGTTAATTCACGATATAAAAAATATCCAACCCAGAATGAAAAGAACAATCGTTTATGCAGCCGTTAGAGCAGGAGCAAATGTAGTTTTAAGAGAGGCCACAACAGAAATACTGACCGGAGAAATACTGACCGGAAACATTGATACGGCCTATGCCACATTTATGGGTTATGATGAAATAGCCCATCACTCAGGAGTGGAAGATGGAGACGTTTGGGGCGTTTTAAAACAGATTGACCTTCAGTTTCAAAGGCTGACATCCGCAATTGAGATGAGTGACAGAGACTATAAAATAGTGGTATTGTCCGACCACGGACAGAGTTTTGGTGCAACATTCAAGCAAAGATATGGAATCACCTTGGAAGAGCATGTCAGAAAATTGCTTCCGGATGATTTGAAAGTGTTTAAAAAGGATTACAATATTGACCACTTCAGAGATGCAGTCATTCCGGAAAATAAGCAGATTAGAAGCATCAAGGAAAAGGTTGGAAATATCCATGATACCCTATTTGATGAAAATGACTCCATACAAAACATCAGAGATGGAATAGAAAACAGAAAACCTGCAATTATTTTTGAAAATGAACAGTACATAACCCTACGAAAAAGGTATACAAACAGTTTGGATTACATCAGAGGCTATGAAAGTGTTGAGCACAGCACCAAAAAAGCAAAAGACTCCGAATTAATAGTTTTAGGATCCGGAAATCTGGGATTAATCTATCTGACCCAATGGGAACAACGTTTAAACTATGAAGAAATCGTGATGTTATTCCCCGATTTAATTCCCGGCCTTGTAAAACATTCCGGAATCGGATTTATTCTTGTCAATTCCATAGACAACGGTGCAATGGCAATAGGGGAAAATGGAATAAACTATATCGACAATGAAAAAGTGGTTGGAGACGATCCCCTTAAGGACTTTGGCAAAAATGCTTCAAAACATCTTAAAAGACAAAATACCTTTGACAATATGCCGGACATTTTAGTAAACAGCTTTTATGATTCAAAAACTGACGAAGTCTGTGCATTTGAAGAGCTGATTGGAAGCCATGGAGGCCTTGGAGGAAATCAGACAAAACCATTTATCGCATACCCATATGAATGGGAAAATCCGGGCGATTTAATCGGAGCGGAATCAGTTTACAGATTCCTAAAAAAAGAAATAGAGAATTTAAAGAATAATTAAATCCTCGAAAGCCAATAATCGAACACTTCAGAAATATCCTCATCAAAACCTATTGTTTTATCCCTGTTTTCAGGAATTGCCTGCGGATAATCCCTATTCAATCTTATTAATGTTGTGTTTGGGTTATTATAGGTCATCTGTTCAAAGGGATACCTTATTATTGCCGGAGTATTGAAACCGACACCCAACTCCAAAAATACAAGATTTTTGCTCTCATCGATACCCTGTAAAAAATCATAATAGTTTTTACTCATTTCATGCCATTTTTCATCTTCCACAAAGAAATTGTCTTTTCTGACATTGATTTCCATATTCCCGCCGCAAACGGGACATACCGGAACAAGATCAGAGGGAATCATGCAATCTTCGGTTTTTTCAATGGCTTCAAAAACCAAATCCTCATTGGAATATAACTTGTCATGGCATGTCTTTTCACATTGCATGAGACCATAATCGCCCTGTGTGGCAAATATCCTTTCATCTTCAAAGCCATTTATCCAAAACTGATGTTCAACGTTGGTTGTCAATACAAAATACTCTTTATCCTTTACCAACTCAAGCAGTTGTCCATATAATTTGGTTTTTCCAACAGAATATCTGTTTACATAGACATGACGAGCCCAATGAGCCCATTTCTCCTCCTGAGTTTTGTAAGGATAAAATGTTGCAGAGTACATGTCCTCTACACCATATTTTTCAATGAAATCTTGAAAATTATCATCAAAACGCTTTCCCGAATATTCCAAACCGGCAGCTGCTGAAAATCCTGCACCTGCACCAATGACAATAAAATCAGCCTCATCAATAGCCTTGATAGCATTATCCAATCTTAAAGTGAACTTATCCATGAATATCACCAAACAACAAATCTTTATAAATCAAATAGTCAACATCCGTAAACACGTTGAAAATTACATGCAATCCGCTATCATGCAAATCCATGTACTCTCTGACAGTTCTGATTGCAATTTTTGCAGCCAAATCCTGAGGAAAATTAAATACTCCTGTTGAAATGCAACAGAATGCAATAGATTTCAATCCATTTGAATCAGCAAGTTCCAAGCATGACCTATAACAGCTTGCCAGTGCATCACAATCACTTTTAGAAGGTTTTAAACCTTGAGGAATTGCAGGTCCGACAGTATGGATTACATATTTTGAAGGCAAATTGTAGGCACCGGTTATTTTTGCCTTGCCTATGGCTTCATCACATCCCTGATTCTGCATAATGTCATTGCACTCGCCCCTTAACTGAATACCGGCCGCTGAGTGAATCACGTTATCTATGCAATTGTGCATAGGTATAAAGCATCCAAGCAATTTTGAATTTGCCGCATTTACAATACCATCCACCTTTAGGGTTGTAATGTCACCTTGCCAAAGGGCAATATTGTCCTTAATTTCTTTGATATCCTCCAGAGAAGTCAAATCCTTATTTAAGGTTTCATTAGTCAAATAATCATCCTGAACATTTAAAAATTCATCAGACACATCAGAGGGCATTCTTACATTCATCAATGAACGAAGCAAATTCCTTTTTTCCTGAATATCATCCGGAACATCAATTATCTCATTTCTTTCATCTATCAAATACTTTATCAAAAAATCCAGCTGTTCATCACTATTCATCTTCATCCCCCTAAAATTTTGTTAATAATACTATTCTTTTAGATATTTAAATGATTTTTGTAACTAAAAAGCAACCTGGTTACTTGAAAGTAACTAACAAAAGATATATACCATTTTAACAAAGTTAATATTATGAATAGTGAAATTGTATGTCCGGTCGATAAGACTCTAAATCTGATAAACAAAAAATGGAGCATTCAAATCATAAGAGACATGTTTTTTGGCAAAAAACATTTCAAAGAGTTTAAAGAAGACAAACCAAAATTAAGCAATAAGGTATTGTCAAACTGTCTTAAGGAACTTGAAGAAAATGGTTTAATTGAAAAAGTCGTGCTGAACACCACACCAGTTACAACCGAGTATTATCTGACAGATTACGGCAGGTCAATGAACAGAATTGTCTTTGAACTTGCCATGTTTACCCTACATGATGAAAACGACAACAGCTATTCTGATGAAACCCGTGAAATGCTGAAAGAAACATTTATTGAAAAATTAGGAATCGATGGTTAAAATGAGCGGAAAAATTTATATTGTTGGAATAGGTCCTGGCGCAAGCGAATATTTAACAAAAAAGGCTATTGATACTGTTAATGCAAGCGACTACACAGTTGGAAGTACAAGAGCAATCGAACTATTTGAAGACGTTAAGGGAAAAATTCCATTTAATGTAAAAGACCTATTGGATAAACTCGAAGAGGGTGTCCAGCTGGCCTGTGACGGCCACACAGTTTCCATACTGTCAACCGGAGATCCCGGCTTTTCAGGAGTCCTGAATACCGTTTTGAGAATTTCAAAAGAAAAGGGTTTCGATGAAAAAAACATTGAAGTGATTCCCGGAATCAGTTCTCTTCAGCTTGCCGCCGGAAAATGCCACATCCAGTGGGACAATGCCAATGTGATGACATTCCATGGAAGGGAAAACATTGAAGAGATCCTGCCGGTTATCAACAATGGAAAGACAACCATTGCACTTCCTTCAAGAAAAGTAAAGGACATGGCCCAGTTTCTACTTGACAACGGCGTTGACCCGGAGAGGAAAGTTGTCGTGTGTGAACGTCTCAGCTACCCCGACGAACAAATTGTTGAAGCCACTTTAAAAGACATCGCTCAAAGTGAATTTACCTATATGTGTATTATGGTCATATATTAGAAAAATTTAGGCGTAAAATTCATTTT
The DNA here is from genome assembly GCF_947170395.1 of uncultured Methanobrevibacter sp. Taxonomy (GTDB): domain Archaea; phylum Methanobacteriota; class Methanobacteria; order Methanobacteriales; family Methanobacteriaceae; genus Methanocatella. Next base: position 42,611 of record NZ_CAMVTE010000005.1, on the reverse strand, counting down.
AAAAGTCATTTACCATTTATTTTAAAGATTAAAGCATTTATATTTTAGAAATCATACCTTGATTGTTGATGAAAAAAATTAACATCAAGGTAGATAATATGAATAAAAAAATAAACACCATATGTTTTATTTTCTTATTTGTTTTTTTAGTTTCAGCCGTATCGGCAGCCAATTTAGAAAATGAAACAGTTCAAGCAATCCAAAAGACTGATTCAAATCAGGAATTGTGTAAAATAAGTGTAGAAAATGACAATGAAATATTGAGTGCAGCAAATGATGACGTGAAGCTAAGTGCCGAGTCCAAGTCTTCAACCACAACTAAAAAAAAGACCACATTAACTGCACCTGATGTGAAAATGTATTATAAGGACGGAAGCAAGTTTACGGTAACCCTGAAATATGGAAAAAAGGTTATCGGCAATGCCAAAGTTCAGATAAAAATCAATGGCGAAACGTTCACAAAAACAACCGATAAAAACGGGAAGGCATCGATAAATCTCAATTATAAAAGCGGAACTTATACGGTTCTGAGCACATGCAACGGCAATAGCGAATTTGAAAAAAGCAGCGCAAAAAGTACCGTTACAATTAAAAGCACAATAAAATGCGGTGATTTAACCAAATATTATAAAAACACTGCCTCATATTCTGCGACATTTTATAATCAGAAGGGAAACCTGCTTAAAAACACACAGGTGAAAATGAAACTGAACGGCAAGACTTATTCCATTAAAACAGATTCAAAAGGAGTGGCGAAGTTAGCTGTTGACCTGAAGCCCGGAAAATACAGCATTTCCAATATCAATTCAAAAACATCTGAAACAGTTACAAAAACCGTTACAATAAAATCGCTGATAGAAACAAAAGATCTAAGCGTCAATGAGGGTGTAACCGGCAAATTCAACGTTAAAATACTCAACAGCAACGGCAAGGCTTCATCCAATAAAAAAGTCACAATAAAACTGAACGGTAAGACCTATTCAAAAACAACCAACAAGAACGGCATTGCAACATTGGATGTGAAACTGACCCCCGGAAAATATACAATAACAACAGAATTCAGCGGACTGAAATCAACAAATAAAATAACCGTCAATAAAGTCATAAAATCCTCAAATTTTATACATTCAACCTTGATTCCCAATTACGTTAATGTAACCATCCCATATGTCTTTAAAAACTCAGCATATTCTCTAAAGACAGGATATAATGGAATCATAAAAATGCCTAAAAACGAAATATTTACCGTCCAGATTAAAGACAAAAGCTATCAATTCTCCAATACAAGAATTGGCGGCGTAAACTCCACACTTCTTGGATATGCAAACTATTTGATTCCCCTTGATGGAAGTGGGATTAAAAGTGACGTGAATAAAAACAACTTAAAAGACAGCGGAATCATCATATCAAGAATCAACGGATATACCCAAATCGATTATCAATCCAAAACAGGTGACAATGTTGAGTTATTCGGATTTTATGCAGATAAGGGAGTTCAAAATAGCGAAACATTAACATATATGCAGAATGACATTGTAAAAGCAAAAGTCAATTTCCAGACCGTAAGTTTTGATGAGTTGGGACTGCAATACAGCCTGTCGAAATACTATTCAAAAACGATTTATGATTTCAACTATAAAAGCTACGATGAGATAACAAACCACAACACTGCATCGATAAAATTCACCAACACAAACACGCCCGTGACATTTTCATACTTTGGAAGAAATATTGTGGGTTATTCATCAAAAGAAGATATAATCACCAAATTTGCAGTCAACGGCAGAGAAGAAATCAAAAAAGAGGAAACCGTGAGTTATGGACTTTCAGAAAAATACCGCAGAACAATGGGATTTGAAGTCCTGCAGTCATACAGCATCATTAATGAAAAAATTACTAAAAGCATTCTGGAAAATTGGGTAAATGCCAACGGCAAATATCTGGACAGATTCGGCGTTATGAATGCTTATGGAATGCATTTGGCCTCCCTTGAAACAGCCTGGCTTTCAGATGAACTGGCAAATGACTATGCAAAACAGTATAGTGTAAACTGGAAACGGGACCATACATTAACGATTTTGGGTGGAATAAATCTTGATGACACATATTTGAATATCCTAAATACCGACATGGGCATGAGCGTTAGCGGGAATACAAAAGATGTTTTGCTATTTAGACTGATAAATTCGCTCAATTTGGCGAATTTGGAGGAATATTCCCTTTCACAGATTGCATTGAGATATGCAGACAACTCCACCAATTCACTGGAAAACGTATTTGCATCGATTGCAAACAACCGTTTCAGCATATCCCAGCTGGGAGAGATGATTTATATATTATGCGAAGACAAAAGCGAATCGGCAATTGCATTTAACTCAAGCAGCGGACTTGCAAATGTTATAATGCACCATGACGGCAGCATTTACAAGGGATCTTCAGTATCCACAACCAAAGACTGCTGCAGTGTCCCAACAATATCTAAAGACATTATAGCCGGCATCAGAAACACGTTTGGTTTGATTTCAAAAGGAATTTCCTACATCATGAACAATGCACAGCCCTTAAGCTATATCCTCTATCTGATTGGAAAGGAACTTTTGGGAAAAACCTTAAGCGGCGCTTCGCTTGCAAGTCTGCAATTGTTTTCAACAATGGCAATAATTCAAAGTGCAGGAACAACCTATAGAAACAATGTTGTTAATGAAAAGGAATGGCATGGCCTAATGGACACATACACATTTACACGACCGGGCTATCTTCAAAACAAGAAGATATACAATATTCCAAACAAAAATGGAGGTTATGATTATGTTGAAGTAAAAATCAACAGCGATTTGACATTAGACAGAACAAGTGCAATATATATTAGTAATGGAAATACCAAACAATTAACCAAAGAGGAAACATACCAATATTTCAGTGAAGACTATTGGAGTCCTTTCAGCATACCAACAAAATATTGGGACGACAGTTGGAAAGGTGTGATAAAATGAAAATTATTGAAAAATTCAAAAAACTGCCGAAAATAATACAGATATTGGATATAATTTTCATAATTTGCCTAGTCTATGAATGCATTCTCATGATAATGGGCATTCCGCTTGACTTAAACATTACAACTTTAATGTTGTTTATAATATTTGTAGACGGTATTTTCATGTTAAAAAGCGATTAAGTTAAAATAACATTTATTTTAACTTATTTAATTTTTTAAATTGGTGATAAAATGAACAAGATTGAAGCGATATTCATTGTTATTGCAATTATCGTGCTGATTGCATGTATGCAAACAATACCTCAATATTACTTTATATTTCTTTTCCTGCTGGCACTTGCCATACTCTTTTTGGTGATGATTATTTTTTCCGGCTATAAAAAAAGATTTGAAAGTTCCAAATTATCAATTCTATTCTATCTGATTGGAATAATTCTTTTTGTCATCTATTTCATGAACTCCGTTTATATGGATCTCACAAACAAGGGTTCAACAGCAGACGGAATAGTGATATTGTTCCTGTTTGTATTGGTAATGTTTTTCGGATGGCTTTTTGAAAAAAATAAGTAAAAAAAAGTTAAAATTTGAATATTTTAACTTTAAAGCTGAATAGCTTCCTGTACAACTTCATCATTGTCCTCATCATCATATAGGATGTGGGCCAATTTCAGCAGCTTTTCCTGACCTTTGACTTCGTCCTTAAACAAAGGCACTTCGGCAATGTGCTGTTCAGGGAATTTTTGGTCAATCAAAGCCAGACGTTTTTGCTGCAGTTTGTGTCTTGAGTGGCAGAAATCGCAATCACAGATATCCGGCATTACCTGATTTACTATGACGCTATCTACAGTAATGTCATATTTGCCCAGCGCTTCAAGTGCTCTTTCAGACTCATAAATTGACATTTCCTCAGGAATTACAACCATTTTGAATGTTGTCCTATCAGGATCTGATAAAACTTCTTTTGCCTTGTCAATCTGTTCCTTGGTTCTTTTTAAATCTTCAGAAGTTTGAGGGTCATCTACCGCATCCATAAACGGCATGATTTTTTTAAGTGCATTGGTAGCGGTACCTAATTTTGCCTTAAGCATCATCATTTTACCAACCCATGAATCCATAACTTCAGGGAAAGATAATAATCTTAATGTATGTCCTGTCGGAGCAGTATCAAAGACTACAACATCAAATTCATCGGAATTCATAACGCCCATAAACATTTCAAAAGCTGCCGCTTCATCAGCTCCAGGGGAAGATGATGCCATGTCCAATTGGTCGGATAAAAAATCCATACCCAATAATCCACCTTCATCAGATGGATTTGCTGCTTTTTGAGCCTCTAATTGTGCCTGTTTTTGAGCCATCGCTTCATCAGGATCTATTTCAACTGCAAATAAATTTGTTTTGATTTCACGAGGATAGCTGCCGATTGGAACTTCCAAGGAATCTGCTAAAGAATGTGCGGGGTCAGTTGATACAATTAAAGTTTTTTTGCCTTGTTCAGCCAACCACAAAGCAGTGGCAGAAGACACGGAAGTTTTACCAACTCCACCTTTTCCACCTACGAAAATAAATGTTGTCTTATCTTTATTAAATTTAAAATAATCTTTAAATGCCAAGAGATTACCTCCTATAATAATCTTACTTTTAGTGTAGGTTTAAATTCCATATACTTACCATTCATATATTTTTGCCAAGCGAAATCATGAATAGTAAGATTTTATTAAACTTACATTTTGTTACTAAATGTTATTTTAATTTCTTATAGTATATAAAGTTAGTTATTTTAGCACTATTGCAATCATCAATTTCAATATTAACACTTTATTTTAAATAATTACCATAATTTATTGTTGAAATTACGAATACTATTTCTTAAATCCTTAAACCATGAAAATTAAGTTTGTTAAGAATAATTCATAGATAAATGTTAAATTATCATATTAAAAAGTAGTAATATCATCATTAAACATAATGAAATTAAAATAAATTTTTTCATACCTTCAATTCTTTTTAATTCAAATGGTAAAATCTTATTTGCAACATCTGGGGAAAGAACAAAGCATTCTAAAACTAATGCCAATACAACCGAAATTAAGTCAATATTCAAAAATGAACCTTTAACAAACATGTCTTTTAAAAAATTAGTTAAAGAGACACCCAAAGGCCCAGAACCTACAGTAATACCTAAAACCCAATGAAAAAGTGGATGATAACCATTACCATCATAAAATGAGTTGTTGTTTTCATTAGAGTATACATTTCTTCTTAAAAGCAGGAAAATTCCCGGAAAACATACTGCTAAAGAAAATGCAATTGCATTATATAATCCATATTTTAAAGCCGCACAAAAAAAGCCCCAAGATACCAAAAATGATGATACAAATAAAAATAGGATTAATCCTTGATTAGTGCCTTGCAATTTATCAGGAGAAAATAATTCAAATTTTTCATCAAAAAAGTCACGTTTATATATTAAAATAGTAAACATGATACTAACAATAGTAAACCCTGACATGCAGAGCATAAAATCAGATTTGAACAATAAATTTAATATTATTGAAATAACTACACTCAAACAGATGCATTCTATAAAAATGCCCAATGAATAAAATTTAAGTTCATCCTCATTCAAATACATCCATTTAGTCTTCATAATTTCATTTAAACTTTTGTCCATATTTTTATCCACCAAATTAACTAACAATTACAATATAATCAGATGCAGTTAGTTTATCTTAGTATGTGATGTTTTTAGTTGAAAAACTCGGGTTCTTAAAAAAAAATTCAAATTAATGTCCTATTGTAGAGAAAAATCTCTACAATATCCCGTATTAGACATTAATAATACATTTTTTGCGTCTTAATAGAGGTTTACTTAAAAGTAAATCTCTTGTATAATACTATTATTAAATAAAATATATAAACTTAACTAATTTTAAAAAATAGACAATTAAATAGTGGCTATCTCAAGGAAAAGGCCTCACGAAAACATTAGTTTTCAAAGCCCCTCATTGACTTGTTTATATTTAATTGCCATTTAGAAGGTGAAAATTTGAGTCGTTATCTCCTATATTTTATCAGAATCATTAGTGCCATAATATTCGGCCAATATGATCCAATGAGGAATATAATCAACCCCACTTTTTTCACCTCCATTCAGACGCATGAAAAGAACACCAGAATAGCCATACGGTGAAACTACTCTGATTAATAAATAAACAGTGAATATAATAAATATTCTCATGTTTATTCACCTCCTTTCAAAAATGTGTTATAGTTTGAGGCCTTTCAAGAGAACATATATGTGTTATAAATTATTTAAGGCTTGTTGAAGCCAATTGGTAAAATTGTAGTGAGAAAAACATCACATATAAAATTTACGATGCAAAAAGAATTGATAAAAATATAAAATTAAATTAAAATAGGATTAGGAAATGGAGAATATAATAATCTTTATTACAGATAATTAAAATATATTATCCTGTAAGTTGTCCACGGAAAAATGGTAAGTAATCGAAATTCCAATTACTAACTTTTAGTTACTAATTGTAACTTTAATTTCTTATAGTATATAAATTTACTTATTCAAGCATTATTGCAATCTTCAAATTCAGAGAAGAATATCCCATTTAAGACGAATCATTAAATGCTTCATTGATTTTATTAATTATGACTTTTAAAGTGTTGAAATTTAATTATATTTATTAATTGCATTTTAACGAGTTTTGATAATTTTTATTTTGGGCCAAGATTCATTTTAAAAAAGTGGTTAGTATATGATTTTCGAATTTGACGCTTTACAGGATTATGAATTTTCAAGCACTTATTTTGAGTAAGCTTATGAAATTCCAATATGCAATTTCAGGTAAATGATTTTTCGAATGGTTATTTCAAGCAACAACACATTTTTAATTTTACACACAGACATCTAGCATGATTTACTGCATCTGAAGATTTTTACCTGAAAATGCAAACTTGCCGCTACTTTAAATTTTCATCCAATAACCTTGGATTTTTAGAATTTTTACTGCTCACCACTTTTCGTCCAGTTCGCTATTCCAATTCTCTTAAAGCATTGCCTGCTATGCTTCCACCGTCTCTTGCAACTATTTTACTTTCTTCAAAACCCTGCGGATTTTCAGTTTTGCTAATTTCAGTAGTGGCCAATTCACCCAACATGTTAATAACCAATTCCGCATTGGTCATATTGTCACGAAGATTCTCCTTTTTCAGTCCTTTAATCTTTTTATGTTCACCTGTTGTTATACCAAAAGATGCCCGACTAATCTCATTAGTGAGTATTGCATATTCCCTTCCTTTTTCAACACCTGACCTATTCCATTCAGAAGTCAAATCCTTTCTTATTTCAATACCCCTTAATCTTTGAGTGATCCATTCTTCGCTATATCCTTTTTCACGGTAAGTGGCAACGGCCCTTTCAATAGCCATTTCAGGGTCTGCTATCTCATCAAGCCTTTCACTGCCCACTTTGGCCAACCATTGTTTAAATGGCTCTGCATTTGGGGAAGGTATTGATTGAATGATACGGAACAATTGTTTTGCTGTAGCAACATCTGTTTTATACATTTTACCATCTTTATGTGATGGTAATTTTAGTTGGTTACAAATTGTAACCAACTCAACACCTTCATCTTTAAGTCTTTTTTTCAATACTTTCCAATAATTATTTGGATTTTTGCTCTCACTGAGAATTCCAACAACGTCCACTACTGAAAAATAGTAATCTTCTATCTTATCATCCCATTTCAGTCTTACTTTTTGATTTTGAAATAATTTAATCTTTGTTTCATCAGTCATTTTCTTTCTCCTTTAATCTATTGTCCCCTTTTTATAATATTATGTGAAAAAACTAATCAGTAAGACGAGAGTAATTTAATTGACAATGATATTTTTAGTGAAAATCCTATTTAAATTAAATGAGAGACCATTTGAAAAGTATTCATATTGACATAATGTGGCCTTTTCATGAAAATTGCACTTAGAATCAATTAAAAATAGCACTATGATAACCTTTCATAGTTATAAAAGGTTACTATATGATTTTAAGTGGCCTTAGTTTTTTTAGGTTAGTATATGAAAAAGATTTATAATTGATGAAAAAAATAGTTTATTTTACAAATTGTCCGGCGGAAAATTGGTTATTATATGAAAATCAAACTGGCTACTTTTAGTTACTAAATGTTATTTTAATTTTCATAGTATATAAATATACTTATAGAACCATATTATAATCACAAATATTTCAAAATACTGCTATTTTTTAGATAATTCATGTAATTAATCAGAATAATTATAAAATAGTTTTTCTAAATTCCTGAAATTGAATTTTGATTCATGATTATTTTTTCACTGTTGAAATCATCCAAAAAAGAGTAATTAAACGAATTTCCATTAAGAATATGTGATGTTTTTAGTTGAAATGCAGGAGTTCTTAAAAAAAAGTTTCAAATTAATGTCCTATTGTAGAGAAAATCTCTACAATATCCCGTATTAGACATTAATAATACATTTTTTGCATCTGAATAGAGGTTTACATAAAAGTAAATCTCTTGAATAATACTATCATTAAATAAAATATATAAACTTAACTAATTTTAAAAAATAGACAATTAAATAGTGGCTATCTCCGGGAAAATGCCTCACGAAAACATTAGTTTTCAAAACACTTCATGACTTGTTTATATTTAATTGCCATTGATGAGGTGAAAATTTGAGTCCCTATCTTCTACCTTTTATTTGAATTAATATCGTCATAATATTAAGAGAGTATGATCCAATGAGGAAGATAATCAACTCCACTTTTTCCACCTCCATTCATTGAATTTAAATATTTTTATAGAATTATTAGTTAAATTCGTTGAAACAACAATTATTTAAATAATAAGAAACATAGAAAATGTATAAATTTAAGAGGTGATAAGCATGGCAAAACCAATTGGAGATACTCCTACATTATACGGTAAAGAAGCATCTGATTTTTTAAATAGAATGGTCGAACCTCTTACAAAAAAAGATAAAGAATTTAAAAAGAGGTATGATGCGGCTAGAAAAGTATCATTCTAGAACTCTTAAATCCAAATATAAATAGAATGTTTGCTCCGGATTTCGTTCTATTATAATATCTAATTTTTCCTTTATTTTATCATCATCTTCATATTAATGAAGTTATGATTAATATAGAATCCATATGCGCTTGCATAACCTTCTACAGTGACGAATCTTAATCCAACATTATTCTCAGCAATATTTTTAACATTGAATAAGATGCTCATCAAAATCTCAGAACCTAATCCCTTATGAGCATATTTCTCATCGACAGCCAATCTTCCAATTTTGATTGCCGGCAATTTTCTCTTTTTGGAAGTAATATCCAATTGATCTTTAATATCCTGTTTAGTGTCTTCATCACGAATATCTTTTAATGGTATAGTGTCGGTTAGTAGAGAAACATAACCTACTATAATGTCATCACACATCACTAGCTTTGTTAAGTTCAATTTACTTTTTTGTTGAGTTAACGCATCATTTTTAAGAAAATCATTTAAATCGTCAGATTCACACTTAAATTTAGACAAATCATGTTCATCCGTAAGTGTTTCAAACCGATAATTTTCCTTAATATATTCAATATCCATATATTTATATACTTTTTCATGATTTATTAATATTTCCATGATTTAAATTAGAAACGGAGAACAATATTACATTTTCAGAGCAATAATAGTCCCCACATAAAATATTTTGTGTTAAAAACATGCCCCATGTTTTCCAAAAATATATTTTTCAAATATTTTCTCTTATAATTTGATAAAAATACCAATTTAATGTTTATTTTTTATTTTAAGATGCAAGTGAGCACTTACATTCGAAAAAATTTATATATGGTCTTCAATAGAGTTAATGGTAAGTGAAAATCCGATTTCGCTAAAAAAATTATGGAGGCCAATTATGAAAAGAATTATCTTATCACTACTATGTCTATTAATAATATCATTAGGTGTTGCATGCGCAGCCGCAAGCGACAACACCACAGTAACCCATGACTCTATACAAACAATCGATCAACAACACATACCTGTTGACAAAAATATGACAGTTGAAAATAATATCAACAATAAAATTGCAAACACAACTGACAATGATGTCGTGCAAGCAGTTAACAACGATACCATCCATGTGATTGACAATGCTGTAACTGTTGACAATACTGTAAAAGTTGCCGACAATACTGCAAATGCACAACCAACAAAAAACCCTAAGCTTGATATCAAAGGCCCAAAAACCCCTGCAAAACTTGATATCAAAGGCCCAAAAATCACAAAGGATGGCCTGAAAATAAAGAACAGCAATAAAGCTACTAAAGAAAATAACAGATGTTTTGGAATTGCGTTATTGTTTTCAGGCACTGCTATAACAGCCGGTATTGGAATTTATATGATTATAAACCCGTATGCATTTCAATAACTGAATATTCATTTTGAATATTCATTTTCTTTTTTTTACTAGTTAATAACTGTTTTTTGATATTTCATGTTAAATTAACTAAAACAAACAATGAACAGGGAAAAGTGAGATCAAATTCTCACTATTTCATTATTTTTTAAGAAAAAAACAAAATTAACTAATTTTAAAAGAGGATTTGACGCAAAATTTAATTGATTTTTGTGTTTCTGATTTTTTATTGAAAAAACATGAAAAGATAAATAATATAAAATAGTTACCTATAAACATATGTCAATAAATAAAATATTTTCCAATAATTTTAAAGAAAGATTTATGGCCATTACTGATGGTGTTTTTGCAATTGCAATGACAATTCTTGTTTTGGAGATTGCCGTGCCAACACTTTCCGATATAACTTCAGGAGCCGTTTTAATGGATTATATTTTGGAATATCTGTTGCCTTCCATCTTAATTTACTTCATAAGTTTTTACTTGGTATACAATTTTTGGGAAACCAACGTCCTCCTTTTCAATTTCAAAAAAATCAAGCATTCAATATTGATTCTGAACATGTTTACAATAGCAACCGCATGTCTGATACCTTTTGCAACCGGTTTTCTGTTTAAATTTTATTATTATACCGAAGTAAACATCCTATTTTCATTGCTGATATTGATAATCAGTCTGTTGTACCTTATAATGTTCATATTATTGGTGAGAAACAATTTCAAGGAATATTTCAATAGAAAGAATGAAATCAAAGCAGAAATCAAAAAGACATATGACAGTTATGAGGATGGAATCGAATTGGACAACCTGAAACTATACATAAAAGGAACTATATTGACATTATTTTACATATTGCTGTCCCCGGTCATCATTTCAGGCATATCCCTTATATTGGCATTCTTCTCACCGTTATTGAGCGTATTGTCTTTTATGCTGATTTTGATTTTGAGATTTTTCATCATAATAAGACGTGAAAACAAAGACAACCTCGCCGATATCGAACTCAGCGATGATGAAAAAGAGTTTATTGAAAACGTCAAAAAAGGCTTATATGGGGAATAGTCATTAATCTAGTTTTCAAACAAATTCAGTTATCCCATTTTCCGAAATACCATTCACCATCTATTTTTACAAAGCTTGCAACAGTATTCAGTGTCCATTTTCCATTTATTCCATATACTTTGGCTGTCAATGTCACATCAGCTATTAAGGATGCATTTTCCTCATCGTCCCAAAGAATGGTGGGCTCTGAAATTTCAGATTTGTAATAATTCAGAGTTCCATCCATGACTTCGCCTATGAATTCATCCTTTGATTGTGTTTTGCCGGACATGTGAACCAGTTCATAATCATCCAAAATGAGTTTATTTAGTTTATCCTCATCCTTGTCAATGAGTGCATGCTGGAACTCGACAAATCTGTCGATGATTTGGTTGTCAACACCGGAAAATGATTTTTCACAGATAAGTTCTACATTTGACATGAAATAATATATAAATTAATAAATACATATTATTTACTGTATGAATGATTAGGTTGGTGAAAACATTAGTGAAATTCCGGATATTGACTTGGAAAAGACAAAATCAGAAATTGTTGAATTTATTAAATCTAAAGTCAGCGAATCCAAAACCGATGGAATCGTTGTTGGCCTGAGCGGAGGAATTGATTCGACCCTTTCAGCCTATCTGGCTTGCGAAGCTGTTGGAAAAGACAATGTATTCGGAATTGTAATGCCATCTGCTACTACACCGGCTGAAGACACAGTTCATGGCATCGAAATAGCAAAGACCTTAGGCATTGAATATAAGGAAATAGCTATTGACGGCATTTTAAATGAATTTCTCTCTGTTACACAACTTGAGAAAAACAATCTGGCAATAGGAAATCTTAAGGCCAGAATCAGAATGTCAATCATTTATTATTATGCAAACCAGAAAAATTACCTGGTTAGCGGAACAGGCAACAAAAGTGAAATCCTAATCGGCTACTTTACAAAACACGGAGATGGTGCGTGCGATATGGAACCGATTGGAGATTTGTACAAAACTGAAGTTTATGAATTGAGTGAATATCTGGACATTTCCAAAGCGATTCTTAAAAAACCGCCACGGGCAGGTTTATGGGAAGACCAGACCGATGAAGCGGAAATCGGAATGTCTTATGAATTACTTGATCAGATTCTTTATCTTTACAAAGAAAAAGATATGAAAAATACTGAAATAGCTGAAAAGTTAGCCGTTTCAGTTGATGACGTTGATATGATTATTAATAAAATTGTCAGGAGCGAACACAAAAGCAAAGTTCCTGAAATTCCTCAAAAAACAATCTTATAATGGTGATTTGGTGAGTGAAAATATAGAGAAAAAATGGCAAAAGAAATGGGCTGATGCAAAACTTTTTGAATCAAACCCTGACGAAAGGGAAAAATTATTCCTTACAGTGGCTTTCCCATACCCTAGCGGAGCTATGCATATCGGTCACGGACGTACATATACCGTTCCGGATGTTTATGCAAGATTTAAAAGAATGGAAGGCTATAACGTATTGTTCCCGATGGCATGGCACGTAACCGGTGCACCGGTCATTGGAATAGCTGACAGGATTAAAAGGAAAGATCCATGGACACTTGATTTATATGAAAGGGTTCACGGAGTTCCAAAAGAAACCTTACCTAAATTGGAAGACCCTGAATTTATCGTTAAATACTTTTCAACCGAATATCATGAAGTGATGGAAGAGATGGGTTATTCAATTGACTGGAGACGTGAATTCAGAACAATCGACCCTACCTATAAAAAGTTCATAGAATGGCAGATTACAACCCTGCACGACAAAGGACTGGTTGCCAAAGGCGAACACCCTGTAAAATACTGTCCAAACTGTGACAACCCTGTTGGAGACCACGACCTGCTTGAAGGTGAAGGAGTGGGAGTGAACGAACTGACCCTCCTAAAATTCAAGATTGAGGACATGGTATTGGTTACAGCAACATTAAGGCCTGAAACAATCGTCGGTGCAACAAATATCTGGTTAAATCCTGATGTAGAATACGTTTTGGTTGATGCCGAAGGTGAAAACTGGGTCATTACAAAAGAAGCTCACTACAATTTACAACACCAAATAAAGGATTTGAAAATCATTTCTGAAATTGATCCTAATGACCTTATTGGAAAAATGGCTACAAATCCATTTACAGGAGACGAATTGCCAATTTTCCCTGCAAGTTTTGTTAGCGCATCATACGGTAGCGGAGTGGTATTTTCCGAACCTGCAGATGCACCTGCAGACTACATTGCGCTTCAGGATTTGAAAAACAATGATGAATTAATAGCCAAATACAATCTGGAAGGCATTATTGAAAACGTGGTTCCGATTCCTGTATGTACCCTTAAGGGATACTGCGAAATCCCTGCAGCAGACATTATCGAAAGACTTGGAATTACAGACCAAAACGATGAAAAGCTGCATGAAGCCACAAACGAACTGTACAAACAGCAGCACAGTAAAGGTAAAATAATCGAATCCATTCCTGATTTTGGTGGAATGAAAGTTCGTTTTGCCCGTGAAGAACTGAAAGAAAAACTCATCAGCGACAATATGGCAACAATAATGTACGACTTTGCCGAAAGGCCTGTTGTGTGTAGATGTGGAAACAACTGTGTGGTTAAAATCATGGACAACCAATGGTTCATGAAATATGGAAACGAGGAATGGACTGAAAAGACCTTGAAAGTCCTTGAAGGCGAAACAATCATACCAAAAGAACTTAAAAGCAACTTTGAATATTACATTAACTGGCTGGATGATTGGGCATGCTCCAGAAAAGTTGGACTTGGAACCAGACTTCCTTGGGACAACCAATGGTTAATCGAACCGTTAACAGACTCCACAATTTACATGTCCTATTATACAATCGCAAAATACCTAAGGGACATGAATCCTGATGATTTGACCCCTGCATTCTTTGATAAAGTTTTACTCAACAAAGATTCAGGAGACCTTACTGTTCCTGCAGAAAAAGTTTCAGAAATCCAGAATGAATTCAACTACTGGTATCCTCTTGACTGGAGATTGTCAGCAAAAGATCTGGTCGGTAACCACTTAAGCTTTTTAATGTTTACCCACAGTGCCATTTATCCTGAAGAAAAATGGCCTAGAGGAACTGTAGTGTTTGGAATGGGTCTTTTGGAAGGAAACAAAATGTCCTCATCAAAAGGTAACGTTATTCTATTAAAAGACGCAATCAGAGACTACACAGCAGATGTCGTAAGGCTTTTCCTAATGGCGTCAGCAGAACCATGGCAAGACTTTGACTGGAGAGAAAAGGAAGTTCTCGGAACCAAAAGAAGACTTGAATGGTTCAGAGAGTTTGCAGCTAAAATTGAAGAAATGAAAGGCTCCAAACTAGACCTGAGCAATATCGAAAAGGTTGAATTGAGCCGTACCATCGATTTATGGATGATCAGCCAGCTCAACCAGCACATTAAAAAATCCACTGAAGCGCTGGAAGTTTTCCAAACAAGACAAGCGCTGCAGGAATCATTGTTCCTGCTTAAAAAAGACGTGGACCACTACCTCTACAGGGTAAAACATTTGACTGACACACAAGACCCTGCAATAATCTATGTCCTGTCAACAGTCCTTGAAGCCTGGATTAAACTCCTTGCACCATTTACACCACATACCTCCGAAGAGCTATGGACCGCATATGGCGGTGAAGGATTTGTAAGTGAAGCTTCATGGCCTGAATATGACCCTGAATCAGTAAGTGTGGAAATCGAAAAGTCAGAAGAGTTTGTGCAAAACATCATAAAAGACATTACCCATATCAAGAAGATGGTGAAAGGAGATGTCTCCAAAGTGCATGTTTATCTTGCTCCTGACTGGAAATGGGATTTATATAAAATAGCTGATGAAGTTGGAAAACCTGACATTGGCCAGATTATGGGAAGAGCTGTTGGAGCCGACATTTATGACGATAAAAAGGAAATCGCTGCAGTAGCTAAAAAGATTGGTCGTGAAATGACTAAAACCAAATACATCGGTAAAATCAATGAAGAAGCAATTCTAAACGATGCCATTGACTACATTACCGAGGAAGTTGGTGAAGAGGTCATTATCCATACCGATGATTCCTACGATCCACAAAACAAGGCAAGAAACGCAATGCCTTACAAACCGGCAATATTTATGGAATAATTAATTTTATTCCTCATTTTCTATTTTTTTACTTTAACATCACTTTTTTAAAAACAATTAAATATCATCCTGCTTATAATTTAACCAACGTAAAGCAGGTGTTGAAATCATGAATAAGAAATTGTTTACAATATTTTTAGTTGCGATTTTTTTACTGGCATATATCGGTTTTGCTTCAGCAGAAGACACTTCCGGCGAAGAAAACAGTACTGTCCAAAAAATTTCAGTCAAAATCAAATGGAACGACGATGGCCAAACAAGCCAAAGACCTGATTCGATTACTGTGAATCTTATTAAAGACGGTAAAATCGTTGATAAAGAAACATTAAGTCCATCCAACTCCTGGTCAGCTACCTTTGAAGTTGAAGATGAAGGAAGCTATTCTGTAAACGAAAGTGAACTTTCCAACTATTCAGTTTCAATAAAGGGAAGTGCTTCAGAAGGATTTGTAATCACAAACACTTTTAATTCCGATGTATTGGGAGCTTCTCAAGACAACACCAGTGAAAACACAACATTGGGTGTAGCTGAAAATGAAACTCTAACAGGAGCTGAAAATGAGACTGCAAGCGGAACCGATGATGGAAATAATGCTAGTGAAGATACTCCTAAAAATACCACAGCTACAGGAGAAGAGGACAAAAATACAACAACCGTGACTAAAAAGCAGGATTCTTCAAAAAATGTAAAGCAAGAACCGAAAAAAGAGGATAAAAAACCAAACGTTACAAAGAATGACTTAAGAAACACTGGTATTCCAATCATTGTTTTAGTTTTAATTGTAATTGTTATAGCAGTTGTTCTATTTACACGAAAAAACAATTAGGTAGATGACCTATCATCTACACCTTTATTTTTTTAGTAATATGATTACTCAATATTTTAAATAATATTATTTTCATACTAATATTATCTTAATTTAACGAACCAAATTTAAAAGGTGAACAAAATGGAATTAGGTGAAATATTCAGTGATGCTTTAATGTATCCTCTGCAAAATATTAAAGCATTGATAATATATGTAATTTTAGGAATTATTTTAGGAATTGCAACTGCCGGAACTGTTGGTGCTATTAGCGCAAGTGTTGCTTTAAACAATGTACTGGCAGCATTAGGATCAGGAATTATCGGAATCATAATCGCAGTTTTACTTGGATTTATGATTTATGGTTATGAATTGGACATTGTCAAATATGGAATCAACAGAGAAGATAGAGGTCCTGAAATTGACTTTATAAGACAATTTATAAATGGAGTTAAATTATTTGTTGTATACATCGTTTACTTCCTCATCCCAATTATCATTGGTGCAATTTTAGCAATTTTCTTCCAGCACTGGTTATCTGGCCTTATAACTGCCATATTAGTTATCATATTTGCTTTAGCAGCAATGATGGGCCAATGCAGATTAGCTAAAACCGAAGATTTAGGTTATGCTTTAAGTATCGGTGAAGCAATTGGCGACATTTCAAAAGTAGGACCAGTTAAACTCGTTTTATTCATTATACTTTCATTTATAATAATATTCCTGTTAGGTTTAGTTGTGTCAATCATCTCAAAATTGAATCCGACTATCGGCGGAATCTTAATGGGTATTTTAGGAGTTTACGCTACTTTCTTCATTGCAAGAGGAACAGGTTTATTATACTCTGGAGTATAAATAAACTTCCTTTTTTTCTTTTTTTAATTTTTTGATATCATGACGGCCCCATCACTTATCTCAAAAATTGCCAAGCTAATTTTAAAGTTTACAAAGCCCAAATATATGGATTCGAAAGAGGCTGTTGATGAATTCCTATCCGAAAGGTCACACAAACACCCCAAACCCCCTAAAAGCATTTTCAAAAGTTTTGACTTTAACGGAATGCAGGTTTTCACATATGGAAATAAAGAAAAATCTAAAAAAATAATACTCTATCTACATGGTGGAGCATATGTAAATGAAATTAACTACCAGCATCATTTATATTGCTTGAAGCTATCACGAAAATTAGATGCATTTGTACTTGCACCTGTTTACGGACTCGCTCCTTTGCATAAATGGGACGAAACTTTTGAGGCAGTCACAGGATTATATAATTACATACTTCAAACCAACAAAAACATCACATTGATGGGCGACTCGGCCGGAGGCGGATTCGTATTGTCATTTGCACAATACCTAAAAACAATCGGCCTATCTCAGCCAGACCATATTGTCGTATTTTCACCATGGGTGGACATTTCCATGGACAACACCCCCTATGACAGTGAAAACGATCCGATTCTGGGCGAAATAGGTTTAAAGCAAATCGGCAAGTCATGGGCAGGCAAGCTCGATACAAAAGACTATAGGGTAAGTCCAACCTTTGGAGACAGCACCGGACTTTCAAAAACTCTTATTTTTGCCGGAAACGACGAGATATTTTACAAAGATATTTTAAAATATGTGGAAAAACTTAAAAATAGTAATGTAGATGTAAAATTAATTACAGGAGAAGGGCAGTTTCACATATATCCGCTATTCCCCATTCCTGAGGCAAAAAAAGCATTTAGGCAAATAGAAAAGGAATTGTCAGAGAGTTAACTCCAACTATTCAAAATCCTTTGCATGTTCACTGCCACTTTGCCTTACTGAATCAACTGAAGATCCTTTGTTTGATCCGCTTACAACAACTCCTTCATCATTATAGTAGACGTTATAATTTGAATCATAGTGAACTGAATCACTGGATGATGAGCTGGATGATGAAGATTGAGTATTGTCACTTGAATAGCTGCTTTGGTATGTTGCAGTGTCTTCAGATGCTTCTTCCTCAATTGTTATTGTTGTACGGGCACTGGAAGATTTATATTTGTCGTTACCAGCATATTTTACAGTTATAGTGTGATTGCCGGCATCCTCATTGGACAATGTCAGATATCCTTTACCGTTAGCGTCCGTAACAATGGAATAATTTTCAGTTTTATTTCCGTCACCATATAAAATTGTTACCTGTTGGCCGGAAAGGGGATTGCCCTGATCATCTTTAAGTTCAAATTCGACATTATCGCCATTTTTAATAGTGTTATTGCTTAAAAAGGTTATTTCTGTAGCTTTTTCACCAGTGCCGAAATGTGAAAAGGCAAGACCTCCCCAAATGGCAATAATGACAACTATTAAAACAATTATTATAACTTGTTTGTAATTCATGATTGCACCCGAATAATTCTTTCGTCAATCATATTTTTAATTTCATTATAAATAATTTTTACAGTGTGAGGCAAATATTGCATTTTTAACAAATTGAAATATATTAAGATTTAATTAAAATACATCTGAAAAATACCCAAAATAAGAAAAAAGAGATAATGGAAATTATCTCATATATAAAATGTATTTTCCAAACCTTGGAATTCTATAAATAATTGCTGCAGCGGTAAAACTGAAGATTATCAATAAAATCCAAAGTATAATAGCTTTGACCGGTTCTGCAAATGGCAGGACAACAATAAATGGAAGCAAAGGCAATCTGAACAGGTTATGTATTAAAAATACTGCAAATGAATATTTGGACAATACCTTAACTCCGCTGTAGAATCTGACACTGCCTTTTCTTGAACACAGCTCAAACAGTGCAAATGACCCAAGTAAAATGAATGGGAATTCATACCACAGGAAGAAATCGTAGTTAATAACAAATGCATAATATTGGAATCCGACACAAATTAAAAATGAAATTATGGCAAGTATCCACAACTTATAGCTGTCAATATGCTTAAATTTGCCTTTTTTAACCAGATATCCTAAAATAATATATACTCCATAGATTCCGCCACTAAAGCCCAAACAGTATTGTAGGGTAACCCCGCTAATTCCATTCATGTCACAGACAAGTGTGACAAACGGCAGTAGGAACGCCAAAAGTGTAAATACAATGGTTGCCTGATAAACTGTATCTACTTCAAAGTGCTTTAGGGCACTTGCAACAAATGGCATGGAAAGATACATTCCAATAATCATCGGCATGTACCACATGTGAGAGAAGAACAGTGTTCCGGCTTCTGCAAAGTTTACCTGACCACTTCCCACAGTTACAAACTGCAAACTGATAACATAGATTATTGCCCAAATCACGGTAACAATAATCAGACCCTTACAATTCTTTTCCCAAAACCTTTGAGTTCTGCTGTCGTCATAAGACCTATCAAGTAACAGATAACCAGTAATCATTAAAAAGAACGGAACCCCTATACGGCCAATGAAAAGAGATGCGAAATTAAAAATCCTTGAATAGATTGTATAATTTGTTATTGCATCAGAAGAGATTATGTATATTCCATCGGTAGCGTGAATATACAAAACAGTCAAAATAGCTACTGCCCGAACAAGGTCAATCCATTCTATCCTAGTCTTACCCATAAATTTTCTCCAAACAAAATTTGATAAGACTATATTTGTTTTTGTATAATTAAATAGTTTAGTTCAAATTTGCCTTATTTCTGTTGTCAGTATACACTTTATACACCATTCCCATACCCCGATATTCAACAATGAATGATACGAATATTGAAATGGCACCTACAATAACATTCAAACCCAAAACCGGATCAAATAGCCTATTGATATAAGAAAAAGCAACGACTACCAGAATAATCTTCGTATATCCGATTGTATAGTTTTTCCATCCTATAATGTCGATGGCATGTTTGATTTTAGGGAAATTGAATGATTTTCTAAGCTGTCCCCCATCAGCCAGCCTCGCTAAAGACAGCTCCATGAAAAATGTTGCAACATAGGATATTACAAATCCGGAAACCATAAAAATAGTGAATGAAACCACATCATGAGTAAACATTAAAGTTAAGGTATTGTCAAAATCCAAAAATAACTCTTCAAGTTCAAAAATCGGAAAATTCAGATTCACAGCAACTATACTCAACAACGCAAACTGAATAAGAATATAAAAGAGATTAATTACCGCTCCTTTTAATCCCAAGACCACTACCTTTTTAGGCATTATCTTAGGCAGTCTGGTACCTCCATTAATTACATCCTCAATTATCTGCAGACCATATCCCATAATAAGGATAAAAAATATCCACATGCCTACACCATAAACAGGATAGAAAAAAATGTCCAATACATATTCCAAACTAAAAAATACTATAAATACAAAAAGAAAGAACGGTTTGTTTTCAAGACAATATTTGAGAGAACCTTTAACAACAGCCATCGGCATAAATTCATACCTCTAAAGATTTTCAAGTTTAAAATTATAATTTTCTTGCAAACAGCAAATAACCACTATGACCAACCATACGGGTCTTCGGTCTTACCCCTTGAGTTCTAATCTCCAGACCACGCTGTAGAATTTCACTTATGTCAATATCGTAAAATCCTACCTTTTTAGCGATTCTGTAAGACAGTTTTGCCTGGTCGATATAAGGTGCATATACCGCAAGCCATCCTCCGACATTAAGTGACTCCCAAACATCCTCAAATATTTCAAACGGCTTCGGTAAGTCCAAAAAGACCAAATCAATGTCATTTTCATCAATTCCATCCTTGACGTTTTTGTTTTTAACCGTGATGTTTTCAATTCCAAAGTTATCTATGTTTTTCTGAGCGATTTGTGCAAAATCCTCACGTATTTCATAGGTATAGACATGTCCTTCGGGACCTACGACATTTCCAAAGTTCAATGCTATTGCTCCTGCACCGGTTCCCGCATCGACAACACGGGCTCCTGCACCCAGACCGGTATGGGCCAAAACATAACCAATATCTTTCTTAAGAAGTATTGAACATCTCCTTTCCATCACGTCTATGAAATCGTTGATGTTGGGCTTAATGACTTTAAATGCGTGGCCAAGATGGCTTTCAATTTCATCGCCTACTTGCGCATCATCCAAATCCTGGGATGAAACAATCCCCAAATCACTTTCAAATTGTTCTCCAGCTTTCAAAACATACTTTTTACCACGTTCATCTAAAATCATTTTCATAAATTACACCTAATTTTCAAGTTCTGCCAATCTTTTAACTCTTTTTAAGGAATCCGGGTGAGTTGACAGCAATTCCATAAGCCCATTTTTTGTGGAAATTTTCACATCTGAATTGGCTAATCTTCTTAACTCCTCATCAGAGATTTTTCCATCACCGTCGAAGTCTATTTGCTGGAAATCAGTTACGTCATGTTTTGCATTGTTGATGTCATTTACAAAGAAAGCCCTGTTGGTATTAACCTCATCGATTGTTTCCTTGCTGCATCTTGCTGCCCCATAGGACAATTTATATAATGCAGACACCAGTGCTGCCGGACGATTTCCCAGCTCCACACTGGCCTCATCGGCATAGTATTCCCTTGTTCTTGAAATGAACAATACCAACACCTGTCCAAGAAGATAGAATAAATAACCCACAATTCCAATTATGAATGCGTTACCGTTCCTGCTGTCTCCTGAAAACATGAATGACAATGCAATGTAATAGCAAATCATTGGAATTACACTAACTGCTGCAGTTACTGCCATGTCATTATGTTTGATATGACCCATTTCATGGCCTAAAACAGCCCTTAACTCTTCATAGTCAAGCAATCCCAAAATCGGACGGGTAATTGCAATGTGTCCGCTTCTGGATGACCTTCCATATGCAAACGCATTCGGGATATTGATTTCTGACAATCCGATTTCAGGTTTTGGAACACCTGCTTCCTGAGCAAGTTCGGCCACCATTTTGTGAATATGAGGCGCTTCGGCTTCAGACAATGGCCTTACATTCATTGAACGTTTTACTATAGAAGGTCCAAACCAATACTGTAAAAATACAATTATTATGCTCACGGCTGCATACAACGTCCACCTTTGAATTCCTAAATACCAGCCTACAAGCAGGACAAGGAAATATACAATGGAAAACATTAGCATATAGGTAAGCATCATTCTTAATCTGAGTTTCCATGTACCTTTCATTTTAACACCTCAAGATATTACTCTTCAAATACTCTTTCAATTACATTATATATAATCCAACCCAATATAAAAACATTAACCAAAAGTTAATTATCAACCTAAAACATACAAAATTACAGTAACGAAATGGTGATTAAATGAGCGGACCATGGGTAGAAAAATATAGACCACAAAAATTAGAAGACATCGTAGGACAAAAACAAATCATTGCCAGACTTGAAAAATATGTAGGCGAAGAAAGCATGCCCAATTTAATGTTTACCGGCCCGGCAGGTGTTGGAAAAACCACAACAGCCCTGGCACTTGTAAAATCAATTCTCGGAGAATACTGGAGACAAAACTTTTTGGAGTTAAATGCGTCCGATGCAAGAGGAATCGATACAGTAAGGGACCGCATTAAAAACTTCTGCAGACTCAAACCGGTTGGCGCTCCGTTCAGGATAATCTTTTTGGATGAAGTAGACAACATGACCAAGGATGCACAGCACGCTTTAAGGCGTGAAATGGAAATGTATACAAAAACCGCCTCATTTATACTTTCATGTAACTACTCCTCAAAAATCATCGACCCTATCCAGTCAAGATGCGCAATATTCAGATTCGCTCCAATCAAAGGTGAAGAGATAAAGGAAAGATTACAGTTCATATGTGAAAGTGAAGGCTTTGAAGCAGACGACAAAGGCCTTGAAACAATAGTCTACTTTGCAGAAGGAGACATGCGTAAGGCAGTTAACGTACTTCAGGCTGCCGCTTCCGAAGGAGAAGCCATTACAGAAGAATCCGTTTATGAAGTGGTATCCAAAGCAAAACCGCAGGAAATTGGAAACATGATCAACAAGGCACTTATGGGTGACTTTTTAGGTGCAAGAACAATCCTAAGGGAAACCATGGTTTTGCAGGGAACAAGCGGAGAAGATATGGTTACCCAAATCTATCAGGAGGTTTCAAAAAGAGTTGTTGACGGCAAAATGGAACCTGACTTTTACATTGATTTGATTAATTCAATCGCAGAATGTGATTTTAGAATAAGGGAAGGAGCAAATCCAAGAATACAACTTGAAGCTTTACTAACCAAATTCATTTAAGGTATGGAAATGTTATGGACTGACAAATACCGACCGCAGACCTTGGATGAAGTAGTCGGTAACAATAAAGAGAAAAAAATAATCCAGGACTGGGTTGAAAGCTGGAAAAAAGGAAATCCCCAACAACCCCTACTTCTAGTTGGACCTCCGGGGATTGGAAAGACCACCCTTGCACTTGTCATTGCAAAGGAATTTTCAGAACACATTGAGCTAAATGCAAGTGACAAACGTTCCCAAGACGTTATTAAAAGTACAATCGGAGAGTCTTCAGCTTCAAGATCACTTTTCGGTGATGACTATAAGCTAATCATTATGGACGAGGTTGACGGTATTCATGGAACCAATGACCGTGGAGGAGTTAGAGCAATTGGAGAGATTATAAAAAACTCCAAACACCCAATGATTTTAATGGCAAATGATTTCTACTCAAAACGCCTGCAATCAATCAAACCAAAATGTACTGTCATCAAAATGCCTAAAATCAGAAGCCCGACTATCAGAAAGGCTTTAAAAGAGATAGCTCAAAAGGAAGAAATTAAAGCAAATCCAAAAGCGCTTGAATTAATTGCAAAAAAATCAAATGGAGACTTGCGTTCAGCAATCAATACCCTGCAGGCATTGGCAGACAAGGATGAAGTGCTGGAACCAAAAGCCGTTGAAGATTTAAGAATAAAAGATGACCGCTCAGATATTTTCAATGCAATAACAGGTGTTTTAAAAAGCAAAAATCCTCAGCATGTGAGGGAGGCATTGAGAGTCGATGAAGACCCAACCCTGGTAATGGAATACATTGCAGAAAACATTCCAAGGGAATACACCAAAAAGAATGAAATCAAAAAGGCATATGAAAACATTGCAAAAGCTGACTTATACTTTGGAAGAGCCCGAAGCAGCAGAAATTACGGTTACTGGAGATATGCAAGTGACTTTATGGGAATCGGAGTAAGTTCCTCCAAAAAGGAAACCTATAAAAAATTCACAAAAATCCAAACTCCAACAATATTTACATTAATGGGACGTAACAGAGGCAAAAGAAACCTAAGAGATGCAATTGCCGAAAAAATGTCTGAAAAAATGCACATTTCACATGCAATAGCCATTTCAATGTTTCCTTATCTTGAAATAATGTTTAAAAACGATGAGCTTGCCTGGGAAATTTCAGACTTTTTGGAACTTGAAGATACTGAAATAAAAAGGTTCAGATCCAAAAAGATTCCTAAAAAGGTAATTACCAAAATGGAAAAGCAGAAAGCTCAAATGAGGGTTGAGGAACGTGACAGGAGATTTGAAGAGCTTCAAAATCAGATGATGAATACCGTTGTTGAAGAAGTCCCTGATAAAGTTGAAGACGAGCTTCCATTTGAAATTCCCGGAATCGAAGCGCAAGATGAAAAACCTTCCAAAGACGTTGAAGAAGAACCTGTCAGAGAAGAAAAATCTGATGAAAAACCTTCCAAAGACATTATTGAAGAAGAACCTGTCAGAGAAGAAAAATCTGATGAAAAAAAAGATAAAAAGAAAACTGACAAACAAGTTTCATTATTTAGTTTTTGAAGTTGAAATGCAAATTTTAACATTTTAATTTTTCTTCAATGAATTCACTGGCATTCAAAACGTTTTCCTTATATTGGGGAGCAACATCCTCTAAAAATTCAGAAAATGAAATTGCTAGTGGATTATTATTCTTATTTTCCAAAGTCTCCCGACCATCCATTTGTAAAAATGAATTAATCCAATCCAGTGAAACATTTAAAAGAGGATAGATTTCATTGGTTTTATCTCTAAATTTTATACCTTCGCCTGCAAAAATTGTCGAGAAGATATTGTTTACCTCATCATCCAAAACAATGGGATTGACAACCAAGTCATATTCCCCCTCATAAACGAGTTCGACACCATATTTACGGGTATAAGGCTCCATTAGAAGTTCAACTATAAAATTATCCTTGGGCATCAATATTTTTGAGTTGGGCTTGGCCTCCAGAGCCAGGTGCTTTGACGATTTTGAGCATATCTTTTGAAACAGACTGCTTCTTACAACTTCAATTTCCGGATACTGCCTGTTGAATGTTTCCTGCCTTTTTCTTGAAAACTTTGAAAATCTTAAGTTGTTGATGTATATTTTTTCAGGAGTATATGAAATAAAGCGGGTATCTACCCCAATAATTTTCAGAAATTTCAAAACATCTTTTTTGGAGTCTGTAAATTCCTCTTTTTCATTAGCTAAACCTGAAATGTCAAAAATCAAATCCATATTATCTTCCCAAATATTCATTAAGCGCATTTTCCATCACACTTATTGGAGCATCCTGACCTGTCCAGATTCTAAAGCTTTCAGCTCCCTGGTAAAGCAGCATCTTAATTCCATAAATCGGCTTTGCTCCAGCCTTAATCGCTTCTTTAAGTAATACTGTTTCATTTGGATTGTAAACAGCGTCAAATACTACCAGATCATCATGCATATCCTCAGCTTTAGCAATCGGCTCATCGTCAATGTGAGGATGCATTCCCAAAGGTGTTGTATCAACCAGAATGTCGGCATCTTTCAGATAATTACCTATCTCAGAAATCGAATCTGCTTTAACGTCATCAATCAAATTGGAAGCAGAAACATCACCTGCCAAATTCTTCGCCTTTTCGACATTTCTGTTAAGAATAATCAATGAGTCGACACCGAACTTTGCAAGGTAAAATGATATTGCCCTTGAAGCTCCGCCGGCACCTGCAACAATAACGTTTTTATTTTTGACTTTGGTCACTTCCTCAATAGCCCTTATTGCACCGATTCCATCAGTATTGTATCCTTTCAAATCTTTAAAGTCAATAGTGTTTACGGCACCTATAAGTGCTGCAACCTCATCCAAACCATCCAAGTACTGCATCACTTCAATCTTGTGAGGGATGGTAACATTGAACCCTTTAATATTTAGCGCCTGCGCTCCTTCAATCGCCTGCGAAATATTTTTAGGTTCAACATCAAAAGCAACATAAGCATAATCCATTCCTAATTTTTTAAATGCGGCATTATGCATTGGCGGTGAAAAGCTATGTTCCACCGGATGACCAATCAAACCTACAATATTTGTACTGCCTTTAATATTCATATAATAATAATTGATTAAAAGTTATACTAAAAACTTTTTAGTTTCTTCATCAAATTCATTGTAGTCTGATTTGAACACTTTATCCTGTATTGGTCTGAATTTTTCATACTCCAATTCAACAAATTCATCAACTTCTTTTCTTGATATCTTCCCTTTTCCTTTTAATACTGCATATTCATAGAATTCTAAAAATTTATCAAGCCTTTCCGCCCAATCTTTCATGCTCATTGGAATTTGCCTTTCAGCCCTATCTTCAGCATAATCCAAATACATGCTTACAACACGATTAAGAGTTTTTAACTCTTTTTCAGTTAAGTAATTTTTAGCCACTTTAACATCCCTAAGCAATACTTTACCTTTGGGTGCTCTTGACCAAGTAGTCAACCCCATATGCTCTTTTTCACTGTCGGCTCTTTCATGTATAATTTCAGGTGCGGTAAGCCCAACAACTGCATAATGTAGTTTGTTTTGAACTTTAGCATAGAATTCTTTTGTTATTTGAGCATTTTTGTTGTAATCATATGCTGTTGTAAACAAATCAGTCACTTTTTCATACACTTTCCTTTCAGATGATCTGATTTCTCGAATTACATCGACCAATTCCTCGAAGTATTCATCAGTGAATTTTCCACCTTTCATTAAAAGTTCTTTATTGATGACAAAACCTTTTCGCATATATTGCTTTAGAATTTCTCTAGACCATTTACGAAAGTGTGTTGCTTTTTTTGAATTGATTCTGTAACCAATTGATATGATTGCGTCAAGATTATACCATATTTGAGGCCTACCTCCCTTTTTAGAGTTTTGTGCGGATTCCTTACTAAACTCTAAATCATCTTTAAATAGTTCATTAGAGCTTATACTCACTTCTTTTTCGTCAAGCTCCCCATCTTGAACAATATTTGAGAAATGTCTTGATATATTAGATTTATCAGTTCCAAAAATCTCAGCCACGACTTTTCTACTTGCCCATAGGGTCTCATCACCAATGATGAATTTTCCTTCAACAGCACCTTCTTCACTTTGATATAGCAATGTATCCACTAATTTATATTTCACCATAATAATCATTCCTTCTGTATTTGATTAGATAGTGCACTTGAAACCAATTAAAACTATTTTAACTGCAGAAATACACAAATGTGTAAAAGCACACTTCCAAAACTTATATAACAATTATATACCAAATTATTAACAAATTATCCGAGAGCATTTGAAAAGTAATGTTGAACAAAAGATTATATAACATCCAAAAAACATAGTTTAATTATAATAAATTTAATCATAGGAGAGCAAAAATGGAATTTACAAGACCTAGAGGTACTAGAGATTTCTTATTTGATGAAATGAGACAGAGAAAAAAAGTGGAAAGTACCTTAAGAAACATATTCGAAAATTACGGTTATCAGGAAATAAAAACCCCATTATTTGAAGAATTAAAATTATTTACAACAAAATCCGGAGAAGAAATTGTCAATCAATTATATAACTTCAAGGACAAGTCCGACAGGGAATTGACCTTAAGGCCTGAAATTACAGCTCCGGTGGCCAGATTATATTTAAATGAGCTTGAAAAAACTTCCACAAAACCTATTAAACTTTACTACTATGGAAGCTGTTTTAGATATGAAAGACCTCAAAAGGGAAGGTTCAGACAATTCTGGCAATTTGGTTGCGAACTGATTGGAGCTAATTCACCACAAGGTGAAGCGGAAGTCATTGCACTATGTACAGATGCAATAAATGCTTTGGGCATAACCACCGCCGATGTTAATCTTAATCACTTGGGAATCATCAGAGGCCTTTTCAAACACTTTGAAATCTCAACTGAAACCCAAAGAGAAATAATGGTTGTTATTGACAAGGGAGATAAGGATTTATTAATCGAATCATTGAGTGGGGACGAACCTGTTATTGATAATGACGAATTAAATCAAATTCTATTAAAGCTAATCGATATGGTTGGAGACAAATCTATTTTAAGTGATGTTGAAGAATTACTTGCCCCATATGATGAACCAAAACAAGCTTTAAAAGAGTTTAAACAATTAATTGAACTTTTGGAAGCGTTTGATGTGGCAAATTACACATTAAACTTAGGAGTTGCAAGAGGGCTCGATTACTACACAGGAATCGTATTTGAGATTTATGTTCCTGAACTTGGTGCTCAAAAACAAATCTGCGGCGGAGGATCATACAATCTGGTAAAACTCTTCGGAGGCCAGGAAGTTGAATCAACAGGTTTTGCACTTGGTTTTGACCGACTAATGAATGCAATAGAAGAACTAACAGAAACTGAAGAGTTGCCTTCACACCTGGACATTTATGTTGCTCCCATTTCAGAAAGTGTAAGGCCTAAAGCCTACGAAATCACACAGCTTCTCAGAAAGAATGACATTAAAGCGGATGTTGATTTGAACGGTAAAAAATTCAAAAAACTAATGAATTATGCCGATAAAATTAAAGTTTCAAAAATAGCCATAATTGGTGAAAACGACCTTAAAGAAGGTAAAATTACTATTAAAGATATGGTTAGCGGAAACCAGGAACTTGTTGACATTGACAATATTATCGATTATTTAAAAGAGGAATAAATATGGAAATTAACTTCAGACACGAAATCAATGGTGTGAAAGTTATAACCGCAATTGCACAGGATGCAGATACAAACCAGGTGCTGATGCTTGCAAATATGAACAAGGAAGCCCTTATCAAAACAATCAAAACTGGAAAGGCACACTACTGGAGTACTTCAAGGAATCAGTTATGGTTAAAAGGTGAATCATCAGGACACTATCAGGAAGTTCAGGAAATCCTTGTTGACTGTGATATGGATGCAATTGTTTTGAAAATCAAACAGGTTGGAGCTGCTTGCCACGAAGGTTACCTTTCATGCTTTTTTAGAAAAATCAACACAGAAAATGACATAGACATTGATGATTTAAAGGATGATGATTTGGAAATCATTTTAGAAAGACTTATAAACCCTGAAGATGTGTATTAAAATGAAATGCATTATACCAGACACAAGCGCAGTGATTATCGGTGCTGTAAGCGAATTGATAGAAAATGGGGATTTCGACTATCCGGAAATCATTGTACCTGAAGCTGTAGTTTGTGAACTTGAACATCAGGCAAATGCAAAAAGGTCAGAAGGCGCTAAAGGATTAGCTGAACTTCAAAAGCTGCAGCAAATGCAGGATGACGGTGAGCTGGCCATTACATTTAAAGGAAAAAGGCCAACCAACTATGACATCAGATATGCCAAAAGCGGAGAAATTGACAGCATCATAAGAGACCTTGCAAGGTCAGAGTTCGGAACACTTCTTACAAACGACAAGGTGCAGGCGGAAGTTGCAAAGGCTCAGGGAATTCCAGTCTATTATTTTGAACAGAAATATACCCATAAAGCTCTCTCAATTGAAAAGTTCTTTGATGAAAATACAATGTCAATTCATTTAAAAGAAAATGTAGTTCCGATGGCCAAGAAAGGAACACCAGGCCACATTGACTTCGTAAAACTTAGCGACAAGCCATATTCCTATTCAGAACTCAAAAGCATCATGGATGAAATACTTGAAAAGGCGCATACCGATTCAAAGACCTATCTGGAATCCGACAAGGAAGGATCCTTTGTTGTTCAGTCAAGAGAATACAGAATTTCTATAGCATACCCTCCCTTTGCGGAAGGCCTTGAAATTACTGTTGTTCGTCCTGTGGCAAAGATTGACCTGGATGAATATCACCTATCAGACAAGTTGCTAAACAGAATCAAAACAAGCGCTGAAGGTATTTTAATATCCGGATCTCCCGGAGCGGGTAAATCAACATTCGTTCAGGCCATCGCAAAATACTATTCTGAAGAACTCAACAAAATTGTGAAAACAATGGAATCTCCGAGAGATTTGCAGTTGGGTGATGAAATTACCCAGTATGCTCCATTGGAAGGCAGCATGGAAAATACGGCGGATGTGCTGTTGCTTGTAAGACCTGACTATACAATTTATGATGAATTAAGAAAAAATACTGATTTTAACATTTTTGCGGACATGAGACTTGCGGGTGTCGGAATGATTGGAGTCGTTCATGCAACCCGCCCTATAGATGCAATCCAAAGAATTGCTTCAAGAGTTGAGCTGGGAGTAATCCCTTCAATCGTGGATACAAGCATCTACATTGAAAACGGTCGTGTCACAAGTGTTTATGAGACAAAAATGACCGTCAAGGTTCCAAGCGGAATGAAGGAAGCTGATCTTGCAAGACCTGTGATTGAAGTAAGGGACTTTGAAACCGGAGAGCTTAAAAATGAAATCTACACATATGGTGAACAGACCATTGTCATGGATATGGATTTGGTCAACGGAACCAATTCAGACGGTCCGAATAAATCTTCCGTAGACATCATTGCGGAAAATGAGATTTTGCGTAAAATAAAAAGGATGCTTCCGAAAAAGGCAAAGGTTGAAGTTGAGGTAATCTCCCCTGAGAGGGCCAACATTTACATTCCCGACCAATACGTTCCAAAAATCATCGGCAAAAACGGCAAAAGGATTGCTGAAATTGAACGTGAAATCGGAATCAGCCTGGGAGTGGAGGTAATCGGTGACAAACCTGTTGATGAAACTCCTTTTGAATTTGACATCATCCATACAAGAAAACAGATGATTCTTGATTTGGGACGTGAAAACGGAAGACAGAACTTTGACATTTTAATTGAAGGAGAATATCTGCTTACAGCAACAACATCCAAGAAGGGTGAAATCAAAATAAGAAACGGCATTGAACTGTCCGATTTTATCCTTGAAGCTATTGAGATGGGCTTGAAAATTACAGCAGTCAGAAAACAGTGATAATATGAAAATTGGTGCATCAACCCTGGCGGGAATAGAATATACATTGGAAGAGACATTGGAATTCATTGAAGGTTTGGGACTTGAATATGCCGAACTGGTACATCAGTATCCATCAGAAAATATAGATGCGGACATTCTTGAAAGCTACAACCTTAAATACAGCATTCATACTCCTTTTATGGATGTCAATATTGCTTCCCTGCAGGAGAAAAGCAGATTGAACTCAATCCAGCAGATTAAGGATTCAATAGATTTGGCCAATGAAATAGATGGTGAAGCGGTTGTTGTCCATCCCGGACTGGCTTCATTTTTGGCTAAAAAATATTTCCTTGATAAAGTTTATGAAACTGCAAATGAATCAATCAGAGAGATTGGAGAATACGGCAGCGATTTGGGCGTTTTAACCACAGTTGAAAATATGCCTACATTCGATGCAATGATTTATCAGAATTTGCAAGATTTAAACGATTTGCTGGTTTCTCTTGACATGGCAATGACCCTTGATATCGGTCATGCAAACCATGCCCAATATCGCCCGGAGGCAATGTATTTTGATTCGATTAAACACATACATGCCCATGATAATTTTGGTGATGATGATGCACACCTCACATTAGGTGAAGGCTCAATTGAATTAAACACTATCATCAATAATTTAGAGAAAAATAATTATGATGGCATCTATATCATTGAAGTAAATGACTTTGATTCCATCAAAAAAAGTTATGAATATATGAAAAAAAATTTTAGGATTTAAAATTAAAGAAGTTTTCTTTCTTTAATTTCTTTTTTGAAATACAAATATTCGGATTCAACTACTTTTCTAATATTTTTAGCAGTTTTCTCACCAATACCATCAACTTCCTGAAGTTCACTTTCAGAAGCATTGATTACATTTGCGACTGTTCCGAAGTGCTGAAGCAGATTCTTTGCATTGACCGGTCCGATATTAGGCAGGGACTCTATAATGAACAACTGCTGCTCCCATAGGCTTACCGGTTTTTTATCCGTCCTGATTTGTATCGGAGTTTTTTCACCGGTCTGTTCACGAACAGCTATTCTTTTTATCATTGCGGCAGTATCTTCAGAGTTTCTTGTAGGAATTATGCTTATGCCAAAGTCTATTGCAATGGAGGCAATGGTTCCCCTGACCGCATTCGGATGAATCATGCCGTTGTAGATGTCATCCCCTTCAAGAATAAGCAGCGGGCGTTTGAATTCCTCGGACAATTCACGTGCCTGCTTGAACAGTCTCTTATCAATTATGGAATCAACAAAATCCTTGGCGGTTTTTCTCTCAATTACCACCTCATCGCTTACCTGATAATCACCAACAGCCATCGAATGAACCTTAACATCAATTTCCATTTCGGACAAATGCCTGATTACCTTAGAATTCCCCTCTCTTGAGTCGGCATAAACAACAGGTTTTGTCTTTTCCTCTTTAGGCCTTTCAATAACTTTGACCCTTTTTTCGTTTTCCATCCTCTCGACTGCAGAGGCATTTAGCTCTTCCAAAACAACAGGATCGATTAGCTGATTTTTCATCTGAGCTTCCTTATTGACGCTGGACCAGTAATATCCCTCATCTCTTGTGCCCATTGTAATCAGTACTTTAACACGTCCTGTCCTTTTACGGCCTGTTCTTCCACGCCTTTGAATCATACGAACTTCAGAAGGAACCGGTTCATACAAAACAACCAAATCAACAGCGGGAATATCTATACCTTCCTCCGCAACACTGGTTGACAACAGCACATCGTATTCTCCCATTCTGAATGCTTTGATGATGGCTTTCTGTTCCTTTTGAGTAAGGCCCTTTTCACCATCCTTTGAAGCCTGGCCGAAAAATTTGGCTGATTTGATGCCTTCCTTTTCCAGCTTTTGGTGAATCATCTCCAGAGTATCCCTATATTGGGTGAAAACGATTATTTTAGATGATTTTTCATCCTCATTTTCTGCAAATCTTGTGGATTGGAGTTTGGTTTGACCGTCACCTGTGCCCAATTCCTTTTTAAGGATTTTGGTTACTTCCCTTAATTTAGGATGTTCCCAGCCATGACGTTCGGCATCACGGGCCATCTTTACCGCACGACCAAAGTTATCATCCCACATCAAGGATTTTGAGGCCTTTGTCTTTTTCTTGCGAAGCCTTGAAATATATTTGTTGAATGTTGAAACACCCTGAGTTTCAATCAGCTCCTGGGAATGCTGAATGTTAATAACCGCACTCAATATGGAAATTGCCTGAAACAGATCCTTGTCGGGATTAACTGATCTTGCAATTTCACCCTGAACCCTTCCTCTTGCCTTTAGAATATCAACCTTACCAACCGAAACTGTCTTGATAATGCCCATATTTTTTAGAGCCTTCAATCTGACTTTCAGGGCTTTGTCAATGTAATTTTTTATTTTTTCAAGCTCTGAGCTCATCTTTACTCTAACCCAGTCGATTTCAACAGGATTGAAATAAGGTCTCACATCATGGTCATCTTCTGTCTTGACTACAATATTTTGAATGTAAAGATTCTCACACACTTCCTTTATTTTCGCCTTGTCGGAACCCGGTGAAGCTGTAAGGCCCAAAATCAAATTGTAATTGGATTCCTGAACATAACGGGAAGCAAGATATACGTAAGAATATGCGCCAACACCATGATGGCATTCGTCAAAGACAATCAGGGACACGCTGCTTAAATCATAACGGCCGTTTAGCAAATCGGATTCTACTGTTTGGGGAGTGGCACAGATGATTCTGGACTCTTCCCATCTTGTAACTCTGTCCTCTGTCTTTACGGCACCTGTTATTGAAGAACATGGAAGTGTCAGAAACTCCTTAAAGCTGGCCTCATGCTGAATAGCCAACGGTTTGGACGGAGCAAGAACAAGTATTTTTGAATTTTTAACCTTCTGCAACCTGTCTGCGGCAACCAGTATTGCAACAATGGTTTTTCCAAGTGCAGTAGGTGCAACAACCATCGTATTTCCTTTCTTCAATACATCCCCAGCCAAAACCTGCTGATATAATCTTGATTCTATTGAATCTTTCTTGATTAAAGGATGAGATATATAACTAGCCATGATTAAACCCTTATCCGATTAATTTACAATACCCATTTTATATTAACATATTAATTTTTAATGTTTATAAAAGGTTTAGTGAGAGCATTTGGCGAGTAATAAGTGCAAAAATAAACCGCCGTACGACCACCGCAGTTACCAAAAAGTTACAAGGTAACTCCAAAGTTACAAAAAAGCTTTATATACTTTAAAATAAACTATAACCAACAAACAATTAGGAGATATAAAAAATGAGCGATGTAATAAACTTTTTAAAAGAAAACCCATTAATATACCTGGCTACCAGCGGACTTGACGGAAATGCAAAAGTAAGACCAATCCTATTCTATTTTGAAGAGAATGGAAAACCATACTTCTGTACCGCAAACAACAAACCTATGTTTAAAGAATTGGACGCTAATCCAAACTGTGAAATCGTAACTGCAACACCAGAATTTGTATGGTTAAGAATTTCCGGTGCTGTTGAATTTACAAACAGCGTAGAGTTAAAGCAAAAAGTAATCGATTCAAACGAACTTGTAAAAGCATTATACGAAACCGGCGACAACCCTGTATTTGAAGTATTTACAATCAACGGAAAAGCTACAATTGCTGACTTTTCAGGCGAACCGCCAAAAACATGTGATATTTAGTAACTCTACTGAATTATAATTCAAAAACAAGATCCTTAAACTTGGTTGCGGCCTCACCGATTGCTATAACCATTTCGCAATCCAAGTTTAATGCCTTTTTAAGACCGTCCCTAACTTCTTCTCTTGAAGCTCCAAGAGTGCCTGTTTTTTCAAAATCATCGACATGGTTTAAAAAGATTCTGTCGTTTAATTTCGGATTGGATTTGAGCTTTTCGACAGCTATCTTTTGTGATGCGACTGATGCAGGCACGATAAATTTTGAGAATTTCAATACGCTGTTGAAAATATCCAAATCACCGATATAACCTGATTCTGATGAAACGGTAATTACGGTTGTAAAGTCACCGAACAATTTTTTAAATTCTTTTAAAACCGTTTCCACACCGGCAGGATTGTGAGCATAATCAACAAAAATATCCTTACCGTTTACCTCTCCCACTTCTTCCATTCTTCCGCTTACGCCTGTGAAACTGGCAATTGAAGGCAATATCTTATTATATGGAATATCCAGGAAATGGTGAGCTGCAATAATCACACCGGTTAGGTTGTAAACATTGTGAAGTCCGTCAACACCCATCTTGACTGTCAGTTTTTCTGTTGGAGTGTGCAAATCAAATGTTCTGTTTGGCAAATCAACGTTTGTTGCAATATAGTCAACCTGAGGGGTTGTAATTCCGCATTGACAGAAGTAATATCCGCAACCTGAGATGATTTCCTTGACTGCTATTTCACGTCCGCAGACACATTCCTTCATGCCGATTGAATCCGGAAGCTCATCAACTCCAAAGGTTATAATCTCGCCTTTAAAGTCAAGTTCCCTTAAAAGCCCCATTATTGTAGGGTCATGGCCGTTGACAATCAGCTGACCTATTTGCAGCTCTTTTATGAATTCCCCTTTTACATTGGCATAATCCATAAAGCTTCCAAGGTCATTCAAATGGTCGGGAGTGATATTTGTAATCAGACCGCCTGACATGGATGTGTGCTTTACAATACGTCCGACAGTACCGGGAACACCGAATGTTCCAACTTCCAGGATTCCCACATCACCATTTAATCTTGACTGCAATATTGGAATGAACTCTGCATTTCCCTGCATTCCCTCCAAATCATGTTCACATGGTTTGATTCCATTATCATAAGCAATCTTTTTAAGCAGTGTGGTGGTTGTGGTTTTTCCGTTTGTTCCGGTTATTCCGAATACCGGTTTTTCAGGTTTGATCATGTCAATAACATCACACAACTCCAAAATAGGCTTTTCGCAGTTTTTCAATAGTTCAGAATCTTTGGATAAGCTTGCAGGAGGAATGATATAGTCGGCCTTTTTGAAAAATGTTTCTGGAGTCTTTCCATAATAAACATCAATGTCATAACCTTCAAGGGCCTTTGCAAATCTGCAATCCTTTTTGAATGCCAGATCAGTTCCTATAACATTAAATCCCCTTTGTTTAAGGATTCTTGCGATTAAATTACCATTAGCTCCGCAAACACCGATTACCCCGAAGGTCTTATTTTTATTCATACTTTTTACTTCCTTTTTCCAATCCTTTCATAATCTTATCGACTGTTGTCAGCCTGTCATATGCTATAAGCGGTCCCATATGTAAAATGATATCTCCCGGCACGGAATATTTGAATGTAAGCTCAGCGGCCTTTTCTATGTTCTCAACGGCTACCTTTTCTATGTTTGGATTTGTAATGGCATCCAAAATCTCCCAGGCAGCCTCCATTTCCACTTCCTGAGTAACTTCATTAAATCCGCTGGCTATAACAACCTTAATATCATATTCACTTACAAGACGGCCAACTTCAGGCTTGTCCCTAACAGACAATGTATCAAAATGATCCAGGAACAAAACAACGCTTTCATCCTTAAAGTAATCAAGGGTTATTTTCATTCCATCATATAAAAATGCAGAATCAAGTATTACTTTTCTGCCGTTATAATCACCAACATCCTCCATGTGAGCAGGCATGCCTTTAAAAACTGTCAAAGCATCAATAATGTCTTCTTTATTGACACCATAAGTTAATGCTACAGCCGAAGCCGCAACGGAGTTTTCAAAGAAATAGCTCATCATATTGAAAGGTGTTGTAAATTCATCTTCACCATATTTTATGGTTAGTGACTTGTCTCCAGCGGTTCCCTTAAAGTCAACATCCTCATCCAAGGCGTAAAATATCACATCATCCCTTACCTTTTCAATGATGTCCCTGCAGGAGTTGTTTGCAATGAAAGTTTCGCTCATTGCCTGCAGAATCAGTTTACGCTGCTGGTATTTCTCCAAAGATCCGCCGAATTCGGATAAATGGTCTTCTGCAATATTGGTTAAAAGACCTATTTTAATATCAAGCCTATCTAAAAGGCCAATTGTACCATGAGGAAGTTCAAAAATAGCTATATCGCATTCTTTTGCCTTACCCTTAACGATTCCATCAATAATGGCTTCCGAAACCAGATTATTTACAAGAGATGAACATGACCACACGTTATATCCCGCCTGTTTGAACAGACTGGTTGTGATGAATGTAGTGGTGGTTTTTCCCATGGTTCCGGTGATTCCGATAATGTCTGCCGGAATCAGATTGTTGACCATTTTTGAGAATTCTTCATTGGTCAGAACTTTTAAATCAGAATCATTGATTAATTGTGCTATTGGAGCGGAATCAGGTAATGTAGGTGGCTTATAAACAGCTTCAAAACCATCAAGAGAAGGATTTTTATTTGCCAAATCCAGTTTGACTCCTTCCTTTTCCATTTCAATTAAACTTCTTTGAAATTCAATTTTAAACTCAGAAATGTCTTTTAAATCTGTTATAACAACACTATGGCCTAAATGATTTAGCAGTCTTGCAACAGGCCTACTAGCATTTCCGGCACCAACAACTAAATAATTCATAATTGTCTTCCTCACAATTTCATTAGTTTAATTTATTGATTTTATTTAATTTAAAGGTTAACAGTTTTAATTTAAGGTAAATATTTCCTTCGATATATAAACTATAATTTTACTTGAAAAATTAATTTAATACTATAAAATTATTTTAACTTAAAATAAACTAATCTTATTTATTTATAAAGTAAATTTAACTTAATTAATTAATAAAATTTAAATATAATAAAAATAAAGTAATTTTATAATTAGTTAAATTACAAATGACATATAATTTCAAAAAAATATATATTAAAAATATGTCAGAATACTTAACAGGTCGAACAAATGGATGATGAATTTCAGAAATCTATCGCAAAAAAGTTAAAAGAATTAAGAAAAGAGAACAATTATACCCAAACACAAGTAGCTGATTATTTAAAAATTGACCAGGGTCACCTATCAAATATTGAAAATGGAAAACGCACAGCCACAATTGACATTATTGAAAAATTGTCTGATTTATATAACTGTTCCCTAGACTACATTTTAGATGAAACATCAAATTACGAACCTTCAAAAATCGCTTTTAGAGGAGATAAGAAAAATAAAGATCTGATATTAATAGCAAAAATGAATGAAGTGATGAAAAATTTAGAATTTTTAAGAAAATTAGATGATATTTATGAACAGTAAAGATTTATCGCAAATATTAAGAAAACAATGGGGAATAGACCCTTATAGCCCAATCAACATATTAAATGAATCATTAGAACATCTTAAAAATTTAACTATTCTTTGGATGCCCCTTAAAAAAGAAATTAAGGGATGCTGTTCAAAAAACAAAACTGATTTTTTAATAATATTAAACTCAACACAAGATTTGGGAAATCAGAATTTCACATTAGCTCATGAACTATATCATTTGCTATTTGAAAAATCCGATGAATGGATAATATGCAGTGATGATGAGAATACAGAAAGTGAAAAAAATGCAAATATATTTGCTTCACATTTATTGCTTCCTGAAGCTTCACTTTATGCATATGGTGAAAAAAACAATATCAAAAAATGGAAGATTGAAAATATGATTTCATGTGAACAGTATTTTCAAATTAGCCATGAGGTATTAAGTTATAGATTGAAAAATAGTGATTTAAAACTGGATTCCATTAATCATGATGATTTAGTTAAAAAATCTAAAATTCAAGGATATGATGGGCAATTATACTCACCATCTTTAAAAAAATATTATTCACTTGGAAATTACATTAAATTAACTGAAAAAGCATTTAAAAATGATAAATTTTCAATTGGCAAACGAAATGAATTATTGAAATCTGTTTTCAGGTCAGATATAATAGATGAATTTTAGGAGAAAAATATGAACACCACATTCAACGATAGTGATTGTTTATCATCTTTTTTAAAAATAGATAAGGCGGAATTTGAATTAAAAAAATATTATAGAAACCTTATTCAAACTGAATAAGATTTTCTACATCGTTATAAACAACATCAAGTCCACACATTGATGGAACATAATTTGCTGCCTTTGCTGAATTTACACCGATTACTTCAAAGCCCATCTCCTCAATAGGAGCTACAACCATACAGGTGTCACATACGACATTTCCGCCTGCAGATTCAATGATTTCTGTGTAGCCCATCCTATCAGCAGTCGCTTTAACACTAACAGATGTGCAAATCCATAATTTATTTTTAATTGTCTTTCCCTGAACGATACTGGCTACCTGTTTAATTTCTTCAAGTGATGCATGAGGACAACCTAAACAGATCAGGTCAGGCTCCCTATCAGAGGTGGTTAGTTTTTGACGAGTTTCAGCAATTTCCTTTTCGGAAATAAACATTATATCTTCAACATCCTCTTCACCGGCCAAATCATATTCGGGAGTTACATTTTCCATATGATAAAGTGCAACGGATCCTGAAGAAGCAAGAGCTGCTCCAAGAGTCTTTAAATCATTGTTGTTTGGAGTGTTCTGCAGTTTGAAATAAGGAACACCTCCTCCAACGACCTTACCGATAATGTATCCCAAAGCTCCAAAATCAGCCCCTTTTAATTCGCAGCTGACATTGACAACCAGATTTGCCTTTCTGTTTTGCTGCAGGTGGAACCCATATAAAGGAGTTTTGCCGACAATAGCTGCTGCAAGAGCTGCCGGACCGCCTTCACGATTGGTTCTTGCACCTATAACAGAGTTAACATAACAGACAGCAGATGATTCAGACCAGGAAACATGATCCCTGAATCTAGGAACATTACCTACAAGATAAGGAGTGCATGTACAGGTTTTTGCAATTCCAAGCTTTGCATATGCATCAACGATTTCATTCTGCTTGATTGCAAACTCACGAGGAAAGCCCAATGCCTCCCAATTATCCAAATCAGTGCCAGGCGGATTTAAAGACGCATTGATGGTAGCTTTAGCAGACCCATCCAATGCCAGATCTTCAAGATATTCCAAACCCGCATCACCAATGGTTTTATAAGAAACTCCAGATACCTGAGCGGAAGTAATGTCAACCAATTTGGAAGCGCCATAGATATCTCCCAAAGCAACCAGGATATCCATACTCTTCCTGATAGTTTCTCCGTACTCCCCG
Organism: uncultured Methanobrevibacter sp.; assembly: GCF_947170395.1. Taxonomy (GTDB): domain Archaea; phylum Methanobacteriota; class Methanobacteria; order Methanobacteriales; family Methanobacteriaceae; genus Methanocatella. The sequence goes on along the minus strand of NZ_CAMVTE010000005.1, from coordinate 1,752 downwards.
TCACACATTTCCTGTTCTTTTTTTGTTAAAAACATATTAATCATTACTTAATTGATATTCAACCATTTCATCCACTATATGAAGGAAATTGTCCTTACTTTCAAATGGAATCATTGCGCCGGCCGCAATGTCATGTCCTCCGCCGGTTCCACCAAAATTGTTTGATGAATCCTGCAATGCCTTACCGAGATTAACGCCCTTTGCAACCATGTCCCTAGTTGTCCTGCCGGATATCTTAATGTCATTGTGAAGTCTTGAAAGACCTAAAACTGGTTTTGAATCATCCAAAAGTTCAACTGAAAGACCGATACTTGCAATGGTACCCATCACTGATTTCAACACCTTATCTTCACTGTAGAGATATTGAATTGAGTTGAGTTGTTCGGCTCCTTCCTTTTTAATCCATTCAAGGCCCCTTACAATTTGGTCACGATATTGACGTTGCAATTTTAAGGCTGCATCCAATGCCTGGTCCTTTTCGCCCAAAGCGATGCTTAAACCCAAACCCTGCTTTTTATTCTTGCCGCATGCATCGAGAATGTATGAGTACTCCTCAAGGTCACGAAGCATTGGGGCTTCACTAGCTACAGTGTAGCAATCACCGAATATTTCAGGATTGATGTTTGCCAGAGCTTCCTTAAGCAAATCCTTTTCCTCATCTTCCATATCAGTGAACTTTATTCCGTAAGACAGGTTCATGCGTTCCAGAAATTCACGGGCTCCATCAAAATCACCACTTATTCCAGGAAGTGGCGGTGAAAAAGTATATGCAAGAGATTTAAAAATCGGTTCTGTAGTTTTGGAAACAATCTTTAAACCTTCATGAATTTCCAGCTTGCCGCTTTCAAGTGCATCATCAAGAATCAACTTATTGACACCGGTAAAGCCTGATTGGCCCTGCATATCACCGAACGCACCGACCAAAGCATAATAGGCCAGGTGCTTTTTGTCCAAATCACGGATGGTGAGATAAGCTGAACCCGCTCCGCACAAATCCTTGCTTCCATCAATATCAAAAAGATGCGGATTGATGTGGACTACATTGCTTTCCGCTTCCACATCTGCGACCTGATGGTGGTCTGCAACTATGACATCATGCTTGTAGGTGTTGAATTCCTTAATGAATGGACTTCCCATGTCTGAGAAAATGAACAAATCATATTTTTCACTTCGAAGGCTATTGACATCCTCCTCTTTCAGACGTGGGATAATTGTAGTATGGAATTGAGCCTTTTCCTCAGCCAAAGCATTAGCTATAACAGCTGCCGCAGAAATTCCATCTGCATCGTTATGAGAAATAATTCTTATAACAGCATCATTTTCAATATGCTCCTTAAGCATATTGCAAGCTTCGCCAGCTCTATTTAACAAGGAGTGCTGCTTCTTTTGGATTATATCTCCAACCTTCTGGTAATTTACCTTCACTTACATAGTAAGAAGCTAATCTTCTGATTCTTGATTCGATAATGGTTAAACCTCTTTTTGAGTGTAAGTCTTTAGGGTTTTCTTCTAAGTGATCTCTGATGTTTACTGCTCTTCTGATTAAGTTCATTAAGTCTTCCGGATAGTCTCCAGCCTGACCGTTTCTTCTTAAGATTTCGGTAATTCTTTCACCGGTAACGTCTTTAACGGATGGAATTCCGTATTGGTCTCTTAATACGATACCTATTTCGGAAGTGCTTTTACCTTCTCTGTTGAATTTTAAAATCATCTCTTCAATTTCTTCATCACTATAAGTTACCCATTCTGGTC
>NZ_CAMVTE010000004.1 GCF_947170395.1 uncultured Methanobrevibacter sp. | reverse complement strand
CATTAACAACAGCAGTACCATTAATAACCTCACCAGTAAAGTTCTTATCACCAACTGTAATTGTCACATTACCGGTAGCATTACCACCAACAACCACAACAACAGTACCATTACCCTGATCAACTACGACAATATCCGGAACAACTTTAACCTGCTCTACAGTGAAGTTTGAAACAGTGTAATTAGCTGTACGATTAGCATCACCGGAATATTCAACAACAAGCGTCTTATTGCCTGCAGTTAAATTCTCAACAGTTACAACAGCAGTACCATTAATAACCTCAGCAGTGTATTTCTGACCGTCAACAGTAACAGTAACATTACCTGTAGCATTACCCGGAACAGAAACAGTCACAGTAGCCTTTCCGCCTTCTTTAGCTTCGGTTATATTTACAGTGATTGGAGATTCGAGTTTTGGAACAACCACAGTTGAGTTTACAGTTGCATTGGTGTGTGTATCGTCACCTTCATAGACAACAGTAATGTTTTGAACTCCCGGAGTTACATTTTCCAGAGTGATTCTGGCGGTTCCGTTTATCACTTCTCCCGTGAAGTTTTGACCATCTACATAAATAGTTACATTACCGGTAGCATTTCCAGGAACAACAACCACAACAGTGCCATTGCCTTGATCAATGACTTTAATATCATCTGAAGTTATATTAACTTTTGATATTTCGAATTCAGTTGTGTTTTTGCTTGCTCCATACTTATCATTTCCATCAAATATTACATCAACTGTGTGATTTCCGATGCCTAAATCAGGAACAATAAGTATTCCGTTTCCACCAGCAACATATACAGTGTAATTCTTATCATCAACAGTTACAGTTACATTTCCGTATAAATCTTTAGGAGTTGTTATGTTGATTATAGCTTTTTCTCCAATTGTAATGTTTTCTACTTTAACAGAAATGTCTGCTTTAGTACCGTTTACATTAAAGCTTGTTGAATTGTTAGCTGAATCCCAGAAGTCATCGCCATAGTATTCAACAGCCACATTATAAGTTTTATTTCTTAAATCATCAATTTCAAGAGCTATTTCTTTGCCTTTTTCAATATCTATATGATATTTTGTACCGTCAACGTCAACTACGACAAATCCTGTTGCATTGTCTGGAAGATGTATGATGACCTTTTCGGTTTTGCCGACAGTAGTGTTGGTTACTTCAACTGTAAGGTCAGGTTTGATTTTATCCACATTGAATGTTGCAGAAGTCCAGTTACCAATGAAGTTGTTGTTTCCATCATATATTACGACAACACTATGGTTTCCGGCAGATACTTTGTCCAATGTGAGATTTGCAGTTCCATTTACAATTGGTCTTGTGTAGTTTACGCCATCGACATTGATTGTCACATTGCCTGTTGCATTTACGTCGCTGATTGTTACATTGATTATTTGTTTATCTGCAACAGTAATATTGTCTACAGCAACATCAACAGTGGTATTCTGTTTACCTACAACGAAGAATGTAGTTGCACTTGCCTTATTATAGTTTTCAGCTCCATTATAAGTCACTTCAACAGGATATGTTCCTGCAGCTAGGTTATATACGTCCAATGTAGCTTTAACATCGTAAGTTGAAATTCTAGGAACGATTGCTCTTAAAATGTCTTTTCCACCTTCACCCTCTTTAAGGACAATAGTTCTTTCGGTGTTGTTGACTCTGATTGTTACATTTCCAGGAGCGTTTACATGGACAATAATATGTTCAATGCCACCATAGGTAATGTTTTGAACCTCAACAGTAATGACAGGATCTTTTTTAGCCACAGTGAAGTTGGCTTCTGCGCTGTTTTTGGTGTAATTTTCATTTCCACCATAATCCACAATGACTGTGTAATTGCCTGCAGTCAGATAACCCGGCAATTCGAATTCTAATCTGCCATTATTGATTTGTTTATTTCGGTAGATTACTTCATCAACAGTTATGTTGACTTTGCCTGTACCGTTGACAAGGATAGTAAAGATTTCAACTTCACCATAGGTAATGTTTTGAGGAATTACAGTTACAGGAATAGTTGCCTTATCCACTTTGAATGTGTTGTTGGCTGTTGTATTCATGTATTTGTAATTGCCTTCGAAGTAAACGGTTACGTTATAGTTGCCTGCAGCAAGGTTTTCAACAGTCAGGTTACCTTTACCTTCATAGATTACAGCAGTGTAGTTTTTCTTGTTAATTTCAACGATTACTTTAGCAGTAATGTTATCTGCAGTTTCAATGGTAATCAGTTCTTTAGCGCCGTAAGTAATGTTGGTGCCGTTTACTGTAAATTGTGTAGGCAATCTGGATATTGTGAAATCAGTGTGGTTAGTGCTTTCGAAGTACTGATTATCACCGAGATATGTTACATTTACCCAGTAATCGCCGTTAGCCAAGTTTTTAATTACAATAGAACCGTTACCGTTTGTAGTGTTAACAGTGTATTCAGTTCCGTTAATGTTTATAATTACATATCCTGTAGCGTTGGCCGGAATTGTTACATTGATTATTGTATCCATTCCAACAACGGAAGCACTGTAGGTTACGTTTACTTGGGATGTGCGTTTGTTAACTGTGAAGTTTGCGGTTGTTGAGTTGAATACATATTTGTTATCGCCATCGTATGTTGCTACAACAGTCTTATTGCCATAAGTCAGGTCAGTTATTTCAAATATTGCTTTTCCTTGATCATTTACTGATTTGTTATATTTAATTCCATTAATTTCGATTGTTACATTATTTGTGATACCGCTAGGAACGGTCACTTCAACAATTGCCTTATCTCCAACATATATTGGGTTTACGCTAATATCAATTGGAGTATCAACTTTAAGGACATGATAATTGGTTGTTACAGTTTTATTTGCATATTTGCCGTCAGTGAATGTTGCGTTGACTACGTATTTTCCTGCAATGTCTTTTGTTACATTTAATTTTGCAACGCCCTGTGAGATAGTGGCATTGTCAACAAATACTCCATTTATGTAGATTGATACATTACCAACTGCATCAATTGGAACATTTACAACGATTGTTGTGTTTGCTCCAACTTCAGTGTCATTTGCAGTGACTGTCATGTTGTAGCATGAGAATTTATGAACGATTACTTTATTATCTTGAGTGGTTGAAGCATTTGTGAAGTTCTTATCACCAGTGTAGTTTGCAAATACAGAGTAACTGCCTTCATTAAATTGGTCAATTACAATTCTTGCAACACCATTTTCAATCGGACCGGAGTAGTTTTGGCCGTTTACGGTTATGTTAATGTTACCAGTAGTTCCAGGAGTAATGTGGACCACAACAGTAGCGTTTTTGGCTGAGTTAACCTCAACAGTTTCAATTGTAATTACAGGAATGATTTGTCTTACTTCAAATGATCTGTTAACCTTATTGGTGTTGTTGATGTTGTATTTGCCGTCACCGGAGTAGTTAGCATATACCGTGTAGTTATCAGCAGCCAAATTATCTACAATCCAGTTGACCTTACCGTCTACAACAGGTAAAGTGATGCTTCTGGTGTTGTTGATTCTGATTGTGATAAATCCTGTTGCATCAGGTTTTACAGTGACTGTAATATTTGCATTTTGAGTATAGTCAATGCTTTCAACATTAATGACCATAGTAGTGTCGAGTTTGGTCATTTCAAAGGTCTTATCGTTGTTGGTTGCGGTGAAGTACTGTCTGTCACCAAGATATGTCGCATGGACATAATATGTTCCGTTACCAAGACCAGTGATGTTGAAAGATCCTTTACCTTGAGTTAAGTTAATAGTGTAATTTGTACCATTAACATTTACAGTTACATATCCAGTAGCATTGGTAGGCAGTGAAACACTTATTGTAGCATTAGAACCAACAGAGTTACCAATAGCAGTTACATCCAAATTAGCTGTACGTTTAGTCACATCAAACTTACCAGTGGTTGAATTAGCCAAGTATTTATTATTGCCTGCGTAACTTGCAACAACTGTTCTGGTGCCGTTGGACCAGATTTGCACTTCAAATACAGCTTTACCGGAAGTTGTAACAGGAGAATCATATTTTACACCATCAATTTCAATAACAATATCATCTAAAACTTCACTTGGAGCAGTAACTGTAATGATTGCCTTATCACCAACATAAATCGGATCAACATCAATTTTTATAGGAGTATCAAGTTTTTTGATTGTAAATACTCCAGTAGCAGTCTTATTGACATATTTAGCATCACCGAAGTAAACAGTAACATTGTATCTGCCAGCTCCAAGGTTGGTTTGATTATTAAATACAGCTTTACCCTGACTGATTACAGCAGTGTAATTATGACCTTCAATTTCCAAAATAACCTTACCGACTGCATCAGCAGGAACATTAACTGTAATGTTAGTTAAATTACCAATCCAAATGTCAGCAGTAGTAATATTAATATTATAGTCTGAAGTTTTGTTGGTAGTGAATGTGCGTGTTTTACTGTCAGATGTGAAGTTCTTATCACCAGCATAGGATGCAGTAACAGTGTAAGTTCCATCAGCAAGCCTGTCAGTAATTACAGTGATTACACCATCACCAATTTGTTTAATATAATCCTTATCGACATTTACATTAATAGTTTGAGTTGCTCTTGAATCAATGCTTACAATAACAGTAGCAGATTCACCAGCAGTGGAATCAACATAAACAATCTTAATATCCGGTGAAATCCGTTTGACTTCAAATGATTTGTTAACCTTATTGGTGTTGTTAATGTTGTATTTACCGTCACCAGAGTAATTAGCATAAACAGTGTAGTTATCAGCAGCCAAATTATCTACAATCCAATTGACTTTGCCGTTACCAATAGGCAAGGTGATATTTCTGGTTTCATTAATTCTAATTGTAATAAATCCGGTTGCATCAGGAGTAATTGTTACAGTAATATTTGCTTTTTGACCGTAGTTAATATCTTCTACTGAAATACCCATTGTAGTATCGAGTTTGGTCATTTCAAAGGTCTTATCATTGTTGGTTGCAGCAAAGTACTGTCTGTCACCAAGATATGTCGCATGGACATAATATGTTCCGTTACCAAGACCAGTGATGTTGAAAGATCCTTTACCTTGAGTTAAGTTAATAGTGTAATTTGTACCATTAACATTTACAGTTACATATCCAGTAGCATTGGTAGGCAGTGAAACACTTATTGTAGCATTAGAACCAACAGAGTTACCAATAGCAGTTACATCCAAATTAGCTGTACGTTTAGTCACATCAAACTTACCAGTGGTTGAATTAGCCAAGTATTTATTATTGCCTGCGTAACTTGCAACAACTGTTCTGGTGCCGTTGGACCAGATTTGCACTTCAAATACAGCTTTACCGGAAGTTGTAACAGGAGAATCATATTTTACACCATCAATTTCAATAACAATATCATCTAAAACTTCACTTGGAGCAGTAACTGTAATGATTGCCTTATCACCGACTTTAATCGGACCGACACTGATATCCAATGGAACATCGTATTTGTTGATTGCAAATACTCCAGTAGCAGTCTTATTGACATATTTAGCATCACCGAAGTAAGCAGTAACATTGTATCTACCTGCACCAAGATTGGTTTGTTCATTAAATACTGCTTTACCCTGACTGATTGTTGCAGTGTAGTTGTGACCTCCAATTTCCAAAATAACTTTACCGCTAGCATCAGCAGGAACATTCACAGCAATATTAGTTAAATCACCGACCTTAATGTCAGCAGTAGTAATATTCAAGTTGTAGTCTGAAGTCTTATTTGTGGTGAATGTGCGTGTTTTACTGTCAGATGTGAAGTTCTTATCACCATCATAGGATGCAGTAACAGTGTAAGTTCCATCAGCAAGCCTATCAGTAATTACAGTGATTACACCATCACCAATTTGTCTGATATAATCCTTATCGACATTTACATTAATAGTTTGAGTTGCTCTTGAGTCAATGCTTACGATAACAGTAGCAGATTCACCAGCAGTGGAATCAACATAAACAATCTTAATATCCGGTGAAATCCGTTTGACTTCAAATGATTTGTTAACCTTATTGGTGTTGTTAATGTTGTATTTACCGTCACCAGAGTAATTAGCATAAACAGTGTAGTTATCAGCAGCCAAATTATCTACAATCCAATTGACTTTGCCGTTACCAATAGGCAAGGTGATATTTCTGGTTTCATTAATTCTGATTGTAATAAATCCTGTAGCACCATTGGTAATTGTTACAGTAATGTTTGCTTTTTGACCGTAGTCAATATCTGTTACGGAAATGCCCATTGTAGTGTCGAGTTTAGTCATTTCAAAGGTCTTATCGTTGTTGGTTGCGGTGAAGTACTGCCTGTCACCAAGATATGTCGCATGGACATAATATGTACCGTTTCCAAGACCAGCAATTTGAACTAATCCTGAACCACCATTGAGTTTGATAGTGTAGTTTGTACCGTTTACATTAACTGTCACATATCCTGTAGCATTGGTTGGCAGTGAAACACTTATTGTAGCGTTAGAGCCAACTGAATTACCTGTAGCAGTTACATCCAGTACAGGTGTGCGTTTTGTTACAGTGAAGTTGGCGGTTGTTGAGTTAAATAGATATTTGTTGTCTCCACCATATGTTGCAACAACTGTTCTTGTGCCGTTGGACCAGACTTGCACTTCAAATCTGGCTTTGCCGTTTGCATCAACTGATTTGTTGTATGCTTTACCTTCAAGTTCAATAGTTACATTGTTTATTACACCGCTAGGAACAGTTACTTCAATAATAGCTTTATCTCCAACATAAATTGGTTTTACATCAATTGAAATCGGAGTTTCATGTTCAGATACCCAGAAGTTGGTGTATGCAGTCTTATCAGCATATTTTGAATTGCTTAATGTAGCATTCACTTCATATCTTCCGGAAATGGTTTTATTTAATGTGAATGTTGCCACACCATCACGTATTGTTGAGTTGGTTAGAGGACCAGTGCCGTTTACCCAAACAGTTATGGTTCCTGTAGCGTCTTTTGGAACATGGACAGTGATTGTAGTGTTCACTCCAACTAAAACATCAATTGCAGTAACATTGATTGGATAGCATGTCACTTTAGTAACGATTATGCGGTTTTCAAAGATTTGTGATTTATAGGTGTAGTTATTATCGCCTTTATAGGTTACGTTTACGTCATATTGGTCCACAGGCAGTTTATCGACAGTGAATGTGGCAATACCGTCAATGATATCTGCAGTGTAGTTTTTATTATAGACTGTGATGTTCAATTTGCCTGACATTGTGTCGTTGACTTTGACTTTAACGATTGGATTTGTATTTGCATCGACAGTTACCACGTCAACGCTGAATACAGGAGCCGCCTGGTTAATTACAAAGTTTTTGGACTCAGTGTCGTTAATGTTATATCTTGTGCTGCCGGTGTAGTTAGCATAAACAGTGTATGAACCGGCAGAAAGACCTTCTTTAATCCAGTTTACTTTACCATCCACAACAGGTAAAGTGACATTTGTGATATTCTTAGTTCCATCATTGATTGTTAAAGTTATAAATCCGTCTACGCCATTTTCTACAGTTACTGTAATGTTTGTGTAGTTGTCATAGGTTATTGGTTGGACTACATTAATATCTACAGTTGTATTCACTTTAGATACTGTGAATTTGGTTGTATTTACTGCTGAATGCCATTTAGCGTCACCTGCGTAATTAGCCCATACTGTATATGTTCCATTTCCAAGCAATGGAAGAGTTAAAGTTCTTGATTCTGATAAATTGACATAATACTGTGTGTCATTTACCTTTATAAATACCATGCCTGTTGCATCAGCAGGGAGATTGATTTTTATTTCTCCATTTTGTAAGACAGTAACATTTGTAGCTGTTAAATTAAATTTAGGATCATATCTGAAGTCCTCACCAGTGACATTAAATGTAGTTGAATTGTGCGCATGGATGAAGTTATTATCACCATTATAAACAGCAACAACATCGTGAGTGCCGTTTACAAGCATGATTTCTCCAGGCAATCTGATGAATCCGTGATCAAGATCAAATTCGCCTAATTTAACACCGTCAAGATATACGCTTACATTACCAGTTACGTTTTCCCTTGGATAAACAGTGATGTTGATAGGAGCCCTATTACCAGTAATTGTGTCGTTTACCTCAACGATTATTATTGGAGTTGCCCAACCAACAGTAAATGTTGCATTTACCTCACATCCGGTGTAGTTTTGGTTTCCGGAGAATATGAATTGAGCAATATAATCTCCTCTTGCAAGACCAGATACATTCCAGGTTACGTTATGCTTATTGGTGATGTTGATTGTGAGGTTTTGGACGATTATAACATTAGGGTCGATTAAGCTTCTGATAATTATTGAAACATTGCCTGTTTGGTTGATTTTGGCAATGATATGTTCGACATCACAATAGGTTATGTTCTCAACGACAGGCTCTAAAACAGGAATCGCTTTGGCAACAGTGAAGTTGTTTTCACCATAGGCACCGTAATAGTTATCATCTCCGGCGTAAGTTGCATTTACTGTGTAATTGCCTGCCGCCAGTTTAAGGTTTTCAAGTATTACCTTACCGTTTGCATCAATTGTTTTATTGAATGTTTTGCCGTTGAATGTGATTGTAAGATTGCCCGTTGCTCCTTTGGTTACGGTGAACACTATGGTCTCGTTATCGCCATAGGTGATGTTTGTAACATCAATTTCTACAGCAGATTTGAATTTATTTGCATAAAGTGTGGTATTGTTAAGAGATTCGAAATGGTTTCTGTCACCGTAATATTCGGCAGTAACATTATAAGGACCTGCTGAAATGGCATACAGTGTCAATTCAGCTTTTGAATTTGTTAAAGTTACATTATATTGCTTATCTTCAAACCATACTGAAACTTTGCCCACAGTGTCTGCAGGACCGACATCTATGTATATTTTGACAGTGTTTAGAGTATTCAGGTACTCACCAGTAATGTTGATTGTTGAGTTGACCTTGAATATCTCGAAGTCATCGGTTGCATTTGAAGCGAAACAGTCATTGGAGTCGAGATAGTATGCTTCTGCAGTGTAGTTGCCGGCATCAAGCAATGGAATGAGTATTTCAGCGTGACCGGTTTCATTGACTTCCAGTCTGTATTCCTTACCGTTAATGATAGCGGTTACATTTGCAGTTGTGTTTTTGATGGTTTCAATGATTGCTTTGCCCATATCGCCGTAGTAGTAGTCATCCACATTTACAGTAATCCATGATGGGATTTTCAATACTCTAAATGAAGTGGAATTGTATTCAGGGATATATTTCTTATTGCCTGAATATACAACATAGACATTGTATTTGTTTACATGTAAATCCTTAATTGGAATGGTTACGCTTCCGGTAACTCCATCCGGATTTTCAATTAATGATACATTAGCAGCATACAGCTCACCGTTTAGATAAACTGTCACATTACCTAGACATAACTTATCTGTTTCACCGGCTTCTTCCGGCCTTACGGTAATGTTTAGGTATTCAGTTTCCTGGAAGTAAATGTCTTTAACTTCAAGGATTACGGTAGGCAATTTTGTGTTGTTTGCAAATGCGATGTATGTGTAGTAGTTATCAGCAGGATGATATACTTTAACGTTAACTTCACCTGCATTTGCAATACTGGTTATGTAGTAAACTGAACCGTTATAGTTGGTTTTACCGGTTGCATTCATCTGAAGAACATTATCTCCGTCATAAGCATATGCGTAAATATCCTGTTCGACTTCAAGGTTGGTTTGATAGATTCTGCCGTCGTTTAATATTTCACTTGGGTCGTTGTTGGTAAATACAGGATATACTGTAGCTGTCTCGCCAGTATTTTTCCTTCCTCCAACACCGAGATAGGTTACGTTTCTAAATGAAATGGTTTGAGTAGATGAGACATATGCTGCGTTATAAATAGCATTCAATACGTTGTCTCCGCCTCTGAAGTAAGTAAATATTGTAACAGTATCATCAGCATTTCTTTCAATTATTGTAGTTGCCCTGTTGTAGATTTCATATGATTTAGCTTGGTTTTCTAAAAGGATTGCATCAACAATGTTTGCAATAGCTGCTGTGTAAATGGCTGAACCGTTGACCGCTCTGTTGTACATCATTATTGTATTGGTCATTGTTTCGCCTGCAGCATTCCAGTATATACCACCACCGTATTTAGCAGTGTTGTTGTAGAATTTGTTGTTTGTAAATGTTGATGATGTGGATTTCCAGTATACTGCTCCGCCATTGGTAGCGTGGTTTTTAACAAATGTTGAATTGTCCAATTTAGCATTGGTTCCAGTCCAATAAACAGCACCACCATCAACTGCTCTGTTTTCGGTGAAAAGTGAAGACAATACTTGTCCATCAGTTCCGGCCCAGTATATTGCTCCTCCACCAGTGCCTAAAGCAGAGTTGTTTGTGAAATTAGTATTGTTTACAATACCTTTTGTACCATTCCAATAGATTGCGCCTCCGGATTTGTTTGCAACGGAATTGCTGATTGAAGAGTTGGTAATATTACAGTTTCCACCTTCAATGTAGATTGCACCACCGTCATTTCTGGAATTGGCGTTTATGACTGTGACATTTATAAATTCACCATATGGTGCTAACCAATAGATTGCACCACCCTTACCATAGTTATTATATTGCTTGTTCCATGTACTGGTAGCAGTTGAATTGATTATGGTAACATTTATCAGTTTACCATAAGATCCACTTCCTCCGGTACTACCCCATTTTATTGCACCACCATCAGTATTTGAAGTAGTGTTTATGATTGTTACATTGATAATTTGAATATTCTTTGACTTATCTGTGCTTAACTCGTTAGCAACATAAATTGCACCCCCACCATTTTGGTTATTGTCACTAGAACCTGTGGAAGAAGTATTGACGAATCTACAATTTATTACTTGAGTGTTTACAGGTGCTCTTTCCCTTATAACCATTGATCCACCGTATCCTGAAGTGGAGTTAGTGAAATTACAATTAATTATATATGCATTTGAAATACTGTTAGCAATATCAGCACCACAAAACTTAGCTCGGTTATTTGCAAAAGTACACATAGAAACATTAAATCCGTTATTTTTTCCAGAAGTATCTTGAGTACCAGCATAAATACCACCATTTTTTTTAGCATAATTGTTTACAAATGTACATAGAGTTATATGAGCTAAATTAGAGGAAGCCCAACTTATTGCTGAACCTTTATAACCTTCATTAGAATCAAATTTACAATTTTTAATTAACCCACCTGCATCTTTAACATTAGAATTGTCAGCCCAACGAATTGCTCCACCAAATCCTGCATTATTCGAAGTGAAAATACAATTTTCTATTGTGTCATCTTTTGCACCACCAACCCAGTAGATGGCTCCACCACCACGACCATTACCTTCATCAACATGTCCTTTATTTTCAGTGAAATTAGAGTTATATACTTTAGATCCTATACCATAACTGTAAATACCACCTCCGGCTGTGGAAGCAATATTTTTATTAAAAGCTGAACCATTAACTGTAGCATTATTACCAGAAATGTAAATAGCTGCACCTTTATCTGATTTAGAGGAATTGAAAATTGAATCAAATATTTTTGAAAAACTGCCCTCAACATAAATAGCACCACCCAAATCTTTAGATTCACTATCTACGAAATTAGAAGCATTAATAGTAGTAGTATTACCATTTACATAAATAGCACCACCATCAGAACCGGATGAAGTGACTTTAGATTTTGTAAAGTTTGAACCTGTAATATTAGTATTTGCTCCTTTAATAAAGATAGAACCGCCGTGTTGTTTTGCACTGCACTCCTCAAACTCGGAACCGATAATCTTAGTATTAATACCATCTACATAAATAGCTCCACCTTTGGAAGTTGAACTATTAACACTGTCTTTTGTGAAACTAGAATCCTGAATAGCAGTATTTGCACCATGAATATAAATAGCTCCTCCATTTTCAACAGCACCACATTCATCAAACTCGGAACCAATGATAGTAGCATTTATACCATCCACATAAATAGCTCCACCTTGGGATTTTGAACTAACCACACTGGTTTTTGTGAAATTGGAATCACGTATAGTGGTATTAGTACCATGAATGTAAATGGCACCACCATATAAGTTAGATTTGGAGTTTTCAAATTTGGAATCGGTTACATTAACGTTTTCACCGGTAATGTAAATGGCACCACCTTTTGCATTGTTACTATTAGCTCCATTATCTGTAAAGTTAGATCTGTCAACAGAAGCCAAATCACCTTTAATAAATATAGCTCCACCACCATCATTAGTAGTAGATCCGAATGCATTTGTTTTTTCAAAGCTTGAATCTTCAATATCCGCATTAATTCCGTCAATATAAATAGCACCACCGGATAATGTTGCATTGGTATTTTCAACAGATGAATTGGAAATAGTGGCATTTACACCATAAATATAAAATGCACCACCGTATTTTGTTGCGGATGAATTACCGCAGGTTGCATTATCAACTTTAGTGTTATTTCCTTGCACATAAATAATTCCACCCTGAATTGCGGTACAGTTATCAAATGTACAGTCGGCTACAGTGGTATTTTCACCTAAAACATATAATGCACCACCATAAGGCAAATCATCACCATCCGGAGATAAAGTTACATCCACACTACAGTTCTTAAAGTCTGAGTCTGTGATGTTTACATTGTTTCCAGTAATGAACATTGCTCCACCATTATATGAAGTGAAACTGTCTGTGAAAGTTGATTTATCAACAGAAGTATCATTACTTGTAATACAGATTGTACCTCCTTTGGAGTGGCTTGTACCATAACTGATACCCTTGTTGTTGGTACATGTAATGTTATAGATAGTACCGAAGTTTCCTTGCCAGTAGATTGCACCACCATCATCACCAGCCACATTATCTGTAAATGTGGAATTATATAAAGTACACCCAGTACCATTTACATATAATGCCCCACCGTCATTATTAGCGCGGAGATTAGTGAAATTAGTGTTAGTGATTGTTGCATTATCACCGGTTACATATATTGCTCCACCTTTTTTAGTGGTATTGATATTTTCGAATGTGGTGTTATCAACAGTTGCCAAATCACCTTCAATGTATACTGCACCACCATCGGTTATGGAATTGTGCTCATAGAATCTTGAATCCTTAATTGTTGCATTATAACCTTCAATATAAACAGCAGAACCACGTGCATTACTATCGCTGACATGATTAGTTCTGAATGTTGAATTTATAAGCTGACCGTTGACAGCACCTTGATACCAGTCAATTGCTCCACCGTCGCTTCCTGCAGTGTTGTTTTCAAAGAGGGAGTTTTTAACAGTACCTTCCTGATTTTTCTCAAATTGAATAGCTCCACCACGTTTGAAAGCAGTGTTGTTAATGAATGTACCGTTATCCACAGTACCGTATGAACCCATCCAACAGATAGCACCTGCATTACCACCTTCGGAGGAGAAGAAACCAGCGCCTGTACGGTTATCATAGGTCTGTTCCATAGTCGCATTGTTGAATCTGAATTGAGTGTCTTTAATGTTTAGGTAATCTCCGCTGATGTAAATAGCACCTGCAGATCTCTTAGCAGTGTTGTTGTCAAAGTATGTTCCATTTACAGTAGCGTTTGATGAACCTTTAGCCCAGTAAACAGCTCCACCATTTAATTTAGCCAGGTTCAGTGTGAAGTTACAGTCAATGAATGTAATATTGGTACAGTTTTCAGTTGCGTTACCAATCAAGTAGACCGCACCACCATTATATTCAGCAATGTTATTGTAGAAAGTGGTGTTTTCAATTATACCGTGTGAACCTGTCCATTTAATTGCACCACCGTCACCGCCAGTAATATTATAACGTTTTTCCTGTACATTAGTATCTGGATTAGTTTTTACTTCCAATTCAATTCCGTCACCTAAACCTAAAACTTTGTTGTTTTCAAATCTGGTGCCGTTGATTGTACCGTAGTGTCCTTCCCAATAGATTGCACCACCGTTTTCATAAGCAGTGTTGTTGGTGAAGTTTGAGTTGATGATTTTACCGTTTACAGCACCTTTGTAGAAGTCGATTGCTCCTCCTTCGGTACCTGCAGTGTTGTTAATGAATCTTGAATTTTCAATTGTGGTATTTTTATTCTGTTCGAACTGGATAGCTCCACCACGTTGGGTAGCGGTGTTGTTGAGGAATGTTACATTATCCAAATCACCATATGAACCCATCCAACAGATTGCACCACCGTTACCGCCGATGGATGTGTAGTTGGATACGTTTGTACGGTTGTCATATTTTGTTTCGCCTGTAACCTTATTGTAGTTGAATTCTGTATCTTCAATGTCCAAATCATTACCGCTTACATATATTGCACCTGCAGACCTGCCTGCAGTGTTGTTGTTGAAGTATGAACCTAAGATAGTTGCGTTGTGTGCGCCTTTAGCCCAATCGACAGCACCACCGTTCATTCCTGCAGCGTTTAATGTGAAGTTGGAATCCTTAATTGTTACGTTTTCACAGTTTTCAGTTCCAAGACTTGTAAAGAAGATTGCACCTCCACGGTAAGGCGCGTAGTTTTTGTAGAAAGTGGAATTTTCAATTTTGGATTGTGAACCTTTCCAGATAATGGCTCCACCATCACCGCCTAAAATGTCATAGTGGACCTCATCAATTCCGGTGTTGTCATTGTGATAGTTAACTATTCTGGATGAATTTAAGTATCCTGTTGCATTGTTATATTTGAATATTGAACCGTTGATTAAACCCTGATTTCCTTCCCAGTATACTGCACCACCATTTTGGTAAGCGGAGTTATTTGTGAAGTTTGAATCAATAATGGAACCGTTGATACCGTTCCAGTAAATAGCTCCACCATTTACATGAGCAGTGTTGTTGATGAATTCTGTTTTACTTACAGTACCGTTTTCTGCTCCTGCATGCCAGTCGATAGCTCCACCGTTGGTTCCTGCTGTGTTGTTGATGAAGTGTGAGTTTGTAAAGTGAGTATTATTGTTACCGTGTTCACAGCTGTGTATGTAGACAGCTCCACCGCGTGCACTGGCATTGTTGAATTTAAACCAGCAGTCATCCACATATCCGTTCAGTCCACCCCAGATGACAGCTCCACCGTCACCTTGGTTTTGATAATCATCAGCCACATTACCTAATGCATAGTTAGAAGTGAAGTTGGAGTGTGCAATATTACCGTCGTGACCTAACCAGAATACTGCACCACCATTTGCTCCTGCCCGGTTGTTTATAAAGTATGAATTATTTACCAAACCATCATGGGCATTTTCGTGCCAGTCAAGCGCACCACCATTGATTGTAGCGTTGTTTCCTTCAAAGTAACATAAATCATATGTAGTGTTGGTACAGTTTTCTTGAGATGTTCCCTGCATGTACACTGCACCACCATGTCTTGCTGCAGTGTTGTTGATAAATCTGGAGTTATTTACAATACCATTGGAACCGGACCATATAATTGCACCACCGGAACCACCAGTGGTATTTTCACCATATGCATTGATGGCCCATGTTATACCTAATGCCCTATTGTTGGTGAAGTTGGAGTTTAGGATATCTCCATGGTCACCGTTCCAGTATACAGCACCACCTGACCTGTTAGCCACATTGTTTCTAAATGTTGCATTGTCAATTACACCATTTGTTGCTCCTTTAAACCAGTCAACAGCACCACCATTTGTACCGGCAGTGTTGTTTTCGAACAATACTGATTTGAATTGAGTATTGTTACAGTAATAATCAGTTGCACCCTGCAAGAATACTGCTCCACCACGTTTTACAGCAGTGTTGTTAATAAATTTAGATAAGGTTACATTACCGTTATAACCGGTCCAGAATACAGCACCACCGTCACCGCCAGTAGTGTTTTCACCAAACGGATTAATATATGATGCATTACCTAAAGCCCTATTGTATTTGAAGGTAATATTGTACAAAGTACCGTCATGACCATACCAGTATATAGCTCCACCGGATCTTTTAGCTGTGTTGTTGATGAAATTAGAATGTTTTACAGTACCGTTTGTAGCACCTTTATACCAGTCAACAGCACCACCGTTAATTCCTGCAGTGTTATTTGTAAAGTTAGCATAGCTGATGGTAACGTTGTCATTTAATTCCAGGAACATTGCTCCACCTAAGCGTTCAGCATAGTTGAATTCGAAATTAACTTTGGTTACATTACCTATAGAACCAGTCCATACAACAGCACCACCGTTACCTCCAACAGTGGAGTATGTAATGGCTGCCGCTTTCCTGTCATCGACTGTTACATTACCTACCGCAGTGTTGTTTGTGAAGTTACTGTTGTAGATTGTACCGTTGGTACCGAACCAGTATACAGCACCTGCAGATCTCCAGGCAGTGTTGTTGATGAAGACAGAGTTGAGCAATCTGCCATCGTGAGAACCTTCCTGCCAGTCAATAGCTCCACCATTGGTTCCGGCTACATTGAACCTGAAGAGAGTATCATTGAATGTGGTGTTTGTACTTCCTTTTAAGAACACAGCTCCTCCACGATATGCTGCAAAGTTGTCAGTGAAGTTACAGTGGTTTACATAACCGTGACTTCCAATCCAGAGTATAACACCAGCATCTCCACCACCGATGGCATCTATAACATCACCGGTAGCCTTATTGTGGGTGAAGTTGGAATATTCTATAAATCCATAGGTACCTTCCCATAAGATTGCACCACCGGATCTCAAAGCAGTGTTGTTGGTGAAGTTACATTGAGTTACATTACCATAAGTTGAACCGGCCTCCCATGCAAGTGCACCACCATTATCATTAGCAGTGTTGTTGATAAACCTACAAAGTTCAAAGGTAATATTGGTATTGCTGCCAAGTTGTGTAAGTTTCATATATACTGCACCACCATCTTTAGCAGCAGTATTGTTGTAGAAGGTACAGTTGTATGCAAAGTTATGGTCACCTCTGAATACCATAGCTCCACCATGACCAGGATGTTCTGAACCGAACTGACCGGTTGCATAATTGTGTTCAAGAGTAGAGTTATATACTTTACCATAATCACTATGCCAACCTAATGCACCGGCTGAACCTTTTGCATAATTATACCTGAATGTACAATTTATGGCAGTACCATATGGAGAGTTATCATTCCAACATAATCCACCAGCATCCCTATCAGCATCATTATGTTCGAATATGGAATCCCTGACAGTAATATTGGAACTACTACTTACATCACTATCTTTTACAGCACAACCACCACCACCAACATTAGCATGATTATACTCAAAGATACAATTACTTGCATTAGTATATATACCGGATATTGCTAGTCCTCCACCGAAACCAGTATTGACTCCGACTGAACCTTCAACCCAATTATACCTAAAGGTAGTCCAGGTAATATTACCTCTATTACCCTCCCAATATATACCACCACCATCACCAGCATACGCAGCATTGCTGATGAATCTAGATTGAGTTAATGTAGAATTATCTGAATTGAAGTTACAATATACAGCACCTCCACCATGACCTGCCTTATTAGTAGTGAAGTTAGAGTATGCTATAGTAGTATTTGAACTATTGTATAAGTATACAGCACCACCATCATATGATGCCTCATTGCTTGTAAAGTTACAATACCATATTTGAGTATCAGCACTACTGTCTAGATATATAGCACCACCATGTCTGTTATTGACTTTATTGGTATCAAAGGTACAATTATAAACTCTCCAATTTGAACCTTTAACCATGACAGCACCGGCATCTGTAGTACCAGTATTCTTTTTGAATGTAACATTAAACATATAACCATTACTACCTATGAGGTATAAAGCACCACCTTCATTATTTGCAATATTCTCTATGAATGTAGAGTTGACTAATCCTGATGCCATACCATTGCCAATACTGTCTGCCAATAGGTATACAGCACCACCATCACTGAACGCATGGTTGTGGATGAATGTCAAGTAAGTTGACTGTTTAGGAGCTTTGGTATAATACATCGCTCCACCGTTGGTTGCTCTACAATCTGCAATGTAAAGATGATCTAAAACAGTATTTTCACCGTTAAGCACCATTGCTCCACCGTTTACAGCTGCAGCTGCATCAGTAATATTCAAATTACGTAATGTCAAGTGTGCAGAATTTGAATAAATACATCCGGCATCACCAGTAGTTGCTTTAGAGTCAGTGAAATTACAATTTTCGATTCTAGATTCGGAATTACTATCACCTATATAAATACTTCCACCATCTAGTGCTAAATTACCTTCAAAGATAGAATCTGTGATTGTCAGCCCGTCATTGGCCTGGATAGCTCCACCCAGTTTACCCGTATTGTCGAAGAATCTGCAGTTAGATATCTCCAGTATATCATCGGACGTAATGGATGAAGTTTTGTGTCCTACACCATTAATGAAATTAATGTTTTGTAGAATCACATGACTTTTAAATGAGAACAGCTTGGAATCTCCCAAACCGTTTATAGTAATATTCTTACCGGTTTCACCCACAATTGTGAGAGTTGAATCCTTCTGTACCACTATACCTGAACTTGCAAGGGCAATGTCAGATGTAAGTGACTCATTAAAAGTATAATTTCTATCCAGCGTTATTGTACCGGACCCACTATTTATCTTATCCCGAAGGTCTGAAAATGATCCTGCGCCATCATTTTCACCCCTCAATATCTGATTATTTTCGGAGTGTGAATATGATGAAAGATCATTGTCAACAGCATTAGATGATGCTACTAATTTTACATCATGTGTGTCGTCAACGCTTACATCAGCAGAAGCTACTGCCTGAAGTGAGCAGATAAAACACAATATTAAACATATTAACAATATCTCTTTTCTATTCATAATACACCCCCTCCATCTTTTTTGTAAAAATTATTTTCCATCGGAAAATAATGGAGAGTTTACAGTGATATTTATTTTAGATTCTTATAATATATATGTTTTTTGAATAGTAAATTTCAAAAAAGATTAAAAAAATTTCAGAAATAAAAATCAATTATGAACAAAAAAACATTCTATAACCCATATGAAAACATATATGGAAAATACAATTTTGAAATGTGAAAGTTATCCAAAATCACATTTTCAGATTGAAAAAAATTAAATAAAAAAGGCAAAAAATAATACTCTTCAAACCTTGATAATAATATAATATACACCACTCAAAATATGGAAAAAATGTTGAAATGTTTTTAAAAAAATTTTAAAAATTTAGTGTAAAATGTACATAAAAAATTACTAAATACTAAATAAAATTATGCAAATTCCATATAATTACCTATCAAATATTTATTTAAATTATAAATTAAGTATACAGTTTAATATTTTGATTAAAAGGTTGATTAATATCAGTATTATACTCACAATATTGATATCTTTTTATAAATATTATTGTTGGCAAATACAACAATATTGTAAAAAAAAATAAAAAATAATGAAAGCATTGGCGAATCCGACCCAATACAGTCAATATTGAAAATATTACATATATGCAATAAAAATAATACTTAGAATCTTCTTCTAATTTGAGAAGATCCTAAACATAATAATATTAATAATATTACCAATATCGGATTACCTGTTGGGTATGATGCCAAGCTAATTCCACTGCGATAAATTGAAGTTTTGTTTTCAGTTTCATTTAAAGGATTGACTTTTATATTACCTGTTGCATTTGCTGGCAGGTACTTGTCGTCACCTGAGTAGTATGCCTTAATTGCATGAATGCCTTCAGTCAGATTCCTGATGATGAATACTGCTTTTCCGTTTTCAATATCTGCAGTGTAGCGTTTGCCTTCAATTTCAATTGTTATTGTACCGGTTGCATCCTGTGGAACGGTTACTGTGATTATACCATCTTCACCTACGGTTATTTCAGGTGCATCAACACTGACCGGAGGCATTACTTTCAATACATCGAATGTGGTTGCATTATCACTTGGAAGATATAAATCCGTTCCGTTATAGTAGACATGCACGTCCTTTTCACCTGCACTGAGGCCAGGTACAATCAGTTGCGCATTTCCGTTTTCATCCAATGAGACAGTGTAAGTTTCATTTTCTAAAACCACTGTAACATTTCCGGTTACTCCTTTAGGACCAACTTTAATGTTGATTGTTGCATTTTCACCGACATGGATATCATCAGCTGTTACAACAACATCTGTAGGTATCAAATCCCTTACATGGAATACGTCTGAAGTATTTACGCTTGTGTAGTTTTCATTTCCAGGATAAAGTGCAAATGCAGGATATGTTCCAACCGGCAAACCAATAATATTCCAGGTTGCATTTCCCATATAGTCAAGCTTGCTGTTTAAGGCAGCCAATACATCAGTGGTTACAACACCATTTTCAAGCGGAATTTCAACAGTTATGTTGTTGACTGTTACGAATACGACACCAGGTGCATTGACAGTCACGTTCAATACTTCAATTTCCCAGACCCAAATGTCTGCAACTTCAATAGTGATTATTGGAATCAGTTTAGCGACATTGAAGATTCCGGATGTTGAATTAGGTAAGTATTTGTCATTTCCACCATATACAACTGTGACATTGTAATCTCCGGCACCCAAATCAACTACAGGAAGTTCCACAATACCCTGATTGATTGGAACATCAGTGTAGTTTCTATCTCCAACAGTGATGTTTACAACACCTGTTGCACCTTTAGGCAGAATTACAACCAAAATCTCATCCTCACCGTAAGTGATGTTTTCTGTTTTGAGATCAATTGGAGTAGAGTATTTTTCGGCAGTTACATTTTCACTTGTGTAATTGTTGTTGGTCATGTTGGTATCGGTTTCGTTTGACTTGAGGATTACCGCATTTTCAATTGTTCCTTCACGAATGATTTCAACAGTCAGAGTTAATGTATGGGTTGAACCATTTGTGAGTTTTCCTATATACCAAATGTTTTCGGATGCGTTATAATCACCTATGGTTGCATTATATTTAATCAAGACAACGTTATCTGATAGTTTTTCAGTGACATTTACATCTGTTGCATCGCATGGGCCATAATTATGGACTGTGATGACATAGACAATTTCGTCTCCAACTTTTGCGGTTGTTTTGCTTACTGTCTTATTGACACTTACATCAACAATGTTTACTGCAGTAATGTTGTCGATTTCATCCCTGTTTGTGGACGGATCGGTGTCATTTTCACTGCTAGTTACAACAACCACATTTGAGATTGTGCCGTTACTGATTACCTGAGCAATTATTGACAGGTATGCCCTGTTCTGACTGGTTAAGTTACCTATATACCAGATGCCTTCACCAACATCATAATATCCGTTTTGGGTTATGTTGTTGAGCAGTTTGAGATGAGGACTTAAAACCTCACTCACATTGACGTTGGTTGCATTGCAAGGACCTGCATTATATACAACAATGTCAAATTCGATTATGCCAGTAACATTGACAACACCTGAAACATTGGCTGTTTTTGTAATGTAGAGATCAACAGCCGGTTTTGCAGTAATGTTAGGAATACTAGCATTATTGTTGGACTTGTTGGTATCGTTTTCAGTGCTTGTGATAACAACCGCATTGGTAATGTTACCTGCTGAGATTACCTGAGTTTCAATAATCAACTGTCTCCAATCGTTTTTAGCCAAGTTACCAATATACCAAATACCCTCAGTAACGTTATAATAGCTGTTCCATGTGTAATAGTTAACCATTTTAAGATGAGGACTTAAAACCTCAGTAACATTAACATTAGTGGCATCACAAGGACCGTTGTTCCAAACAGTTATTGTAAATATAACTGTTTGTCCTACCAGCACAACATCACCAACATTGACCTTTTTGGTAATATTCAAATCAACGACATCCCAAGCAGTAATGTTAGGAATACTTGCGTTGTTGTTTGATTTGTTGGTATCGTTTTGAGTACTGTTAACACTGACCACATTTGTAATGTTACCTGCAGAGATTACCTGAGTTTCAATAATCAGTTGTCTCCAATCGTCTTTGGCCAAATCACCAATATACCATATACCTTCAGTGACATTATACTCACTGTTCCAGGTATGATAGTCAACCATTTTAAGATGAGGACTTAAAACCTCAGTAACATTAACATTGGTAGCATCACAAGGACCATTATTTCTAACAGTAATAGTAAATATAATTGAATCACCGATACAAACAGAACCGGTTGTAACGTCAACAGTCTTATTAATAGATAAATCAACAACGTCCACAGCAGTGATGTTAGGGACACTAGCATTATTGTTGGACTTGTTGGTATCGTTTTGAGTACTGTTAACACTGACCACATTTGTAATGTTTCCTGCTGAGATTACCTGAGTTTCAATAATCAACTGTCTCCAATCGTTTTTAGCCAATTTGCCAATATACCAGACACCCTCAGTGACATTATACTCACTGTTCCAAGTATGATAGTCAACCATTTTAAGATGAGGACTTAAAACCTCAGTAACATTAACATTGGTAGCATCACAAGGACCATTATTTCTAACAGTAATTGTAAATATGATTGAATCGCCGATGCAAACAGTATCTGTTGTAACGTCAACAGTCTTATTAATAGTTAAATCAACAATATCCAAGGCAGTAATGTTTTTAATGCTTGCGTTATTGTTGGATTCGTTAGTGTCATTTTCACTGCTTGTTACAGCGACAACATTGGAAATGTTTCCAGGAGAAACAACTTCAGCTACAATGACCAGTTGTCTCCAATCTCCCTTAATCAATGTGCCAATGTACCAGACACCTTCAGTGACATTATACTCACTGTTCCATGTACTGTATCCGATCATTTTAAGATGAGGACTTAAAACCTCAGTAACATTAACATTGGTAGCATCACAAAGACCAATGTTTCTAACTGTTATTGTAAATACGACAGTTTGTCCCACCAATACGACATCTTTAACATTGACATCTTTTGTAATTGTCAAATCAACGACATCCACAGCAGTAATGTTAGGAATACTTGCGTTGTTGTTTGATTTGTTTGTATCGTTTTCTGTACTTGTAACAACAACCACGTTGGTAATGTTACCTGCTGAAATCACTTCAGTTGAGATAATGAGTTGTCTCCAATCGTCTTTGGCCAATTTGCCAATATACCAGACACCCTCAGTAACGTTATAATAGCTGTCCCAGGTACTGTATCCAATCATTTTAAGATGAGGACTTAAAACCTCAGTAACATTAACATTGGTAGCATCACAAGGACCATTGTTCCAGACAGTAATGGTGAACACAACTGAATCGCCTAGGGCGACAACGCCTGTAACGTCAACTGTCTTGGTAATGTTTAAATCAACAATGTCAAAAGCAGTAACGTTTTTAATGCTTGCATTATCATTGGATCTGTTGGTATCGTTGTCATTGCTTGTAACGTTGACGAAATTGGTAATATTTCCTGATGATATGACTTCAGCAATAATTGTCAGATTATGGGTTTGTCCTTTATCCAGATTACCTATAACCCATGTAGCGCCGTCATATTCCCCCATGGTTGTAGTATTGGATACGATTTTCAGATGAGAGTTTAGAACTTCACTTACATATACACCGGTAGCATTGCAAGGACCGACATTTGTAACGGATATTGTGAATTCGATTTTATCGGTTACATTGACAACACTTACATTGACCTTTTTGGTAATCTGCAGGTCAACATTGGTTATTGCAGTGATATTTTTGATGCTTGCATTGTTGTTTGTGTAGTTGGTTTCATTTTGATATGCAAAGCCAACGACAGCATTTGAGATGTTTCCTGCATAAATAACCTGAGCAACAATTGTTAATGTAACGTTATTGCCGACAGTAATGTTATCAATGTTCCATGTGTAACCGTCATAATGACCTTGGCTTGTAACGTTGCTAATCAAAGCGAGTTTGTCGCTTAATGATTCGATTACATATACACCGGTAGCGTTACAAGGACCGTCATTGAACACTGTAATTGTAAATTCAATATAATCTGTTACGCCTATTTCATCAGATGTGACATTGACAGTTTTGTTGACTCTTAAATCGACAACAGGCAATGCTGCAATGATGACTTCATCCCTGTTATTGTATGGATCGGTATCGTTTTCTGTGCTGTTGACAACAACCACATTTGAAATGACGATTCCATCCCTTATGACCTGAGCCACAATAGTTAAATTCACATATGAACCGTTTGTCATATTGCCGATATGCCAAATACCTTCAGTAGCATTATAATAACCGAATTCGGTTGTAGCATTGACAAATTTAAGATAAGAGTTTAAAGGCTCACTTACATTGACGTTGGTTGCATTGCAAGGACCGTCATTATAAACGACAATAATATATTCTATGTAATCAGTTACCTCAACAAATCTTGATGTTACATTTACGTCTTTAGTAATCTGCAGGTCAACAGCAGGTTTTGCAGTAATGTTAGGAATTGTATCATTGTTGTTGGATTTGTCTGTATCGTTTTCTGTACTGTTTACGCTAACAGCATTGGTAATGTTTCCGACTGAAACGACTTCGGTCACGATAATAATTTGTCTCCAATCATTTTTGGCCAAATCACCAATATACCAGATACCTGCATCGACATCATAATAGCTGTCCCAGGTAATGTATTCAACCATTTCAAGATGAGGACTCAATACTTCAGTCACATTAACATTGGTAGCATCACAAGGACCGTTATTTCTAACAGTGACTGTAAATACGACAGTTTGTCCAACCAACACTTCCCCATTGACATTGACCTCTTTTGTAATGTCCAAATCAACTACAGGTATTGCAGTGATGTTAGGAATAGTGTCATTGTTGTTGGACATGTTGGTATCTTCGTCAAATCCGAAAATTTCAACATAATTTGAGAAATTTCCAGGTTCTGTCACACGAGCAACAATTGTCAAAGTAGCAGTGGCACCTGCATCCAAGTAGCCGATATACCATGTGTAACCGTCATATGTGGTGCCAGGAGTTGCATTATGACTGTATTCGACAAGATAGTTGAAATCCAAAGCTTCAAGCACATAGACACCGCTCGCATTACAAGGACCGTTGTTTGTAGCAGTGATATTGAATTCAACCAGATCACCTACATTGACAATGCCTGTTGTGACATTGACTGTCTTGTTAATTGCCAGGTCAACTTTGGTAACTGCAGTAATAGGAGTGATTTGATCTTCATTATTGCTTGGGTCAATGTCAGTCATATTACTGGTCACGTTAACATAATTTCTTATAATTCCGGAGTATACAATTCTTGCTTCAATTGTTAAAGTTGTATTGGTACCGTTAGTCAGATTACCGATAAACCATGTATATCCGTCATACCATTGGATAGTACTGGTATTGTTGCCTGTGGTATTGCTGATAATGCTAAGACAATCGCTTAAAGGTTCATAAACATATACATTGACCGCATCACAAGGACCGTCATTTGATACTGTAATAGTAAACTTGATTACTTCGGTCACCGGAACTTCAGTAGCGGTAACATTGACGGTTTTGTTGATTCTTAAATCAACTATAGGTTTTGCAGTAATATTAGGAATGCTTGCATTGTTATTTGATTTATCAGTGTCATTTTCTGTACTGGTTACATTAACCACATTGGTAATATTTCCAATAGAGATTACTCTAGCTATAATCTCTAACTTACGCCAGTCACCGTTAGCCAAATCACCGATATACCAGACACCGCTGGTAACATTATAATTAGCCCCCGCACTATAACTTTCCAGTTTAAGATGGGAATCTAAAACTTCATTTACTGTTACATTAGTTGCATTGCACGGACCGTTGTTTCTAACAGTTATTGTGAATGTGATTGTATCATTGTAATATACTGTATTATTTATAACATCAGATTCTTTTGTAATGTTTAAATCAACTATAGGCAATGCTGTAATGTTATCGATAGTGTCATTGTTATTTGATGGGTCAGTATCATTGTCATAACCATGTATTTCAACATAGTTTGAGAAATTGCCCGGTGCGATAACCCAAGCAGATATTCTCAATACAAGAACCTCATGCACGTTTAAGCGACCAATATCCCAGATATGGCCATCATATGTAGTGCCTCTAGGTGCAATATAAGTGAAATTACGTCCTAGATGAGTGAAATCTAACTCTTCAAGCACATAGACACCGCTTGCATTACAAGGACCACCATTATAAGCAATAACTGTAAATTCAACTAAATCACTGACATTGACAACATTATTACCAGTATATAATTTAAATATTTGAAGATCTACATGAGCGGTTGCATTAAGTGTAAGGCTATCCTTATTGTTGGAAAGGTTATAATCAATTCCTGTACCGGTCACATTAACCCTGTTTACAATAATTCCTGCATAATCAATATCCACATCAATTGTTAAATTGACTGTAGATCCGTTGGTCATGTTTCCGATATACCATTTATATCCATCATAGTGGCCTTGGGTAGTAGTGTTGCCCCTAATTATAAGATTTTTAGCCAAAGGCTCGATTACATATACATCAGTGGCATTGCAAGGACCTGCATTGTGAACTGTAATGGTAAATTTAAGTTTATCTGTCACGTCAACGTTTGTTGATGAAACGTTTACTGATTTTTTGATTTGCAAATCAAATACGATTACTGATGTGAGATTTTTAGTTTCAGCCCAGTTATTGGACATGTTAGTGTCCATTTCTGTACTGTTTACAGCAACCACATTTGAAATGGTTCCATTGCTCATCACTTGAGCTTCAATGGTTAAAACTGCAGATGATTTGTTTTTCAAATCTCCAACATGCCAGATGCCCTCAGTCACATTGTAATAACCGTTTGCTGTGTCGGATTTAACAAATCTTAGATGACCGCTTAAAACCTCACTTACATTGACATTTGTAGCATTGCACGGACCAGCATTGTATACAGTGATTGTGTATTTGATGTAATCAGTTACATTTACAATGTTTCCGGTAACATTGACCTCTTTTGTAATGTTTAAATCAACAATAGGTATTGCGGTAATGTTAGGAACGCTTGCATTGTTGTTGGATTTGTTTGTATCTTCTTCTGTACTGTTTACACTAACAGCATTGGTAATGTTTCCAACTGAAGTCACTCTTGCAACAATCTCCAGTTGTCTCCAATCGTCTTTAGCCAAATCACCGATATACCAAACACCGCTAGTAACATTATAATTAGCCCCTGTACTATAACTTACCAGTTTAAGATGAGAATCTAAAACTTCAGTAACATTCACGTTTGTAGCATTGGACGGACCGTTGTTTCTAACTGTTATTGTAAAGAGAATTGTATCGTTGTAGTGAATAGTACGGTTTGTAATATTATCAGTTTTTGTAATATTCAAATCAACGATAGGTTTTGCGGTAATGTTCGAGATGCTTGCATTGTTGTTTGATTTGTTGGTATCATTGTCGTAACAGAATATTTCAACATAGTTTGTGAAATTGCCCGGTGCGATAACCCAAGCAACAATTGTTAAAGAAATACGTTCCTTACTGTTTAAATTACCAATAATCCATGTTCTTCCATCATATGTAGTGCCCGGAGCAGATACATAATAAGTGAAATTGCGTCCGAGATGAGTAAAGTCTAAAATTTCAGACACATAAACACCGCTTGCATTGCAAGGACCGTCATTATATGCCTCAACAACGAATTCAACCTTGTCAGAGACATTTACAACAGTAGGATTGCCGACAACGATTTTTGAAACACTCAAATCTACATGAGCTGTTGCGTTAAGTGTAACGTTATCCTTATTGTTTGAAAGATTATAATCAATTCCCCTACCGGTCACATTAACCTTATTTTCAATTATACCACCATAAGCTATGCTTGCAACGATTGTTAAATTGACGGTAGAACCGCTGGTCATGTTACCGATAATCCATGTATAACCGTCGTAAGTTCCCTGAGTAGTGGTATTGCTTATGATTCTGAGATTATAGCTTAAAGGTTCGGCCACATATACATCAGTAGCATTACAAGGACCTGCATTGTGAACTGTAATGTTAAACATGATTATTTCAGTCACATCAATATCTCTTGAAACGTTAACCACTTTTTTGATTTGTAAATCGAAGACAATAACAGCAGTGATATCATCAATTGCTGCCCTGTTGTTATCAAGATCTGTGTCCTTTTCAGTACTGTTTACAACAACCACATTGGAAATGATTCCTTCACTTACCACTTGAGCCTCGATGGTTAAAACAGCTGTGGACTGATTTTTCAAATCTCCAACATGCCAGATACCCTCAGTCACATTGTAATAACCGTTTGCTGTGTCAGATTTGACAAATCTGAGATGACTGCTTAAAACCTCACTGACATTGACATTTGTAGCATTGCAAGGACCGTCATTGAATACGGTTATTGTGTATTTGATGTAGTCTGTTACATTAACGACATCTCCTGTGACATTGGATTCTTTTTTAATCTGTAAATCAACAATAGGCATTGCTGTGATATTAGGAATGCTTGCATTGTTATTTGATTTGTTGGTGTCCTCTTCTGTGCTGTTTACACTAACCACATTGGTAATGTTTCCGACTGCAATTACTCTGGCTTCAATGATTAGCTGTCTCCAGTCACCTTTGGCCAGAGTACCGATATGCCAGATGCCTTCAGTAACATTGTAGTCACTGCCCCATGTATGATAAACAACCAGTTTAAGGTGTGAATCCAAAGCTTCGGTCACGTTCACATTGGTTGCTTCGCAAGGACCTTTATTTCTGACTGTAATTGTAAATATTATTGTGTCGTTGAAATCGACAACAGTTCCAACGTTGACAGATTTTGTAATGTTTAAATCAACTATAGGTTTTGCGGTAATGTTTGGAATGCTTGCATTGTTGTTTGACATGTTAGTATCGTTACCGAAACCGAATATTGCAACATAATTTGAGAAATTGCCCACTGCAGTAACCTCTGCAACAATTGTCAGGGTAGCATTTTCGCCGGCATTCAAAAAGCCAATGTTCCATGTAGTCTGATTATCGTAAACCCCTTTAGTTGCACTGCTTGAAACCAAAGTTAGATGGGCAGTGTCTAAAGCTTCATATACATATACACCACTTGCGTTACATGGACCGTTGTTATATGCGATGACAGTAAACTCAATCAAGTCACTGACATTAACAACGCCGGTTGTGACATTGACTGTTTTATTTATGGCCAAATCCATATGTGCTGATACATTAATTGGAGTAATGTTATCCTTATTATTGGTAAGGTTAGTATCAATTTCACGGCATGTTACATTAACTGCATTTTCAATAGTACCTGAATATGCGCTTTGGGCAACAATTGTTAAGGTTGCAGTGGATCCGCTGGTCAGGTTACCGATAATCCATGTATAACCATCATAGCTGCCCTGACTGGTAACATTACTGATTATTTGAAGAATATCGCTTAAAGGTTCACATACATATACATCAGTAGCATTACAAGGACCTGCATTATAGACAGTAATATTAAACATGATCACTTCAGTTATGTCAATATCGGTTGAAGAAGCATTAACTGTCTTGTTAATCTGCAAATCAACTATATTTACTGCAGCAATATCCACAATTTGATCTTTGTTATTTGACAGGTCAGTGTCTTTTTCTGTACTGTTTACCTCGACCACATTTGAAATGGTTCCGTTGGTTATCACCTGAGCATGAATGGTTAAAACTGCGGTTGACTGATTTTTCAGCTCGCCGATGTACCACATACCTTTAGTTACATTATAATAACCGTTAGCTGTTTCTGCTTTAATCAGCTTGAGATGGGAACTTAAAACCTCTGATACGTTTACGTTTGTTGCGTTTGAAGGACCTGCATTGAACACAGTGATTGTATATTTGATGTAATCTGTCACATTAATGACACCTGAGACGTTTACCTCTTTTTTAATCTGCAAATCGACAATGTCTATTGCTGTGATATTAGGAATCTCATCCTTGTTGTTGGATTTGTTGGTATCATTTTCACTGCTTGTTACGACAACCACGTTAGAAATGTTTCCTGCAGAAATAACTTCGGCCGTAATGACCAGTTCACGCCAATCGCCTTTAGTCAAGGTGCCGATATACCAAATGCCTTTTCCAACATCATAAGTACTTGCCCAGGTATGATATTCAATCATTTTAAGATGAGGGCTTAACTTCTCGGTGACATTTACATTTGTGGCATCGCAAGGTCCGTTGTTTTTAACTGTAATTGTAAATACTATTCTGTCACTTACATTGACTGTGCTTGTTTTGATATCAACAGTCTTGTTGATTTGTAAATCGACAATGTCAAATGAGGTTATGTTTTCAATGCTGTCATTGTTATTTGATTTGTTTGTATCGTTGTCTGAACCGAATATTGCAACTGCATTGGAAATTGTGCCCGCTGATATTACCTCAGCTATGATTGTTAGGCTTTGGGTTTCCCCTTTATTTAAATCGCCGACAATCCATGTGGCACCGTCATAGTCTCCCTTGGTTGTAGTGTTGGATAAAATCTTAAGATGCTTGCTTAAAATTTCACTTACATATACACCAGTTGCATTGCAAGGACCGTTGTTTGTAACATTAATGGTAAATTTGATTTTATCGGTTACGTTGACAGAACCGCTTACATTAACCTCTTTGGTAACTTTCAAGTCAACATTGGCTATTGCTGTAAGGTTTTTGATAGCTGCATAATTATTTTTATAGTTGGATTCGTTTTCAAATCCGAAAACATGAACTGCATTTGAAATGTTTCCAGGATAAGCAATACGGGCAACGATTGTTAATGTTGCATTGGCGCCTTTTGCAAGATATCCGATATTCCAGGTATCTCCTCTGTATGTTCCTGTACTTGTCTTGTTGGAAATTATTTTCAAATGACCGTCAATAGGTTCTTCTACAACAACACCTGTTGCATTGGAAGGTCCGTCATTGAATACTGTAATGTTGAACTGGATTATGTCAAGCACATTTACAACTTCAGCAGTGACATTGACAGTCTTATAGATGCGCAAATCGATGAGGTCTACAGCTGTGAAGTTGCGTGCTGAAGCGACGTTGTTGGAGAGATTTGTATCGTTTCCTAAACCTGTTACCCAAACTGTGTTGGTAATAGGTCCCATATGAATTACTTCAGCAGTTATTGTCAATGTTTCAAAATCACCAACTTCCAAATCGCCGATATACCAGTAGCCGCCTGTAAGATTATAGCTACCTGTTGTCGCTTTAGCCCTATCCAATTTGAGATATGGACTTAATCTTTCTGTCACGTTTACGCCGTAAGCCTTACTTGGACCGTGGTTGGTTACTGTTATTGTGTATTTTATAACATCGGAAACGTTTACATAATCTGCAGTTATATTAACCTCTTTTGTAATGTGCAAATCATTGTACGGAACCACTTCAAACAATGCCCAATCAGTATCGCCTGTGTGGTCCAAATCACCACTAAATGAAGCTGTTGCATTGTAATGACCGATAGGCAGGCCTGAAATATTGTATCTTGCTCCGGTACCGTTGAGCACTTCAATTTCGAATGTTGTGTGGTTTGTATCGTTGAATGTTACTGTTACTGTTCCGTTGAGGTTACCCCATGCACCGTCAGTCAATTCAATGAGTACTGTCTGGTTCTGGGAATAGAAAATCGGATTGTGAACGTAGATATTAACGATACTTCTGTTTGACAGAGTATCTCTTAAATAAGTGTAGTACCTGTCAGCTTTATGTACATATGCAAAATAGTATGTTTCGCCGTCTTTAGCGTCAAAATTGTATGTGACCTTACCGTCCTTATCGGTTACAACATCGGCGGTTGTCAATTGCACTCCTCTTCCATCATACACTTCAACAGTAACATTGATATTTACTTCCCTGTCGCTTTGTTTTGGAGCTGAATTAGCTTTTGTTCTGTTATCAACTCCCCAGTAGGTTACATTACTGCATGAAAGTGCATAGGTGCTTTCCTGCCAGATTGCATTAAGGAGATTGTCAAATCCTAAAAATATTGCACTGGTGTAGTTGTTTCCTTGCTCATCCACACCAACATGTTTTTCTATGAATGTTTTTGAATTAGCCTGATTGTCCAGAAGAACAGAATCCTGCAAGGAGAATCTGTTGAATTTGGTACCGTATATTGCTGAACCCTGGAATGCAGTGTTGTTGAGCAAATCGCTTCTAAGTATTATACTTGATCCGCCTTTATTATTATAATTATAATAGATTGCACCACCTTTCTCTTCAGCAGTGTTGAATTCCATAAGGGAATCTGTTAACTGAACATGGCCGTCTTGAGAGAATATTCCTCCACCCTTTTTTGCACTATTATGGTCAATAGTGGAATCATATATCAATTCATCTTCATTTTCACTGTACAAAGCTCCACCATTTTGATTAGCGACATTGCCTGTAAATGAAGAGCCATATATACGGGCAGTTATCTTTTTAAAGTATAATCCACCACCCAAATCAGCATTGTTTTCTTCGAATGTTGAATTGTAAACATAAATATTGGAGGAACCTCTTTCCCTTGTGAAATAAACAGCTCCACCCTGTGAAATTCCATCGTCAGTTGAAGCGCGTGAACCGATGACAGTAACATTGTTTAAAGTTTTGCCGTCTTTCAAATAGATTGCACCACCGTGAACATCCCCTGTGTTCTTATAGGCACGTGCCCCTTCAATAGTAACATTATTTAATTCAGTAAGAGTAGTCGCATAGATTGCACCACCGTCAGCACTGTTGGCAGAATCAATCACTTCTGTTTGGGAATATGTAATTGAAATGTTGTTAAATTCCTTAGGAGTACTTCCTCTCCAATAGATTGCACCACCGTTACCGGAAGCGAATGTGTTTGAAATTGTTGCGTTGACTAATGTACCTCCATATCCGGCATAGTAAATTGCTCCTCCACCAGCATTCATTTTAACATTTTTGGATGAAGAATTATCAATGATAATATTGGTCAATACATCACTGGAACCGCTGATGTAAATGGCTCCACCATTGTTGGTTTTTGCACAATTTTCATCATTGTTTGCTGAAGATTTGAATATTTTAATATCATTTAAGGTACAATACCAACCTGATACATGAATGGCACCACCATCAGATGATTTTGAACCGTCAACTGAATTTGATGAAGAATTGAATATTGTAACGTTATTGAGCATACCGTTGGCACCTTTCCAATAGATTGCACCACCATCATCATTTTGTGTTGAAGCGACTTCAATTGTAACGTTGATTAATGAACAGTCGGAACCTAACATTGCAATTGCACCACCAGGTCCTCTTTCAATTGTAGAATTAAAGATAGCGGAATTTGAAATGGTAATATTTGAATCTCCTTTTACACCTAAAAGAATTGCTCCACCACCTTCACCGTAACCACCGCTTACATTACCAACATGTGAATTATAGATGTAACAATGGTCGATTATACAGTTTTTAGCAGGACCTTCCTTCATCAATATGGAACCTCCACCGGCATTAGCTTTATTTCCGTCAAATGTGTTGTTAAACAGATATGAATCAGCCATCTGATTTGCAATAGCTCCACCATATAATCCTGCAGTGTTGTTATAGAATTGGCTGTAGATAATAGTTAAGTTTGTACTTTTACCACCCTGGTCACCGGTATAGAGAGCTCCACCGTCACGTGCAGCTGTGTTGTTGATAAACAGACAATTTTCAATTCTACTGTCCTTAGCGTGGAACCAGTCAATAGCTCCTCCGTGTCTTGATGCTGCAGTGTTGTTGATGAATATGGAATCCTTGATTAAACCCCCTGATGCAATAACGTTTCCCTGTGTCCAGTAGATTGCACCTCCACCTTTATTGGTATCGTGAGCCACGTTATTTGTGAAAGTGGATCCTATAATGGAATCGTCCCCGTGTCCACCGAGCCAGTTGATTGCACCACCATCAAGCACTGCGTCGTTATGGTCAAACCAGGAATAGTAAACAGATGCGTTTGAACCACCTATGTCCAATGCACCTCCACTACCTAAAGTTTTGGATGTTGCATTGTTGTAAGTGAAATTACAGTTTGATATAATTGTATCATCACCGTAAACTTTAATTGCACCGGCAGAATCAGCAACATTCTCATCCAGATTACAGTATGAAATGGTTGTATTTACACCACGGATATAGATTGCTCCCCCTTCACCGGCCTTTGATAAGGTGAAGTTTGAATAGGCAACTGTAGTTCCTATATCATCAATATAGATTGCTCCACCTTTCTTGCCTTTAACAGTACAGTTATAAAATGATGAATTTAGTATGTTAGTTCTTGCACCATCTACATAAATAGCTCCACCATCATTTCCTGCGGTAATATTGTCAAAGCTGGAGAGTCTGATTGTTGCTTCATCCCCTTTAACATAAATTGAACCACCGGAGGACCTTGATGAACTGTTGGAGAATTTGGATGTGTCGATGATTGCATCCTTACCTTCAATGAAAATCACACCACCCTGATTAGCAGTGTTGTTGTCAAACTCTGAACCTTCAATTACTGTCCTTTCCCCATTGATGAAAATAGCTCCACCACGGGCTAAATTACCTGGAACCCTATTGCCTGTGAAATTAGATGATGAAATGTGAGTATCCGGACCATTAATATAAATAGCCCCTCCACCATTGGTTGATGAAGTACCTTTAGCTATACAATCATCGAAATTACTTTCGGATATTTGAATACTTCCCTCTGCAACGTATACTCCACCACCGTTTTCACTGGCAATGCTTCCTGATACATTGGATCCTTTTATTGAAGAACCCCATGATGTTAAATAAATTGAACCACCGTATTTTGCTGTGTTTGAAGTGAATATGGAATCTTCGATTTTTGCAGCATTACCGTATGCGTAAATAGCACCTCCACCTTCACTGGCCTGACAGTCATCGAAATTGGACTGATTGACAACTGCATCAGACCCTTCAATATAAATTGCACCACCAAGAGCTTTATTTTTAGTGTTCAAAGCTTTGGATGAAGTGAAGTTGGATTTTTCAATGTTTGCATTGGAACCTGCAACAAATATTGCACCACCATTTCTGTTTACAACTGTGCTTCTTATGAAATTACTTTCTAAAATATCTGCATTATTCCCTGCCACATATATTGATCCGCCATAATCTCTAGCAGAGACATCTGTAAAGTTGGAATAGGATATGGTAGTGTTGATACCTTCAATATAGATTGCTCCACCATCATATGCTTCACTGTTCTTGAATGAGGAACTGTTAATGTAGGCATTGGTACCGCTTACATATATTACCCCACCATAGTGTGAGTCACACTCATCAAAGTTACAATCCAATATCCTTGCATCATCACCCTGAACATCGATTGCACCACCACGGGCATATGGATCACCCAAAGCGTTACACTGTGTGAAATTTGAAAGTGAAATTGTTGTATTTGCACCGTCTACAAATACAGCACCACCATTAAATTTTGTGGTTATTGAGTTGTTGAATGTGTTGCCTTCAAGCACTGCATTTGAACCCCATACAGCTATGGCACCACCATAGTTTACGGCTTTGCCGTCGGAAAATCTGGAATTGACAATAACTGCGTTTGCACCGTTGATGTTGATTGCAGCACCGGTACCGCCAACAGAGGAAACTGCATCATTGTGTTTGAATGTTGAGTCATCAACTATAGTGCCGTTACCTTCAATGAATATTGCACCACCGACAACAGCCTCGGTATTTGTGAAAGTTGATTTTGTGATGTTTGCGTCATTACCGGCTACATAGATTGCACCACCACGGTGGTCAGTGACCACATCAACCTTACAGTCGTCAAAAATACAGTCAAAAATGTGGGTTTCGTTACCGATGATATATACTGCCCCACCATTTTTTGCTGTTGAAATGCAATTTGTGAAATTGGAATGCATAACTTTTACGTCATTACCTGTTATGAACAGTGCTCCACCATCGGATTTGGCGGAACTTTGGGCGAAAGATGATGTGTCTATTGTTACATTTGAACCTGTAAGACATATTGTTCCCCCTTTGGAATTTGAGTATTCACCTTCAAGAGGGTCCCATCCGCTTACACCCTTATTGTTGATGCATGTAATATTGTACATGTATCCGTTGTCACCTTCCCAATATATTGCACCACCGTCATCATTACCTATGTTGTCTGTGAATGTGGAATTATACAAAGTACAGTCCACACCATTGACATATAATGCTGCGCCGTCTCTTGCAACACAGTCATTAAAGTCACAATTATAGATATGAGTCCTATTACCTATGACATATATAGCACCACCATTATTGGTAGCACTACATGAACTAAATGTAGTATCATTAACAATAACATCATTACCGGTTATGAATAATGCACCACCATCAACTTTTGAGTAGTTCATACTCTCATTCATATAAGCGGAAGATATTGTAAAGCTGGATTTAGTAAGTGTTACATTTGAACCTGTAAGACATATTGTTCCACCTCTGGTACTTGAGTACTTACCTTCAAGAGGATCATACCCACTTACCCCTTTGTTGTTTATACATGTTATGTTGTATATGTATCCTTCATCACCATTCCAATATATTGCACCACCATCATCGTTAGCAACATTATTGGTAAAAGTAGAAT
Source organism: uncultured Methanobrevibacter sp. (assembly GCF_947170395.1). Lineage (GTDB taxonomy): Archaea > Methanobacteriota > Methanobacteria > Methanobacteriales > Methanobacteriaceae > Methanocatella. Next base: position 66,279 of record NZ_CAMVTE010000004.1, on the reverse strand, counting down.
TATACAAAGTGCAACCAGTACCATTAACATATAAAGCTGCACCGTCTCTTGCAATACAGTCAGTAAAATCACAGTTATAGATATGAGTCCTATTACCTATGACATATACCGCACCACCATTATTAGTGGCATTGCAATTAATGAATTCGACATTGTCTATTGTAACATCATTACCAGTAACGAATAACGCACCACCATCAACTTTTGAATAATCCTTGCTTTCATCCATAAATGATGAACCGTTTATAAATCTGGAGTCTGATACGGTGATATTTGATCCAGTAATGATGATTGTTCCACCACGTGTGCTTGAAGTGTTACCATCCTTTTTAGTGACACTTATTCCTCTGTTATTTGTACATGTTATATTGTAAATTATTCCATTGCTACCTTCCCAGTAAAGTGCACCACCGTCATCACCTGCAATGTTGTTGTCAAATATAACATTCCTGAAGGCAACATTACTAGCACTGATATATGCTGATCCACCATCACCTGTGGAACTACAGTTTATGAATGACGAATCCTCTATTGAAGATGAATGAGATGCACTTTCATTAAGATAGATTGCTCCACCATAACTGGCGGTATTGTTAATGAAAGTTGTGCCGGTAATTTTGAGGTATGACGAAGTAGAAAATGAATCTGATAGGTAAATGGCGGCACCACTTTTTGATACATGGTTATCAATGAAATAACAATTAACGATTTCAAGAGTTGATGTGGAATCCAGTTTGATTGCCCCACCATTGGTTCCGTTTGCATTGATGAAATGAATGTTTTGCAAAACAACACGGTGATTTGCACCTATATTGAAAATGGAAGCAATGTGGGATGCATCTAAGGTATGGCCTTTCCCGTCTATGGTTATGCTTTTGTCAATGACGATTCCGTTGACTAAAGCGACATCTCCACTGGAATATGTATAATTGATTTCCAAAGAAAGAGTGCCACCATCAGGAGTTTTGTCGATACTGCTATCTAGACCAGTAAAATTACCTGCAGGATCTCCCAAAATATCCTCTTGATTGTTTGTTCTAGAAATAGTGTTTAAATCATCGCTTGCAGTTGAAATTGTATGATTATCCACCGCATTTGCAGCAGATGCAACTGAAAGTCCGGATAAAAGCACTATGAACAAACAAATACCGAAAAATATTTGTTTTCTATCCATATATTATAACCTCAATTTTTCTATCCAACTTTCACGATAATTCAAACTGACGAAATAATAAAATATATTATTATATATTAATATGGGAATGCAAAATATATATTCTTTTTTGTATAATATAATTTTTCAAAAAAATAGAATCTGAGACAATTGCATCAGTAAAAATAAGAAAAATAAAAAAATGGGAAAATAAGATTATTTTTTAAATATATGGATTTATACTTCATCCAAAGGCATTAAAACACAAATCAAAGCCAACATATAGTTTTTTATATGAGGCATTTTTGAATCTATTGTATATTTTTTATGAGCGAATTTGAATTAATTTTTTCGGATTTTTGCATTATCTCACAGGCAGTGATTTCAGACGCTGAAACATTACCTCATACCCAATTGCAGTTTGTCATGGCGAAATAGCTTAATTCGGACACAGTAAAAACATCAATTTCGATAAGGACTGCTTCAGTGATTTTAACATTCCAAGTTAATGTAGAAATTGAAGTGGCAGATGGTTTACCTATATACCATTTGATTTCGATTGTGAAATAATTGCCAACACTTGCATTATATTTGACCAAGACACTATGATTTTGATAGTTTTTGTCATATATTTATATTTCCTGTGTCGTATAATCAATTATTTTGCAGGTTGATTGTGAGTGCCAAACTGTATTGATATTTTGCTGAATCATACATGTTGACCACACATTAGTGACAGAATACAGTCATCTAAAAACAGTAATTCAAAAAAAATGAAATAGAAAAAAAAGAAGTGGGAAAGTAATCCTATTTGATTACTTTACTTTTGATAATTTCAACCCTTTTGAGAGGGTAGATTTTTTTAGCGTTGTGGTAAATTTCAGATGCTAATTTACCGTTAACACATACTTTTACCAAATCATCAAATGATTTTTCAGCTGCTGCTTCTACGAGTAAATCTTCGATGGTTTTTCTCATGAATCTTTGTTGGGAAGATTTAGCTCTTCTGATGGTTACAGCTAAAACTTGTAATTTTAATTTGCGGTCATCTTTGGTTTTAACAACTGCGGAAGCATCGATTCTGGAAGTTCCTCTTCTAATCATACTTCTAACATAATCAGTTGTGGTTTTGTGACCGGTGAATTTAGTGTTTGCAACATCACCTGCAACATTATCAATTTCAAATCTGAGTTTGATGTATTGTTTTGAGAAATCTCCGGTTAATTCTCTCATAGTAACTTCTACGCCTCTACCAATGAGAAGTTCTGGATCTTTTGCTGGAGTTTCTCCAATTTCTTTGTCTTCAAAGTTCACTGGTGTTTTGATAGTATACCAGGACTTTTCTTTCCATGTATCACGTACTCTACGTCTTGATTTTGCTTTTGCCATTATATCTACCGTTTAATAAAATTTATTATATATTTAGTAATATAGCGTAACGCCATTAAAATTTTAAAAATAGCCTTAAATTTTGTAGTTTATTAATTACTACTCAAAATAAACTTTAAAAAGGATTATAAATTACCATTCATTTATAATCGTTTATTCGACTATTGTGAGCTATACTCACTTGATTTAAAGAATTATTTGTTATTAAGTTTTATTTTTTTAAAACCCGCCCATAAAGGTTATAGTTACATATTTTATTCATGATATATAAAGATTATTGAATTTTTGGAATTTGACCACAATCTGGAAAAAATTTTAAATAATAAAATTTCAAAAAGTTTACAGGACACAAATGAAAATTGAATCATCATCCTCAAAATTGAAAATAAAGCCACCAAAACCGATTTTCAAAATTGCTACAATAGATTGAAAAAAAGTTTACAATATATTTTTTTCACTTCAATATTATTGATTGAATGTTAAAAAATACATAAGGTTCACTAATTTGCTTCAAGATAAATGCAGTTAAAATCAAAATAATTAAAGATAGATAGTATTCGCCTAATTAAATGATTATTGGGAGATATTCATTTTACATAGAGCACAGGACAAATTAAGCGAATACAAATCCAATAAACAGATAATATCCCTCATATTACCCTAATTAATCATATATAACTATTGTTATTTAAATGTTTTTAAAAAAAATTATGAAAAAAAGTTAATTTTTCATAAAATTGTAATGATCAATGTATCTTTTCAAAACCTCATCGACAGGACCTTCATCCTTTACGAGTTTAATTCCCATATCTTCAGCTTTGATTTTGGACTTAAAACCATATTCCACTGCAATCAAAACATCACAGTCTTCACAAGCCTTTAAGACCTTACTTCCCTGATGTTTTGAATCCTCTGCAATTTCAACGGATCTGGACTCGACAAATGTCAAATCCTCCTCATAGTCATAAACACAAATGTTTTTACCTTTTCCAAGGTGCAAATCAACATTCACACCATCGGAAGACACAACAGCCAAACGCATTTAAATCACCTAAACCTCTGCACCATCCAAAGCATGATTGCAGGTGCAATCTTTTTTATCATCAACGTTTTTAATAAAATTATAAATCAATTCTAGCAGTTCTGTTTCCTTTTGAGCCACCATCTCAAACACTTCATCGATTGTAAGCTCCTGGTCGGATATTCCTGATGCATAATTGGATACGATACATATTGAATTGTAGCACATCTCCCTCTCACGGGCAAGGGTGACTTCAGGAAGGCCTGTCATTCCAACCAAGTCCCCTCCAAGCATTTTAAACATCTTTATCTCGGCAGGAGTTTCAAATCTTGGCCCTTCGGTACATACATATGTGCCTCCAAGGAGAACATCACCTGATTGGGCTAAAACATCCCTTAAATATGGACAATACGGTTCTGTAACGTCAATATGGACCACCTTATCTTCAAAGTAGGTTTTTGCCCTGTTTTGTGAGAAATCCAAAAAGTCATTCGGAATTACAAAAGCTCCGGGAGGCATGTTTTCGTTCATGGACCCAACGGAGTTTGTAGCTATTATTTTAGTAACGCCTACGTTTTTTAAAGCATCAATATTTGCCCTGAAGTTTATTTTATGAGGTGGAATTGAATGACCCTGTGCATGGCGGGGGATAAATGCCACCTTTTTGGAAAATATCTCCAAGATTGAAACTTTCACATCCCCATAGTCTGTTTTGACTAATTTCTCTTCACAGGAGTCAGCCTTTTGTGTAATTTCATATACACCACTGCCACCAATTATACCAATCATTTTAAACTACCCTTTGCAAACAGATAACGGCTTGACTTTAGCAACAAGTTTTGCAATACCAGTACTGTCTGAAACCCTTACTACACTGTCAACGTCCTTGTATGCACCAGGTGCTTCCTCTTCAATGACATGTTTGCTTGTAGCCTTGATTTTAATACCTTTTGTTGCCAAATCAGCAGTGATTTCATCAGCATCATAATCCTTTTTGGCCTTGGATCTTGAAAGTACCCTTCCGGCACCGTGTGCGGTGGAACCGAATGTCTCTTCCATTGCCTTGTCTGTTCCGCGAAGTACGTATGAAGCGGTACCCATTGTACCAGGAATCAGCACAGGCTGTCCGATGTCCCTGTATTTTTCAGGAACCTCTTCCCTTCCAGGGCCGAATGCACGTGTGGCTCCTTTTCTGTGAACAAGCACATCCTCTTCACGGTTGTAAATTTTATGCCTTTCCATCTTGACGATGTTGTGGGCCACATCATAGACAATGTCCATTTCCATTTCCCTTGCGGATTTTCCCAAAACATCCTCAAATGTTTCACGAATCCAGTGAGTCATCAATTGTCTGTTTGCCCATGCATAATTGGCTGCCGCAGCCATTGCCTGAATATAATCCTGAGCTTCTTTTGAGTCAAGTGGAGCACAGGCCAATTGTCTGTCATCAAGTTGGATTTTGTACTTCTTATATGCCTTATCCATTACTCTTAAATAATCTGAACATACCTGATGTCCGCAGCCCCTTGAACCTGAATGAACCATGATTACAATCATTCCCTTCTCAAGGCCGAATGCCTTGGCCGCTTCATCATCATAAATCTCATCAACAATTTGAACTTCCAGAAAGTGATTTCCGGAACCTAAAGAACCCAATTGAGGAATTCCTCTTTTTTTGGCCTTGTCGGATACGATACTTGAATCGGCATCTTCCATTTTTCCGTTTTCTTCCAAAACTTCCAAATCTTCGCTCCATCCATATCCATTGTTGACAGCCCATTCGGCACCAAGGTCAAGCACATCATTAATTTCATCTTCATTGAGCTTTATTTTACCTTTGCTTCCAACACCTGACGGAATATTTTTAAACAGCTTTTCTGTAAGCTCATCGAGTTTGTCCTCAATGTCTTCAAGAGTCAGGTTTGATTTAATCAGTCTGACACCGCAGTTTATGTCAAAACCGACTCCTCCAGGTGATACAATACCGTTTCTCATACTGAATGCGGCAACTCCACCTATTGGAAATCCGTATCCGAAGTGAATGTCTGGAAGTCCGATGGAATATCTCTGAACCCCCGGAAGACAGGCGATATTGACAATCTGTTCTATTGCACCCTCCTCCAGTTCATCAAAATATTCATCAGCAATGTAAAATCTTCCGGAAGCCCTCATTCTTTTATCAAAAGAGCCCGGAATTTCATAAACATTATCTCTAACTTTTTTGATTTCATCCTTTATTGTCATAAGCATCACTAAAATATTATGTTTTAATATTTATGTGTGATAATTAAATAAGGTTTTGGTAGATTCACGGAAAAATTAAAAAAATGAGTTGACTCAATGATTATAATAAGCGGAATAATGCCTGGAAACTTCCTTAATACTCAATGCATTCTTTCCGCCGACATTGCAACTGGTATCGAATATGAAAAATTCACTACAGAATAAATATTGTAAAAAAAGAGTTATTTTCTAAAGAGTGCTGATGCCCCTGCAATCATCAAAAATATTGCGCTTACAGCATTTATGTAGTCGGAACCTATGATGACAAACATTGTTGCGATTATAAAACCAACACCAGCAAGTTCAACGTTCTTTTTAACATAAAAAGAAGACGCCAAACCTAAAACGGATGCGATAATGGCAATTATGCCCAAAAATGGAGCATGTGCCTGACCAACATGTTCCAGAAATATTAAAAAGGAACCTGAAAATATTCCGATGACAGATCCTATCAGTCCCATCACCATTTCAAATGTCCTTGTTATTGTATGAGTTCGTTTCATGAAAATTAATATGTCTTAATTATTATATAAATCTTATAAATCCACAATAGCATGAAGCTCTACGAAGTCCTTTTTAATAACTTTCATCTTATGAAACGTTATTGCCTTTATTTCGGTTTTTCGCTCATGCTTATCCCAATCTATTTTCTCCCCTTTGATTGTTGATTTCAGATGCAGACCTTCATCGATTTCAACATGAAATTCGCTGAAAAGCATGAAATCGATTTCATGATAAAACAGAAGCTCCTCAAGATAATCATAAAGAAGAGATACTTCGTCTTCAGAAGTTATTTCAAATGAAATTTCATCTGTTGGCTCAACATCAGATGTATCAGTGATTATGTTAAACATTGCAAGTCCTGCATTTTCAAACGCTTCATTAAGACTTTCACCATAAGCTTTTAATCCTATATCGGCAGTTACATCAAAATATTCATAGCTTTTCATGATTTTCTCCAAAAAATATTACTCTTCAAATGCTCTCTATCTCTTTGTTTATATATGAACCTTCAACAATTTTAATATAGTGATTTATATGTTGAGAAATAATGACACCACATTACAAGCAGATTTAAGAAAAAGAAATTCAATAGTTGACGAAATTGCATACAGCAACATAGATGTTCAATCTTGCATGGTAATGCTTGTAGTAATAGCAGCATTACTTTTATCTGTTATTTCTGTTGTTGCAGCTCAAAATCCGTACATAATCTAAGGATTTAATTGATTTTACAATACCAAACCCTTAGTTGCACATTAGACTATAGGCTTACCATGCATACACTCTAATGTTAACAGAAAAAACTAATTTCCAGCAGGAAAAGCTAGATTTCATAATCTTCGGGGTCGAACCGCAATATTATCTGGCGGGATTTGCCCCTTGCACCTTTTCCTGTAAATTTGGTATCGACCAATCTTACAAATTCCAATTTATCAAGGATTCTATTGAATGATGAGTAACTGGAGCCTGTTTTTTCTATATATATGTCTCCAAGTTCACGGGCAGTGTAAATGCCATCATAATCAACAATCATTTTTAATATATTTCTTTCATCATCATTTAAGGATTTTAGGGTTTCGGAAACATTAACTGAAACTAAGGACTCAATAGCCTTATCGAAGTGTTCCTGTGTGATTTCACGACTTGCTGATGCTTCCGCAATGTTGCCGCAGGATTTCAGAAGGTTAATTCCAACCCTCAAATCTCCATTTTCCAAAGTGTACATTGCAATCTGCTCCAGGATGTCATCGGCCAAAACGCCTGGGAAAAACCCTGCATTCACACGGTCTTTTAGGATATCCTCGATTTCAGGATATGTGTAAAGCGGGAACATGATTTCCTGAGGAATGAATACTGTATTTACATTTTTGTCAAATGCATACTTGAATTCCAAATCGGACAGTATTGCAAAAATGGATGTTCTCACACCGGGATATTCCTCATAAGCCCTAAGTATATCGTAGACTACCTTATTTGCGTGGTTTGTTTGGAAAAGATAGTTTATATCATCAAAAGCTATAATAAGTGATTTGCCGTTTTTTTGAAGATCCTGCATGATTTGAGTATAGATTCTTGAGAACGGAACTCCTGTTTCGGGAGGAACATGTCCGAACATCTTTTTGTAGATTTGAGAAAATATTCCAAAACGGGTTGTATGGATTTGGCAGTTAATATAAACGCATACGATTTTTTCAGTATTCTTTTCAACCATCTCAAATACTTTTCTGATAGCCGTTGTCTTACCTGTTGCAGGTGAGCCTAAAATAACAGCATTTGATGGCTGACCCCCTCTCATTGCTGGTCTTATTGCCATCGCCATTGCCTCCATTTGAGTATCTCTGAAATTGTAATTTGGAGGCATGTAATCTGGGTCAAAAGCATTTATATTTTGAAAAAGACTCTCATCATACATTAAAATATCTTCAATTCCCATGTTATCCACTTTTATTCATATTAATATAAAAATTATTCCATAAGGTTGACGATGTCCACATTTTCGTTTTCCACTATCCAGTTTGTGAACATTTCAGCATAAACCAATTTTTTCTTTTTGAATTCATCGGCATTGGCCAAATTGCTTTCCAGATTAGGCCTTGAATATTTGGTTACAATATCTCCAAAGTCCATTCCGGCAAGGATTATCTGTGTTGCTCCCAAAGCTACTGAGAGAAATATTGCCCTGTCTCCATCGGTGAATCCGCCGAAATTATAGAGGTTTCCGATTGGCTGTGCCTGGGTTGTGCCCAATACGTTGTTGAAAAATGAACTTAAGGATGCAATTCTTTCAATGTTGTCTGCATGGGCATGGATTACAATGTTTGCCCCTTTCAAATTGGCCAAAAGGATATCGTCAATGTTTCCATCCAAATCTGTAACCACTATATCCGGAACAAGACGTTCCTCAATCATGGCGGTTGTTGCGCCGTCAGCTGCAACCAAAACGTAATCCTTTAAATCGTAATTATCCTTCAGCTCCTGAATATGCTCCTTAACGGAAGGTCCTGCACCAAATACGATGAATTTATCTGAAAATCCTACAATCTTGCTTAAATCATCCAATGTAAGACAACCTTCTTCAAACAATATTTCATCCAACAGTTTTGCGGATTCCTCATCGCCTTCACGTGAAAAACCGAAATCTTCAAGAATTTCTTTGTAATATTTTTCCCAGAGTCCAAATTCCATATTTAAACCTCACTAAATATTAGTTTGGCTTTAATTGATTAAATAATTTATTGTTTATGAAGTAAAGTAAATATTATTATGAATCCTTTAAATTACAAATAAACATCAATAATTCCTTTTTTAGTTAAAAAGGTTATATATGAAATGATTTAGACTATCAAATACATCGATGTGGATTTAAAAAATAAATTTCCGGAAATTTTATATTTAAGGTGGAAAAATATGAAATTTAAAAAGCCCTTTCATACATTTGATGCAACAATGAAATATTCATCAATGGCTTTCAGAAAAAGGCAACACCAGTATCTGGGATTGCCAGGCAAATATTGTCGAAGATATCCTACAGAAGTCGTTTTGAGAAATATGGAAATGGGAAGGATGGATGAACTGTACTCCGTAGGTAAGAGTGACGAATCAACAGGAGAATTAATAGAGCATATGCTGATTAATCTTGAAGATGAATCCGAAGATGTTGTTGAAAAAACCTTAAGGAAATTTGCAAAATACAAAACATTTGGTAGTTTCATATATTCATTGCCGATGTATACTGCAGTAACCTGCAGAAAGGATTATTCAAATTTCCCTAAAGAATACGAAATAACCAAAACAGACATTATCAGACCACATTACATATATTTCCCTGATGACGAATTGTGGGAAAAATATGAAAATCTTATTAACAAAGTAAAACATAATATTGAATTAACTGATAACGAAGCATTGGATATTGCATTCATTCCGAAATATATCTCTGATAAGTACAGCGAACAAATTACCGAAGCATTGGCTCATGTGTTTTCAAATGCAAAGATTGCAGATAGAGAAATGAAAAGAGATATTGCAGTAATATTGATGGTAATGATATTGAACAATATTCCAAGCAAAGAAAAGCAAAAAAAGCTGTTGGAGGAGATTAACATGAGAAAATATAAGAGTGATATGGAAGAACTCGTATACAACGTATACGGTGAAGAACTGGAAAAAAAAGATCAGGAAATTGAAGAGCAAAACCAGAAACTAACCGAAAAAAATGCTGAATTAACCGAAAAAGATGCAGAACTAAGTGAAAAAGATGCAAAATTAACTGAAAAAGATGCTGAACTAAGTGAAAAAGATGCAAAATTAACTGAAAAAGATGCTGAACTAACCGAATATCAAAAGGGCATCGAACAGCTAAATGCATTGGATGATTTGAATACACCACAAGCCCAGAAAATTATCACATCACTGCTGCTTCTTCAAAAATAACATTTCATCTAAAGAGAATATCTCTAAAAATTCCTCCAAATGGAAGTTCTTCTCCACTAAATTGCATATAACCTAACCATTATTTAATTAATTAAATGAAAAATTAAACAATATGATAAAATATGCCAATTCACCATCAGAAAAACTGAATGAAATAACATGTTAAAAATATTTAATAAGTATAAAAATAAAAAATATATATAGCTTAAAGTAAGCTAATATTTTGGAGGAATTTAATGAACGATATTTTATTAATGCTTCCTGGACCAACAACAGTACACCCAAGAGTACTCAATGCAATGTCACAAGCTGTTGTTAACCACAGAAGCGCTAAATATGGTGAAATCTTAACTGAAACTACTGAATTAATGAGTAAAGTTTTCCAAACCCCAAATAATTCTTATTTATTAACTGGATCTGGAACTGCAGCTATGGAAGCAGGTATTGCAAACACTGTAGCTCCTGGAGAAAAAATGTTAAATGTTGTTGGTGGAAAATTCGGAGAACGTTTCATGAAAATAGCTAACACTCATGGAATTGAAACTAAAGAATTGGCAGTAGAATGGGGAACTGCCGTTACTCCTGAAGCTATCGAAGAAGCTTTAGAAGCTGACGAAGACATTAAAGCTGTAAGTGTTATCCACAACGAAACTTCTACCGGTGTAGCTGCACCTATTGAAGAAATTGGTAAAGTAATGAAAAATTATGATGCATTATACATCGTAGATACCGTATCATCCCTTGGAGGGGACGCAGTAAACGTTGAAAAATTCGGAATTGACGTTTGTCTTACCGGATCTCAAAAATGTTTGGCTGCACCACCGGGCATGGCAGCAATCACCTTAAGCGACGACGCATGGGCGGCTGTTGATAAAGTGGAAACCAACACTTTCTATCTTGACATGAAAGCTGTAAGAAAAAGCGGAGACAAAGTCCCACCTGAAACTCCATACACTCCATCAGTTTCACTTACCTATGCAATGAATGAAGCGTTGAAAATGGTTATGGAAGAAGGACTTGATGCAAGAGTTGCACGTCACCACAAAGCTGCTAAAGCCAGTGTTGATGCAGTTAAAGCTTTAGGTTTAGAGTTATTCGCTGATGAAGCTGTTTCATCTGCAACCGTGACCGCCGTTAAAATGCCTGAAGGAATTACAGATGCTGACTTCAGAGGCACTACACGTGACAAATATGGTGTGGAATTGGCCGGAGGTCAAGATCACTTGAAAGGAAACATTTTCAGAATCGGACACATGGGAAATATTTCCTACAAAGAATTAACACAAACCTTTGCTGCTATCGGAATGACCTTAAAAGGTTTAGGTGTAATTGAAGATGCAGGCGCAGGTGTTGCATCAATTGCAGAATCATACTTATGATTCTGTTAACTTTTCTTTTTTTTGTTGAAAATTTAGTTATAAGTTATAATTTTTTGAACCTGAAAATTGTAATAAGTTATAAGTAAATTATTTTTTACATATTGATTATAAGTTATAAGGAATATATTTTTTACATAATGATAAGTGATAAGTGATAAGTTACACTTGAAATGCACCTCTTCAGGTAAAAGTTACAAGTTATAAGTGAAAAGTTACACTTGAAACGCACCTCTTTACACTTGAAGAATATGTTATAAGAAAAAAGTTACACTTGAAACTTATGTCTTATAAGTAAAAAAAGTATTACTATTTAGCATCGTTTCACAAATTTATAAAAATATTTTAAACATTAACAACAAATATTAATTAACAATTAGGATGTGAAACTATGTCTGAAAATATTAAAGCAACTGTAGAAGAATTACGTAAACTGATTACTGTGGACAATGTAATCGGGTCCCCAATCGAAACAGAAGATAAAATTTTAATCCCAGTAATGAGAATGGGAGTGGGCTTTGGAGCCGGTGAAAACCTTTTCGGTAAAGAAGGAAGTGATGCGGCAGGTGCAGGTGCCGGTGTTGAACCGATTTCAATGGTGCTGATTCCTAAAAAAGGAAATACTGCAGAAGGCGTTCGTGTACTTGACTTAAGTAAAGGAAGCGAAACAAACAAGGCATTATCCGATTTGGGACTGATTATCAGTGACTTGGTAAAAGGTTATATGGATTCCCAATATGATGGTGACTATGATGAAGGAGAATACATTGAACCTGAATTCACCACAAAAATAGATATAGACGAAGAAGAATAGGAACAATTACATGTTAAACATCCTAGGGATGATTATTTTAATAATCATCTTATTTATTATTATTTTATTATATTTGGGAGTCAGAATAGCTTTCAATTATGATAAAACAGGTAGTAAATTTGAGGGATGTTTGAAGATACTAATTTTAAAGAAAATCAAGGTTTATTCTGCCCATTATCCTAAAAAAGAAAAAGATGACGATAAGGATGATGAGAAAGAGGAATCATCAAAACCTGAACCTAGAGAACTGCTTGAAGCGGCAAAACCATGTCTTGGATACTTCAAGGAATTTTTAAAATCATTCACCGGATGCATTAACATATCAAAACTTGAAAACCATCTGATTTTTGGCCTTGACTCCTATGTAGACACTGCAAAATACATCGGATACATCTGGAGTTTGCTTATAATTGTAAACAGCGCTCATGAAAATGCAAGATTATCTGCCGAACCATCATTTAATGGAAGCATTTTAGATGCAAAAGGGGAAAACTTACTTGACATCAATCTTTTAAAGATTATTCCACCTGCAGTCAAGCTGATTTCAAAAAAGGAAGTTCGAAATTTAATAAAGGTGTTTAGAAATGGATAAGCATATCAAAAGAATCATCGATTACATATTTGATTTCACCACAAAAAGTGAATATGCATTTCGTGAAGTCTGCGGATTTACCTTTGTATTTAGAAGGGACATTACAACCCTGAACGATGAACTTACCTCTGCCGAAATCATTCCAATCGGCATAATATACGAAGAAAATGATGAATATTACTTCGCACCCTTAGATGGACAGTATGAAATAGATGAAATTGTTAAAAGTTTTGCTGAAAAACGTATTCAATGAGGAAGCGGAATGTCCTCACTTCTAACGACAACCTCAACCACAAGAGGCCCGACCAGATCCCTTTCCAGCAAATATTCCAAATCAGATAAGCTGTCAACCCTAACGCCATCAATGGAATAGCTTGAAGCCAACTTTACAAAATCAGGATTTTCCAATTCAACCTGATAGTGTTCCATATCATAGAACTGTTCCTGCCATTGCCTTATTATGCCGTATTCGGAATTGTTGAGGATGAATACAATAACATCCAGATTATTCTGTCTCAATGTTGCAAGCTCCTGGAGATTCATCTGGAAATCCCCATCTCCATTAATCACAATAATCTTTTCACCGGTTGCGACATATGCACCAATTGCGGCCGGCAGACCATATCCCATTGGAGCAAGGCCCCCTGAGAAAAGCAGCTGCCTGGAACGGAGGGATTTTTTCAAAAGGGTCGTCCAAGTGGTGTGGCTTCCAGCATCCGAAACGATGATGTTATCGTTGAATTTCTCCAGAATCCTTTTGATTGCTGATTGAGGAGCCAAATCATCATCCAAACCATCAAGTTCAATGGAATTGTCAATTTCCAATATCTCATCAAGCCAGTCCACCTGTTTGAACTCCACATTGTCCAGAAAATCTTCAACTTTTCCATAAATAGGATAATCTCCAACCAGAACATCCCTGTTGATGTTTACATGAATCAGATTATCAGGAATTTTAGGAAGAGTCCTTTCACTTGCCTTAATTCCCAATGCAATGATACAATCGGCATTTTCAAAGGCATATTTTGCCCTTGGAGTTGATCTGATTCCAACCATTCCAAGATTCAGCTCATCGCCTTCAGATATGATGCCCTTTCCATGAAAAGTTGTTGTAACTGGAATGCGATATTTATCGGCAATTGCCCTAATGGTTTCCTGTTCGCTTATAGCTCCACCACCCAGAATAAATAATGGCTTTTTGGATGAATTAATCAGTTCCTGTGCATTTGTGATATTGGAAAGGTCATCTTCACACAGATAACACAAATCAAAGTCATCAAAAGTATCTTCAAGCAAAACATCCTTTGAGAGATTGATGTGAATCGGACCTTTAGGATTGTTTTTAAGCTCAAAAATAGCTGCCCTTAAAACATACATCACTTCTGTTCCATTCAGCGGATTGTAGGATGCCCTTGTAATGTTTTTAAAGATTTCCACCTGAGGCAATGTCTGGAAATGGTCTGTGTTTCTGTATTTAAGCTCGTTGTCACCAGTGATGACAAGAATCGGCACGTTGTCCTTGAAAGCTGTTGCAAGAGCCATAGTAAAGTTCAAAGCCCCCGGTGAGGCGGTTGCAATGCAGACACCTATTTTACCGCTTGACCTTGCATAGCCGTCCGCCGCATGCGCCGCTGCCTGTTCGTGGCGCGTAAGGATGTGTTTTATGTTTGATTTGGACAATGCCTTATAAAGGGGCATTATCTGCTCGCCAGGTATTCCGAAAACATGCTCAATGCCTTCCTCTTCAAGGATTTGAACAAAACCGTCAGCAACGCTCATGATTCTTCCTCTTGATAAGACCCGCTGTATTCACCTGAGCCCTTGACCGGAAATACCACTGCCTGAGCTATTCTGTCGCCGGATTTGATTTTATATTCAAATTCCCCATGGTTGTATATCATAAACATCAGTGTTCCATAAAATCCCGGATCTCCCACCGCAGTTTGAACGGAAACAAATGACCTTAAAAGTGTTGAACGTGGAAGATAAAGCATTGTATATCCTTTTGGAATCTTGATTTTCCTTTTGATGCTTGCCAGATAGGCAGTATGTGGCTTAAGTGTGTAGACATCACCTTCAAGCTCTTCAATTTCAGGCAAATTCTTTTCATTGTCTATAAGTGAACCTTCAGAGGTTTGTATGTAAATCTTATCAAGTTCCAAATCAATTCCAGACGGCTGTACCAAATCCGCAAAGTCCGGAAACAGTTTAATGAGTTCTTCTTCACCGAGCATAATATCAAATCCATATCTGAATCTCCAACTTAAAGAGGACAGAGATTTTCTTTATGAGCCCTAGGATTGGCGAGCTATCCTTCAGGCCTCAATATAATTATATTTTATTTTCCATAATTTAAAAATGTTTAACACGCAAAGGCTTTGCATATGGTCAAATCTATATTTTTACTGCACATTTATGAAAAAATATTAAAACACCAGCACATAATATTAAATCATATACAAGAGCATTGAGAGAATTTTTCAATGTATCTCACGTGCTTTTTTGTGAAATTCAACCTGCAGAGGTTTGAGTATTTTTCACAGTGTATAAATTTTAAATGGTGATAGAATGCCTGTAGTAACTATTGGTGGAAATGACGGAATAAGTGTAGAGAAAAGAAGAGAAATGGTTAAAAAAGTAAGTGAAGTTGTTGCTGAGGCCTATGATTTGCCTATTGAAGCAATAACCGTACTCGTACAAGCTTATCCAAAAGAAAGTATTGGTGTGGCTGGTGAATTGTTATCTGATAGGGAATAGAGCGATATTCCTTATTGGAAATAATTTTAATTTAAAAAAGAATATTATATTTTAAGATGGCAATATGCATGAAAAAGGGAAATTCAATGAATTTCCCCAGTTCAAACCAAAAAAGAACTAAGTATTTGCAATGCAAATACATTAACATATTAGATTTCCGAAATATTTATAGATTTGTTTTTTTGTAATCGTTTCCAACCTTTTCAACCAAATTTTTTTCAATCAGACGGTCCAAATTCCGTGCAATCTTTTCATCGAAATTTTTGGACTTATATCTGATTAAAGACCTTTTGACATCTTCAAGAGAGGTTTTCTCTCCAATTGAATCATATATGCTTTTTTCAAAGGGAGTTAATGTAAAGATTATATCATTCAAGGCAGATCCGTCGTCTGTGATGTTGTCAAATGACCATACATCATCAACCGCCTTTACGCCCAATTCTTCTTCCAGACTCTCAATTTCATCCTTAAGCAAATCCAGGTGAGGATAGCTGGCAAGACCGTATTTGTGTTTTGATATCCTTGATAGAAATTCGCCGTAAACCCTATCCAAATCTATGTTATCGTCTGTAAATGAATCAAGGACATATGCCTTATCATCAATAACCTTTACCACCTTATACATGCCTGTTTCATCGCAGAAGTTGACCGTCTCGAATCCATTGACGTTCCAGTCATTGTCCATGAGGAAATTTCTGACAAACTCGGCATCCTCCAGATTGTCGTAATATCCGAAGATATAGTCATCGCCTGCAATCTGCTTTTTGATAACAAATGTTTCAAAGACTTTTGTGATGTTTAAACCATATTTTGAGTTGTTCGGGTTCCTTTTATGTTTTTTTGTAAGCTTATCGACTGTTTCCTGGGAAGGTTCTGCTTTGTATTTTGCAATCAGATGTATCTTTTCATCCAAAACGGACAAAACAAGATAGTTATCCCCGTTTTTTATTGTTTGTGGAATTTTATCCAAGTTCCAATCGTTTTCAACCAAAAGGTCCCGTATGAAAATTGCATCATCAAAACTACTGATTTTTGCATATGTTTTTGAGCCTTTAACTATTGTAAAGGAGTTTTTGTTTTCTCTAAGATATTTTTCAGCCATTACAGATAATTTTGTAAACAATAATAAAAATATATGATGATTAAAATTTAGGCATACCTAAATATTTATATAATAAGAAAACCTAACAATAATTTAGATACATTACTTTCAACCAAGAAAAAGGAGGAAAAATATGATTATTGGAATTGAAAACCTAAAAGAAAAACAGAAAGAAAAAGAAGAATCCGAAGAATGATTCTCTTATTTTTTCACTTTAACACTCTTTTTAATGCAATCACTTAAATATGTTGCACTGTATACTATTTTTTTGCCAACCTTAAGGTTTTTGACATTAAAGACGGCTTTGGCAATTCCCTTTTTATCTGTTTTGACCTTTACTGTTTTGCCGTTGAACTTTACTGTAACCTTTTTGTATTTGGCATTCTTGACTGTTACCTTAACTGTGACCTTTTTGGCTGATTTTTTAATCTTTACACTGTTTAGGCTGACAATATGTCTTACTGTGAGTTTTTTGGATGATTTGACACCCATATAGCTTGCAGTCAGTGAATATGACCCCGGTTTGAAATCACCTACCTTGAGTGTTGCAACACCGTTTTTGTCTGTCTTTACCTTAAAAGTCTTTTTGCCTGCCTTGAATGTCACGTATGTGTTTTTGGCCAGTTTATCATTTATATAAACCTTGACTTTGGCATTGGTTTTATAATCTGTGCGAACATCGGATATCCTTATTTTTGGCTTGATGATATCAACATATCCGTATAGTGTAGCATTGAAACCGTTTTCACCGAAATAAACCATCTCGACATCGCCGTATTCACCGACAGGAATGTTTTTAAGTGAAAGGGAAGCCTTTCCGTCTTTGATTGTGACAGTATAGTTTTTATCAAGCCCTGAAAATACCACATGGCCTTTGGCGTTTTTGGCGGTGAAAACAGTAAGATATCTATCTTCACCATATCTCATCTCGCCGGGAGTCCTGTAGTCCGGATAGACGGTTATCATATCTGAACTTTCACAAACATCAAAATCGCTTCCGCAATACCTTGCAGTCAAATTATAATTGTCGGGAATTAAACCGTTGACATTGACTGAAGCATACCCCTTAGTCAAACGTCGGCTTTCAAATAATGACCCATTGACATAAACGTCAAGAGTTCCATTTGCGGATGTAGGCAGACGCAGTGATATAATGCAGTCTTGCGTGAAATAGATGAAATCAGGAACCGTTATCCTATAGTCCACAGTGAAGTTCTCAGAGGCTGCGATACTGTAATACTTCAAATCACCCGGATATGAGAATGTGAAAGTATGGTTTCCAACCCCAATACGTGAAACATCAACATCAATGCATCCCTGATCGTCCATTTCAAAATCACACCTGATGCCATCAACTGTAATGTCTATAAGATTTCTTTTCAAATCAAGAGGAACAAGAACACTGACTTTATCGGTATCGCCGTAGGTTCTGCTTCCTATAGGGAAAATATCCACATACCAACTGACATTGACCATCTGTCTTTTGGATTTTGAGAACTTTGATGCATTGTATTGAACCTCAATCAAATGCTCTCCGCAGGTAATGTTGTAAAACATCGAATGGATGAATTCATCATATGATTCAAATTTGCCTGCAAATACCAGTTTGGAATCCACGAAAATGGAAAACACCCCATCTCTATTGTTAATGATTCTTGCAGAAATGCAGTCGTCATGGTCAAATATCATGTTTTTCGGAATGTTGATTATCATGTCAACGACATCAAATGAGAATGTCCTGTTGAAAGGACGGTAATAGTCATCGCCGGCATATACAACCCTCAGAGTATGGTTTGAAAGGGCCAGCCTGTTGAATTTGGTAATGTTTAGGAAATTATAGTGATGTGAGATGAATTTGTCTGCGAGGACATCATCAACAAAAAGCTGAATTTCACCATCGGCAGATGGCGGGAAATACAAATTGCAAAAGTGAGAATCATCATATTGAAGGATTTCCGTTTGGAAATGCTGAACCTGCCAATCCTTAGGCAGTTTCATGACCTTAAGAGAATGGTTCATCTTAAGTTCAACATCATTGAAAAAAAGATAGATGCTGTGCGGATAATAATCCATTTCCCTGTTTGGAAGCAGTATAGGATATTTGGACTCAGGAATTGAAATTGGAATCTTTACCGAAGATGTGACGTTTTCATTGTAGATTTCAACACCATCTATTTCTGCCTTGAGATTGCCTGAAGTGTTTTGGGGTATTTCAACATCAATTTCACCCAGATCCTTTTCATAAACCTTGCCTTCAAATGATACGTTAATGTCATCAGCAGCAGAGCTGTCTGCAGCGTGAACGCATGATATAAGGAAAAATGACATTAGAATAATAAATATTAAAATCAGCTTTTTTGCCATCATGTAATTTAATTTGTAAAAAGTAGTATATAACTGGCATATTTCAAAAGAAAAAAAAAGAGAGGGATAAACCCTACTTATTAACTTTTGCAGACAGTTTTACAGTTGCTTTTGAGTATGTTGCCTGATATGTGATTGTTTTTCCAACTTTAAGTTTACTTAAAGTGGATTTTGGAACAGTCACTTTTGCAACACCTTTTGAATTGGTTTTTGCTTTGAAAGTCACACCGTTGAATTTAAAGACAATCCACTTGTTTTTAAGGTATTTGCCATTGACCTTTTTAAGGGTTGCAGTTAAAACCAGACTTTTGGCTGATTTTTTAGGAGTGACTTTAGAAAGTGTGAGAACCTGTTTTACTGTAACCTTTTTGGTAACTGAAGATGCCTTGTAGGTCACTTTAACTGAGTATGTTTTTGGAGGGTTTGTAAGGACTATTGAAGCATATCCCTTGGAGTCTGTTTTGACTGTCTTGAATAACTTTCCATCAATGTAGAATTTGACCTGCTGGTTTTTGCCTACGACCTTGCCCTTGTAATCCTTAATCTGCACTTTAAACTTGGATCCGTCAAGATAAAACATTGACATGTCCTTTGCAGATATTGATGCCTTTTTGACAGTTGCTTTAGCCTGTTTTTTGAAAGTCAAACCTTCCCAGCTGTCATACAATACCTCAATCGTATGGCTTCCTGCAGCCACGCTTGAAAGGGATATTGTCTGTTTTCCACCATCCAAATCAACTTCTTTGAGTTTTTTGCCGTCAACATAAACGATTACAGTTCCGGTCGGGTCATCACCTGAATTGACAGTGATGGAACTTCCGCCGTCAATGACGCTTGTCGGAATGGTTATTGACGGATATACCATAAATATTCCCTCATATTCGAATTGAGGGCTGCCATCATATCCCAATGAAAATGTGTGCAAACCGGCAGAGACATCATCCAATTGGATTTTGGCAACGCCGTCTGCAAATGCCACAGAGTCTGCCAAATCATAATCGAGATAAACGTCAACCAGTCCGTCTGCATTTTTTAGATTGACCAGAATTGTCACTGCCTTTCCATACTGCATCAATGCGTCATAGTGCACGTCAAGGTCAACCTCAACCAGCTGATATGCATCGCTGACATCGAAGTCATCACCTGAATATGACACTTTAATGTCGTGTATACCCAGACCCAAGCGGGAAAGGGAGTATTTTGCGATTGATTTGCTATTGTCAAATTTCTCAAACACCACATTGGCAATCGCCGTATAATGCATGTTGAATTCATCAAATTCATATATTACCATTTTTCCTTCAGGATCGGCCGGTAAAACCATAGATATGAACTCATCGCTTCCAAGATTAATGGTTTGTGGAATGCTGGCTCTTCCTGCAATCTTTATGGTCTTTTTAACTGACATAGGATAGAATATGTCATCTCCAGGATGTGTGGCTGTAATTTCATAGATTCCCACATCAAGACCTGAGACATCGACATTGACTCTGCCGTTAACCACTGTGAACTTTTGGGTTACGTTGTCAAGCTTTATAACCAGTTTTGATGTGTCGAGACCTTCAGGTATTTCAAATGAATATGTTGCGTTTGCACCATACTGGAATGTTTGATCAGCCATTGCAAATGAATAGGACACGTTCAGTTTCATGTCCTTTGAAAATGATTGGTAGTTTCCGTTTTCATATGCTACGCGAACGTCATAAGTATCGAATGAAAGCTTTGCCAAACTGATGCTTGCAAATCCGTTTATGATGTTCTGACGGGCAAATTCCTTTCCGTCAACGTATATGACCAGCTGGCCTGTGGCATCCTTGAGGGTTGTTATGGATATATCATCGGCAATTCCCATAATAATCTCATCGGGAATGTTGAGCAGATAGTATGTTGATAGAATTAAGAACGATTCCATCATCAAAGCGTAGTTGTTGTTTCCTGAAAATACGATATCCACAACATGGTCACTGAAGCTTAGGGAATCCAAATTGAAATCGGCAATACCTGTATCGTCAATGTCTATGGTATCAACCAGCACACCGTCGACATATATTGACAGTTCACCGTCATCAACGTCAAGATAATCGACTGAAATTGATATATTGCTGTCGCCGAAGACAACTTCAGGATAGGTTATGTTCATGTCAAAACAGTATTTGACAAGACCGTTTACGGATGTGGAGTAAACATAACCGCTGTCTGATGCATATGTTATGTCATACTGATAATATCCGTAATCAAGTTTTGAAAATGAAATTAAGGAGTGTAAAACGACGTTGGTTGTTTTGAATGTTTCAATGACCCCTCCAACGTCAACCTCGAACTGTTTAAGGGTCACGTTCAGTGTTCCCGCATCGGTTTCGGGAATGGTGATTTCAACAGTATTGTCTTCCAAAGGAGTTTTAAAGCTGTTTACTGTTATTTTTGGGATGACTTCAAACTGTTTATCTGCCCCCATATCAAATACATGGTCATCACCGAGATATTTGGCTGTGACGCTATGGTTTCCAAATGCCAAACCGTCGAATCTGATTTCGGCAACGTTGTTTGTAAAAGGTGAAGTTTTAATTATGTTTCCATCAACGCAAACCTGCAGTTTTCCTTTTACCTCACCCGGCAGAGTTAACGAGAATATAACATCGTCAAACACCGCCTTTTCATCATAAATCAGACCGGCGATGACATTGACATTGAACACTTTTGATTGTGATTTGTATTTGCTGTCGCCTGAGTATGTAATGTTGATTGCATTGGTTCCAAGCTTCAGGTTCTTGAGAGGAATGTCGATTGAAGACAAGCCGTCCAATTCATATTTTTCGTTGTTGAGTTTGATGAAACCTTCACAGTCGAATGGAAGT
The DNA here is from genome assembly GCF_947170395.1 of uncultured Methanobrevibacter sp. Lineage (GTDB taxonomy): Archaea > Methanobacteriota > Methanobacteria > Methanobacteriales > Methanobacteriaceae > Methanocatella. The sequence goes on along the minus strand of NZ_CAMVTE010000004.1, from coordinate 44,136 downwards.
TCAATAGCAACTGTCGCATTCTTGCCGTAGACTACAGTGTCCGGCGCATCCACATTGAACAGGTAGTCCTTTACCACATATGTCTTTACACTTTCGGCTGGAGCGTACTTGTCGTCGCCTGTGAATTTGAGCTTAAGGTTATAAGTTCCGAAATCATCCACATAAAGCCAGTACGGCAAATCATATATTGCCATTTTTCCGTCATCGATTCTGTGGTCATTAACATACAGGACCAGTGCCGAATTCACGCTTATGTCTTTGGGCAGAGTATAGTTTATTAACGGATAGTCACCTACCAGCATTTCATCAGGCCATTCCACCTGCATATTCGAATCAACTATTCCTGACCCGTCTTCATACTGCACAAATTCATAATCATCACTTAATGGAGATTCTGTGAGATTGTCAGCAGCACAGACACAATTTAAAGTTATGATGGCCAGGAGAAATATGCCAACTAAAACAAATCTTTTTAACTTCATGATTAAAACTCCCTTATTAATATACATTATATATTCATTTTAAAACATATAAAATTTACATCGAAAAGTAAAATAAATTTTCCCAAAACTGAACGGTTGACACAATTCCAGTTGAAAATTATCTTTTTGTATAACAAAAAATTAATAATAAAAAGCCAACAACATTATATTATGAAATTAATAGAGGAAGGATTTTTCAAAAGAAACAGAAAAGTGATATTGATTGGCGTTTTGATAATGCTTATTTCGGCTATTGCAGGCGCAGGTCTGGGATATATTAATGCCGGAGAGGATCGAAATTTGATTTCAAATGCTCTGAAGTCAGATCCAACCATAGTCGGAGAGGAAGATGAAGGAATGAGTTCACTATATCTCTTTACCCATAACCTTACTGCAGATTTGATAGTAATGATTGGAGGATTATTATTTTCCATTATATCTGTAATTATAGTAATATTCAATGGAATTTCCATTGGAGGTCTGTTCGGAGCGGACTTTACCTTTGCATGCACAAGTATATTGCCCCACGGAATCATCGAATATTTTGCAGGATCCCTGGCCCTTGCAGTCGCATTCAAAATAACAAAACTTGAAATAGATGTCATAAAAAACAGAAACATCAGGGATACACTTAAAGACCGCAGAGTTGACATTAAAGACATTGCAGTAATCATTATTGTGACAGTTATTCTTTTGGCTGTTGCAGCCGTCATTGAAGGTCACATTACCGGAATGGTAATAACATGGTATTTTGGGCTTTAGTAATCAACAGTGCTCATTGCGGATTAAAAATAAGAAACATTAATATAATATAATCTAGCGTTAATGTTTGACATGAATATGCCGTTTAATCGCCCACAGATTTGATTTGGTGAAAGTGAAACCTGTTTGGAAAACTACTCTTCAAGTTCACCTTCAAGATGGCCAATCAATGCATCAATCTTTTCAATCTGAAGTCTGAAATCATCTTCCCTCGGACTGCCTTTAACTTTTTCTAGCTTTTCTTCAAGGGATGCCTTTAAATCCTGCGCCTGTTTGATTCTCTGTTCTATGTTGGTTTTGTCCGCCATAAAATCACCTTGATAATATATTTGGACCCGGACAAGATAAACTTAATGCAAATCACAAACAATAAATAATTTCAAATCAGAAATAATATTATAAAAAGGAAATAACTGGTGACAAACATGGAGAAAAACAAACTCATTATAATAGCATTGATTGCAGTTATAGCTGTACTTGCGGTTTCCGTCGGTTATGCCCTACTATTTCCACACATAGAATATCAGAAAATCGGCCTGAGCAACGGAACTTCCATTGAAGTTCCAAAAGCTGATGACGTATCATGGACAAAGGACATCAATGGAATAAGAACATATACCTGTCCGTCCAAACATACAGTAGTAACTTCATTCAACAGCCAGGAAGACTCCAACCTTGTGGGAGCGGGAGGATTTGCCATAGCCCGGGACCTATTACTTGACGGCTCAAAAGACGTTGAAACATACAATAACTATCAAATCAAGGAAAACACAATAAACGGAACACATTACTATATGGTATATGTAAGCAACAACGAAACCCACGACAATATCCTTATCGGAAGCGACAATCTTGATATCCTGAAACATATGCTTGACAGCCTTGTTCTTGGCAAGCCGGGTGAGGCTGCAGATGCTGATTTGGAACAGAGTTCCGCACCGACCCCGACCAATACCAGCAGCGTTGATGAAAACAAGTATTCGGAAGATGATTTGATATTGGCGGCCCAATATGGATATTATACAGGTTATTCGGACGGATATGATGATTCATATTATTATAACTCATACAATGACTACAACGATTATGATTATAATGATTATGATTATGATTCCGGCAGTTCGGCTAACAGCTATAGTGATAATGACTATTATAACTATGAAGACGAGGATTATTAATAAAAGAAGATTAATTTATTCATCATCTAATAAAACAATATTTCCCAAATTAGATTTGATTTTTAAATATAATAATTCCTCAACAAAACGATATTAACAACAAAAACCAAACATTAAATCAGAGGTGAAGTAATGGAAAACTACTGCAAAAACTGCGGCTGCAACTTAAAACCGACAGATGCGTTCTGCCCGGAGTGCGGGAAAATAGCTAACAACAATATGTGCCCGAACTGCAACGCAAAAATTACCAAAGACACTGCATTCTGCCCTCAATGCGGCATGAACCTTAAGGGAAAAAACTGTCCGGGTTGCGGCAAACCGGTGAAAGCAAATGAAAGATACTGTGAAAACTGCGGAACCAACCTGAACGCACCAGAAAAAATATCAAAAAACAGTTTTTTTGAAAACAACAAGATTCCTCTGATAATCATTGCAACGTTAGTAGTTGTGGTGGCAATCATTGTGGCTGCTGTATCTCTTGTGCCGGAGGATGTGGGAACACAGGTCACTTCGGTTGGATCAAACAGATTCGAAATTCCTGGAGACTATGCTGTCGACCCGTCCACAATCGATGTTGACTATACAGGATACAATGCGGTATTTTCACAGGGTTACAGCAATGACCGTGGAGATATAATCTATATCGGAGTCATGAACGTTCCGCCGGGCGTTGACGGCGATGAAGTTGTCGCTGCCGAAGGAGGAGTTCAAAAGAACATGATGGGTGTCAGCGGATATTACTCAGAAGAAAGCGACATCTATACATTTGCATTTGCTGACGGAGCATATCTCAATGTTATTTCCGCATCAAGTCCTGAAATATTGGATAAAATAACCTATTTGGGATAGTTCAGCGATGCAGTATTTAAGGGCTAAATTTGGACAAATGAAGATACTGTTGGAATAATTTAATATTTATCATTTACATTAATGTATGATGCATATAACCTCACAGACAGTACTGTGATGATGAATTGACATATCCCCTATCTTTTTCATTGCCTCCAAAAGTAGTGTTTCTAACATGCTGTTCACCATGATTTAGAATTGATTCAACTGAATATTTGTTTAAAGACAATATGCAGTCGGACAATTCCACATTACTATTTTCTTCATTCACCACTACTGAGGCCCCGTCATTATTACTGAATGTTGAATCGATGATTTTCAGACTGCCGCTGTTGCATATGCAGCTGCATTGAGAACCCGTGTTTTCATTTAATGAAGATGAGATAACTTCTGCCGTTGCCCCGTTGAATATTGCGCCACCCATTTTGGCTGTGTTTTTGTTGAATTTGGAGCATATGACCACTAAATCATCATAGATATTATATACTGCTCCGCCCCTTCCCAAATATCCATATTCAAACATCTCACCTGTTGATTCGTTATTTTCAAACATTGAATCAATGATTTTCAATTCACCCCATGATTTGCTTATCGCCCCACCAAAACCTTCAGAGGAATTGGAGATGAACTTGCAGTTTTCAACCGTTACGTTAGCACCGTTTATCCTTATTGCACCACCGTGATTGTTGAAAAGACCATTATAGTCTGAGAAAACCTTACCGTTTTTGAATATGATGTTTTTAAGGACAATATTATCTGCGCTAACCAAAAATATCCGTGATTTTTGCATGGCATCGATTGTCATGCCCCCGCCATCAATAACCAGACCGTCAATGTCAAGATCTATTCCCCCTTCATAAAACTCGACCTCATAGCCGTCAATGGAAATGTCCCTGTCGAGAATGATTTTTTTGCTCTCGGATTCATGAATCAAACCGTCAAGGTATTCAAAATTATAGCGTTCCTCTAGGGGAATGGAAATTGTCTCAACTGTTCCGGGACCTTCAATTGAATCTATCAAATCGGCCGGCGAGTTTTTAACAATAATATTTCCTTCATTGAATATTTTTTCTATTGAATTAATGTATTTTAAGATTATTTCTGTTTTATTGAGGATGTTTTTAAAGTCTGCATTATCCGAGCTGTTATTGTCAAATTTGGTTTTTGTTAAACTGCAGAATTTAGCGTTATTTAAAATTGTAGCTTCACCAACGTCATTGTCTGTGATGTTTGTCCCAGAGACTGACAGAGTAGAATCATTGAAATTGGTAATTATATTTTTACATGAATTGTTCTTTAAATTCACGCCCAGCACATCTAAAGTTCCGGCATTGTAGAGGACGTCTTCTGATTCGTTGTTTGTGAATTCGGATTCAGCAATTTTCATGGATGCCAGATTGCCTATGATATGTACCTTCGAATCACCCCTATTGTTGGAGAAACTGCAGTTATTAATCTGCATTTTTGCCCCGCTTGAATTATCAACTGCTGAAGCGAAGTTCTGTGAATAATTATCTGTTAGAAAGCTTTCATCCATATCCAATATCGCCCCATATTCATTGCATATTGCTGATACATTCTCTTTAAAAACAGAGCTAGAAATCTTCATTTTTGCTCCCCAATCCTCATAGTCAATATTGTATATGGCACCGCCTTCATCTGCACTGTTTTTGGAAAATATAGATTTTACAATTTCCATGTCTTTGAGGTTGTATATGGCTCCTCCCTCATCAGCACTGTTGTTTTTAAATGTTGAATCGATGATTTTGGCTTTTCCCTCACAGTATATGGCTCCGCCGGATTCGTTGTGTCCGTTTTCAAGAGTGATGTTTTTAATCACGACATTGTTTGCTGCAATTCTGAATATTCTTGATATGCCGCTTCCGCTGACTGTGTGGCCATTTGCGTCAATTGCAACATCATCAATGTCCAATTCGATTCCTTCAGGATAAAATGGTGATTCATACTCCTCAAAATTAATGTCATGGCTTAGGATAATCTCGCCTGCAGGCTCTTCGAATATCTTTCGGGTAAGATAGCTGAAAGTGAATTTACAGTCCCCTTCATCAATTCTTCCATTATTTTCAATTCTGTCATTAAATCCGTCAGCCGAATTTTCAAGAAGGACATTTCCATCATTAACGACAGGTTTAACACAATCGCTTTTAACGTCATCGAGAATCAATTCTGATGAGTTATAAATACTGTTTTTAAAGGAAGTTCCGTTAATGATGCAGTTTCCCTGGTTGAATACACTAAAGTCCACATTCGCTTCTATAAACTCACCGCCGAGGATAGAAACAGTCCCCTTATTGAATACTGTGTTTTTTCCAGTGATGTTTTCAAATCGGCAGGCAAAAATCCCCAAATGTCTGTTGTTGAATATGACATTTTCACTGTGGTTGTCATTAACGAGGCAGTTTCTGATTTTAACGCAGCCGTCTTCATTATATACTGCCATCCCGTTTGATATTGTACATTCATCTACGGCAGTTTTACCGCTACTGACATGTATCACTCCTCCGCCTGATTTTATATAGTTGCAGGTGAATCTGCTTTTCTCAATCCTTGTAGGTCCGTCGGCATGAATTATTCCTGCATTTCCTATTCCGTAAACCTCATTTTTCAAAAAACAGCAATCTTTAACGTTCACTTTAAAATCGTTATATACTGCTGCCCCACCATAGTTTGAGGAATTACCTGAAAAACTGCAGTTTTGAATGGTCAAATCCCCTTTGTTGTATATTGCTCCGCCAAAACCTTCACCGCAATTGTCCTTGAAAGTGCAGTGCGAAATCACTACCTTTGCATTCTCATTAAGGATTTCTATTGCTCCTCCTTTCTGTTTTCCTAAAGCGTTTTTAAAGACAATGTTTTTTAAGACAACCCGTCCTCTGATGATGAAAAATATTCTGGTCTGATTTCTGGCATCGATTGTGTGTCCGTCGCCGTCAATGACAATGGAGTCTGTATCTATCCTTATTCCAAATTCATGTCGGCCGGACTCAAAACCACCGCCCAAAACAATATCCGAGTCAAGAAGGATTTCCTCCTCACCGCTTTCAATAAGGCTTTTTAGATAATCAAAATCATTGACTTCAACATCCTCATCCGAAACGTCATCGCCAGCGGGTTTTTCGTAAATGATTTCCTCTTCAAATGGTTTTTCAGAAATTATTTGCTCATTTTCGGGAGGAATTTTGATTTCTGGAAATTTTAAATCCTCCTTTTTAGTTTTATCTGATTTGAATAGCTTTTTAAACCTGTCTCCAATGCCCATGGCCAACACCCATCATTAATATTAACTATATATGTACAAGTAGATATTCTTTACAGCTAACATAACAATTAAATAATACCAAAAATAGATTTAATTTATAATTATGAATAAAAAGACTATTGAATATCTAATTATAGCAACAGTAATTATAATATTGCTTTACAGCTGTTATGCATTTGCAAGCTACAGATACTTGGACAGTGAAAACAACGTAACCGATTCAATCACAATGTATCATCCGAAAAGCTCAAACTATACGGTTGTAGGCGACAGTGTTGAATTTAAAAACACATTATACGATTTTTATGACATGAAAGTAAGTAAGTTAAGTTCAAATGACACCAGACTTACGAATCTGTTGAGCCATTTCTCAAAGGTCAATCAGGGAACCGTTGAATATATAAACGAGAGCTGTTATTTGCTTACAATGGAGTTCCAGGACGATTCCGGTTTTAAATATCACTCCATGGTTATTCCTGTAGATTCATTTGACAAGGAGAATCATAATTTCACAAAAGATGCTACCGTCTATCTGTTTGACGGGAACAACAGGGAATTCGTCGTAGATACCGTATTCAACAGCAAGGTGGTTTTATGAGCCAGGACGTTTTTATAAGCTATTCCACAAAAGACGATGACATTGCCAACAAGGCATGTTACGCCCTTGAGCAGAACGGTCTTACCTGCTGGATTGCACCCAGAAACATTTCCTCAGGTAAAAACTACATTGATGAGATTGCAAATGCAATAAAGACTACAAAAATTGTTGTTTTAATATTTTCAAAGGATTCACAGGCATCAAAGTATGTAAACAATGAAATCAATATGGCATTTACACGAAACAAGCCAATCATTACATTCAACATCGACAATACAATGCCTGAAGGATATATGGAATACTACCTTAAGGTTTCACAGTGGCTGATGGCTCATCCTAAACCTGAAGACCATCTCAAAAAGCTGGTTGAGGATGCAAGAGAGATATGTGATATGAAAAGCGACGTTCCTGTGCTTGTAGATTTGACCAACTTCATTCCGTCAGATTTGTCAAGACATAAAAAGGACAATGTTTCCAGAATTCTTTTGTTTACCCCTATTTATTGGGCTTCATTTATCTATATGGGAATCGGCGCATCCAAAAAGCTGTGGGCTTTGATGGGACTTTTATATCTTGTTCCATCCCTTATGTGCTTTATACTTTATTTCCAGATTCTCAATTACCTGTTTATATCATATCCGTTGTTTAGAATGTTCAATATCATATTCCTGATATTCTGGGCAATAGCAATCATACACGGATTTGTAATAAGAAACGAATTCCTGACAAGAAAATCCGTCTTAAGGTTTACCATATCAGATGATGACCTGTTCAATTACCTTTACGACGAATACGTTGATTTATAGAGGCTTTTAAAATGAATGATTACGTTTATCTTTACTATGATGAGGCAGACGGCAAGTATTGCGATGCGATTTACAATCTGCTTGAAGAAAACAGCATCAATGTATGGATGAAATCAAAGGACAGCACTTCAAAAGATGATGCCACACAGATAAACGATGCAATTTCTTCAGCAAAATGCTTTCTTCTGCTGATATCAAAAAACAATCAGAAAACCAACCAGATTATTACTGAAGCTGATCTCGCATTCTCAAAAGACGTTCCAATTGTTGCATTCAACATTGACGGAACAGAGCTTGAAGGCAATCTGGAGTTCATTTTGGAAAACCAGGAAAAGATACCTGCATATCCATACACCAAAAAGCAGCTGAAAGAACTGGTTAAAAAAATCTCAGAAATTATGAAAAAACAGCCGGGCAATGTAAAGCTTGACAGTGAATGTGTGGATTTATTTAAAAAGATTAATCCGAAAAGAAAAGAGAACCTTATCAAAAATGCCCTTGTAGTTGCAGTTCCAATAGCTGTTATACTTATTTTAATTTACCTGTTTGTTATTGTGCCAACCGGCCAGTATACAACAGATGATGGCGTGTTTACCATGAACATAACCGGTGTTGATGTAACACCTGAAAACGGAGAATACAAATATACCATTTACGGCAACTCATATAATTTGCCTGCAAATTCAGAATCATACTTCATGAACATCAAGTTCATGGATAAAGATGGCAATCTGGTTTATGAAGTAAATTCGACAGCAGACGAGTTTAAATCCGGAAAAATATGGTCAGGACCTATCGGCAATGATAATGCAGACCACATTGACTTTAAACTGTTTGACATCAACGACAAAATGCTGTCAAATGAAAGTTATGTCATCAATAAATAAAATCCTTTATATATATTATAATATATAATAATATTATGATTAATAAAAGGATTATCTTTATTTTTTTATTAATGATTATGGCAATTGTAACGCTTTCAGCCGTCAGCGCTAGCGATATAGCAGACAATACAACTAGTGTAAGCTATGAAACGCAAACGTTAGCAATTCCGACTGACGAAAACACCAATGAAGATACTCCTTTAGAAAGTTCAAAACCTGGAACTTTCACAGAGCTCCAAGCAAAAATAAACACTGCAGAAATAGATTCAACCATTTACCTGACCAAAGACTATTACTATAACGATGATTTTAAGGGCCGAAATGGAATAACAATTGATAAGAACATTAAAATTTTCGGTGAAGGACATACAATTGATGGAATGGGAAAATCCAAATTACTCCTAATTACTGAAACCGGCGTTGTAGAGTTACATAATATAAAATTTACAAATGGAAAAGATGACAGCATAGGAGTGATAAGCATTGTTAACTCCTTTAACATTGATTTTAATGAATGTAACTTTACCAACAACAATGTCAGCTCAGGGACAGTTTATCTAGCTAACAGTTCTTATTGTAATTTTTATGAATGTGATTTTAACAATAACACAGCACAATATACTGGTGGAGCAGTATTTTTGACAAATAATCACCATAATAACTTTATAGATTGCAGTTTTAGGGAAAATAAAGCAAATTATGGAGGAGCAATCTATTTAACTGAAAATAAAAATTTAAAATTCAATTACTGTAAGTTTGACAATAATAATGCAACATATACCGGAGGATCAATTTATTCCAGCTGCAATTCTGGGACAAATTATAAACAATGTACATTTGAAAACAATACTGCAGAAGATGGAGGAAGTATTTATATTGACACTACTAATCAAATCGCATTCTCCAAATGTACTTTCACAGCAAATAATGCGTCATATAAAGGAGGAGCAATCTATTTATCCAAAAATGATAATTTATCAATCATCGATTGTCATTTTGACGACAATAATGCCTCATATACTGGAGGAGCAATTTATTTAGAAAACAATACCCAAACTGCATTTGCCTATGATTACTTTTATAATAATTATGCATCCAAGTCAGGTGGAGCAATATATCTAACTAAAAATGACGAATCTATCTTCCAGTCATGCAGATTTACTCGAAGTTATGCAGATTGTGGCGCAGCAATAGCAACTAACAATTCAGACATTTATCTAATATCCTGTGGTTTTATTAACAACAAAGGATATAACGGCAGCTGCATCCACACTCAAGAATCCCATGTCAATTCCATTAATTCATACTTTATGAATTCTAATGTAAAACAAGTTGGAGGATCAATATATTCAGTCGCATCAAGCCTAAATATAATAAATAATGGATTTGAAGATAATACTGCATCAGAAAGTGGAGGAGACATTTACTCCAAATACAGTATGATTAATTTAGAAAATTCTGAATTTACCTATTCCCAGTCATACGGATTTGGCGGTTCATTAAGTTTCAATGACGATTATGTGAATATTAACAAATGTACTTTTGAAAGGTGCGTTTCATGGGGAGAAGGCGGAGGAGTCATAAATTGCCTAAATTCCATAGTAAACTGTTCTTCTTCAGAGTTTACAAAGTGCATTTCATTAAATGTTGGAGGAACAATTTGTAGTCTAAATACGGATTTAACAATTAATCAAAATAAATTTAAGGATAGTTATACCTTTTTATATGGAGGTACAATTTACAGCATTTACGGATCAATTTCAATTAATGGAAGCGATTTTGTGAATTCAAATGCTCAAAAAGGAGGCGCCCTCTATATTAGAAGCCCATATAAAATAAATAGCATTACCAATAACCGTTTCTTATATTCCTCATCAACCGGGGAAGGTCCAAGGATATATGTTGATGAATATAACGGAGAAATCCCTGAATTCGGAAATATTTATGAAGATATTTATTTCGTTATGGGCAACTTCAGCGGTTCTTCAAGAGAAGGAGACAACTACCAAAAATATAGTAATATTATAACTTATGTTGTATCCAATTCCAATGATTATCAAAATGATTTATCCTATTATAATAACTTAAGATATGAATTTGCTTTAAATAAGGGAGTTGAACCTGCCGTTTCTGACAATAATGTTTATTTCAGTATTTTTGACAAGGATGCTCCCGATAATTCCACAATCTTTTTAAATTACAATGAATATCAAAACAGAACAGTAATCTATAATGCAACCCATTTCTGCGAAAATCTGTTAAACTTACGTATGATAAACCTTAAAATTTACAATTCTTTTGGATTTGAACTTACTAGCTTACTGAATACATTTATAACATCCATAAGAATTATCAATGAAACCGAAACGGAAAAAACATTGACCATATTGGCCGTTTCAAGAAATGATACACAAACTAACGGATGGTGGACAAGACCTATTTTTGACGATGAATCACGACTTAACACACAAAACAATAATAACAATCAGTCCTCATTCCATAGTTATTCTGTAAACCCGGATGAATTTCCTGCCAATGAATTCAGCGGAAAATTTTCTTTTAATTTTGAAGACAGAAATCTGGAATCCCGGTTGGGAAATGTTTATGAATTTAAAAACGATTATTATCTAGTTCCATTACTTAATTATACAACTTCCACCGACTATCTTCCTTCACATTATGATTCCAGAGACTATGGGTATGTCACACCAGTTAAAGACCAAAGCATTGGAAGAAATTGCTGGGCTTTTTCAGGCATTGCTGCACTTGAAGCATGCCTTAAAAAAGCAACAGGAAAAACATATGATTTATCAGAAAACAATGCTAAAAATTTAATGGCTGCCGCATCCATATATGGTTTAAATATAGATTCTAATGCCGGAGGATATGATGCAATGTTTATAGGTTATCTGACAAGTTGGTTAGGACCAGTAAATGAAAAAAATGACAAATATAATCCTTTATCTTCAATATCCCCATTATTACCTCCTTTATATCATATTCAGGACATTTCTTTCATATCTCCAAGAGCAAACAGTTCAGACAATGACGAATATAAAAAAGCAATTATAAACAATGGAGCTGTTTCAGTTATTTTCGACTGGACAAGCAATTATACATCTTACGGATTGCACTCAGTATGTCTTATCGGGTGGGATGATAAATATAATAATTTTGACTCCATTGGAAATTATGCAAAAGGTGCTTGGATATTTAAAAATAGCTGGGGAGACGAATGGGAAGATGAAGGTTTCGGATACATATCCTATGAACAGAAACTTTCAGAAGAAATATATCCGTACTTCCACGCATACACTTTCATTTTCAACGAAAGCGACATCGGATATCAGGACATATATCAATACGACTTTGCAGGCTTAAGCGACTTTTTAAATGTGAAAACAGACTGTATATACTACAAAAATAAATTCACCGCTAAAGGAGATGAGTATCTTACTGCATTTTCAACATACTTCGAAAGTCCAACCGATTTCACATTTTCAATCAATAAAAACGGTAAAGAAGTAACAACCACAGAAAACGGCACCCCAATAGAAAATTCAATACGCCATGCAGAATCCGGATATCATACAATCAGATTAGGTTATGACATTAGATTAACCCCTGGCGACGAGTTTGAAATAATTATAAAACTGATTAATCCATATAAAAATAGCATTCCAGTTTGTCAGGCTGATGAACTGTACAAACTGTCATACCCAAGCAACGTTTCATTTTACAGCCAAAACGGAAAAGACTGGTTTGACATATATGATTTAGATAGCGAACATGATTTTGCCTATGGCGGATTGAAAACAAACACATGCCAAGTAGCATGCATTAAAGCATTTACAACAACATGCGGAATGGATTTTGTACCATTGGCACTGACAATAATAACTCCTAACGGAGTTAAACAAAGCGTCTATTTTGATTTATATAAACTTAGTGCAACTCCAATTAAAAAAGCCCTAGTAAATCAAAGCATTACCATCCAGATGACTCTTGAAGGTTGGAACAGTAATAATAATCTCTTTGAAAATTTAATTGAAGTTAGAATTGGCAATAACACATATTATTCCCCAATTAATAATGGCAAGAGTTCCACTTTGACAGTCAAGTTAGATAAAAGTGGAAATTACAGTTTTTCCGCTAAACTTAAATCCAACCATTATTCTTCAAATTTAGTTGAATTTAATTTTACTGTTGAAAACGTTAAAAACGGAACATTCACTAAACTTCAAGAAATTATCGACAATGCCGATAAAGAATCCACAATTACATTAGATGACGATTATTATTCTGACTATTCCTCTGTTAACATTTTCAAAGGATTGACAATTGATGGAAACGGACACTATTTGGATGGATCAAATAGTACACGCATTTTTACAATCTATGTCTCAAATGTAACTTTGAAAAATATTAACTTTAGAAATGCAAAAACTGCAGTATTTTCAATAGGAAAACTGAACATTATCAATTGTACTTTTAGTGACAATTATGGAACTAACGGAGGTGCAATAACATCACATGGGGAATGTATTATAGAAAACTCAACATTTTACTCTAATAATGCGACAAATGGAGCTGCAATATATTCTTATAGCAATCTGACCGTTAATAATTGTAACTTCAAAAATAACAATGCCGAAAACAGCGGAGGAGCAATATACTGCAAAGGATATCAAACTGTATCATCCAGCAATTTTGAATATAATCATGCGAAATTCGGTGGTGCAATCGATGTAGTTAACGATTTAACCATATGTGAATCCAGATTTAACGACAATATGGCAAATGCTACCGGTGGTGCAATTTATTGTAGTGGCCTTTGCAAAATAGATAGTTCAATATTTAATAAAAACAATGCAAAATGGGCAGGAGCGATTTATACCACCAACATAACCCTTAATAATTGTGAGTTCAACAACAATACTGCCGAAGAAATCGGAGGAGCTGTATATTCAACTTTGAACAGCACTATTGAAAAAACAATATTCTGTTCAAATCATGCTAAATGGGGAGGGGCAATTTACTCCACCAATATGGTCCTTAATACTTGTGAGTTCAACAACAATACTGCTGAAAACAGCGGAGCCGCTGTATATTCAAAGGGCAATTGCAGCATAGAAAAAGTATCATTCAACACAAATTTTGCAAAATGGGGTGGAGCAATATATCTGCAGGATTCCCACTGCCACATAAGCCAATCAACATTTTATTTAAATATCGCACAATATGGTGGTGCAGTATTTTCTAATTTCAATTCCATTTTGAACATTGAAAATTCTGATTTTACAGAAAATTTTGCCTTAATTAGTAATGGAGGAGTCATTTATTCGGAAAATATTCTCAATATCAATGATTCTAACTTCAAAACTAGTCAAAACAAGGCAATAATATCTTCAAAAAATAATTCAAGTTATTTCTCTTTAAAGAATAATAGGATGTTTATTGATTATGAAGATCCAACCTACTTTAAGATTAATGGTCAATCATATACTCCACAGCTATATTTGGTTTTCAACAATATCACTACAGTTAAAGGAAATTCAGTTAAAGTATGTCAAGTGATTGATAAAGATAAAAATTCCTACGTAATGGGAGACATAAATCTTGCATTAAACAATGCCATTATCCACTATAACGACGATTCAGGAGAATACCTGCTGGACACCTCTTCAATTAACTATGGAATCTACAAGCTTAAAGGAAGTTTGGAAAACAGAAAACTAGATTATACAGTATGTGAAGGAACATTGAAAATTGTAAAAAAATCAGTCATATATGCATCCACTTTAACAAAAACATATGGAACAGGCAATAAACTATCATTAACTCTTAAAGATGATAAAGGAAATGCAATAAAAAATGCCAATGTTAAAGTTAAACTTAGCGGAAAAACATATACCGTCAAGACTAATTCAAAAGGTCAGGCCACACTTGCAATTAATCTGGCAGTGAATACATATACAGCAACAATCACATACAGTGGAAACGACCAATATTCAAGTGCCAACAAACAGGTGAAAATAGTTGTTAAAAAGGCAACTCCGAAACTTACTGCTGGCAAAAAGACATTTAAGGTTAAAACAAGCAATAAAAAATACACAATTACACTTAAAAATAATTTAGGAAAAGCAATGAAAAATACCAAAGTTACAATAACTGTAAACGGTAAAACATACACTGCCAAAACCAACTCCAAAGGTCAGGCCACATTAACATTAAAGATTACCAAAAAAGGAACACATAAAGCAACTGTAAAATATGGTGGAAATAAAAACTACAACGCAGTTACAAAGACAACAACAATAACGGTTAAAAAATGAAAATAAAATACTTACTGACACTAACAGCGATTATGATAATCCTACTTTCACTGGGAACAGCCACAGCCAGTGAAAACATAACAGATTCCGTATCTTCAGATGATATGGGAAGCAGTTATAGCGCGGTTAGTGAAGACACTTTAAATGAGAATACATACACCTCACAAAGTGCTGATTTAGCCGTTAATGTTAATGTAACTCCATCATATGTCAATGAACAGTACAATTCAATCGGATCGGAAGTTCCATGGACAATAACAGTCACCTCAAATGGAGGAACAGCTAAAAATATCAAAGTCCTTTCAATAATGTCAAACAACCTTCAATATATGTTCCATACAAAAACAATAGGTGAATACAATCCTGAAACAAGAACATGGACAATCGGTGAATTAGGTCCATCTGAAACCGCATCATTAACAATAATAACCAAACTGAAATCCGCAGGAACCTACATAAATAAAGTCTATGCCACATCCGATTCCAAAGAAAAAAATATGCTCAACAACTTCGTTATCACATCAATGAAAACCGGATCATCAAAAGTAACCTCAAGTATAACTGAAACAAGCGATGACAGAAGCGGATCACAGCACACAGTCCATCAGGCAAGTACAGGAGGAGCAAGATTCACAATATGGGAAGAAGAAGGTGGTGGCGGAGGCGAAGACCCAAATCCACAACCGCAACCGAATCCGGATCCTGAGCCTGAACCAAGCCCACAGCCACAACCGAATCCGGACCCAAATACAAACCCTATAAGCAATAGTCCACAAAATTCAGTCTCAAAAAGTGCTTCATTAGAAAACATATTAAAATTAGGAAATAACCAAACCATAGAAGAATTTATGGCAATTCTAGCTTACGACTACACAAAAATCCCAATAATAATTTTTGCCCTATTTTTAATCCTATTGACAGCTATTGTAGGATATGACAAAGTCAAATCCCGCTCAAATGCTAGCTAAACAAAACCATTTAAGCATGATTTTAAATACATTATAATACATAATAATATTATGGTTAATAAAAGGATTTTCCTTATTTTTTTATTAATGACTATAGCAATTGGAACGCTTTCAGCAGTCAGCGCAAGCGATTTAACAGACAACATTACTAGTGTAGGCTATGAAACACCAACAGCCATTAATGATGGAGATATTCCTTTGGAAAGTTCTAAACCGGGAACTTTCACAGAACTCCAGACAAAAATAAAAAATGCGCCTGAAGGCTCAACCATTTACCTCACCAAAGATTATGAATACAATACTAATTTTACAGGACAAAACGGAATAACAATCACCAAATCAATAACAATCGACGGTAAAGGACATTCCATTGACGGATTGGAAGAATCACCATTGCTTTTAATTAATAAAGCAAAAAATGTCGTTTTAAAAAATATAGTATTTCAAAATGGAGACTGTGATTCAGGAGTCATAGGTGTTGTTAACTCCACCCATATTGAATTTAACAACTGTGAGTTTAGTGAAAATGAAGCAATAACTGCCATTGTCTATTTGGATAGTGATGAATATGTCAAATTTGTTAAATGTGATTTTAACAGCAATTTTGCATATACAATAGGAGGATCCATTCTTTCTACACGCACCAAACACCTGTCAGTCATTAATTGCGATTTTAGTGAAAATACCGGCCAAAATACCGGAGGTGCAATTTTTTTAAACAGATGTGACGACTCTTATTTTGAAGCATGTTTCTTTGCTGAGAACGGTGCAAATGATGCAGGAGCAATTTATCTCAATTACAATACCAATCTTAAATTCGTCAATTGTATTTTTGAGCAAAATTATGCGGGCTATACCGGAGGAGCGATTTATTCAAACCACAATAAAAACTCCAAATTTGAATCCTGTACCTTTTTCAATAATGCCGCTACAGACGGTGGCGCAATCTATTCAAACAATGACATGAATTTCAATTTCGATTCCTGCAATTTTTTACTTGATGTTGCACTTTCATGCGGCGGTGCGGTTTACATGGATTGCGGCAATAACTTTATCTGGAATTCCTGCAGCTTTGAGGCAAATTACGCCGAAGGCACATGCGCAGGCCTATATTTAAGCCAAAGTGATGAATGTTATTTCAACTCATGTGATTTTAAGGGAAATTATGCTAAAACAGGCCTTGGTGGTGGAATATTAAGCAACAATACCAACATCTATGTTGATTCCAGCCATTTTGATGGCAATTATGCAAATAATGGTAGCGGCATCTACGCATATAAATCAAACATCCATTCATACAACAACATGTTCAACGGTTCTTTAAGCAACGCCGGCGGAGCAATATACTCATCCAATTCTGCTTTGGATATTGTAAACAACAGCTTTTTCAACAATGGTGCAGAGCTTGCAGGAGGAGACATCTACTCACAATATTCCATGGTCTTTTTGGAAAATTTATCATTTTCCAATTCCGTGACAAATGGTTTTGGAGGTTCCCTAAGTTTCAATGACGATTACATAGAGCTTAAGAACTGTACTTTTGAAAACTGTAGTGCAATACACGACGGTGGAGGTGCGCTCTACTGCTTAAATTCCGTGCTGTACAGTTATTCTTCACAATACATTAATTCAAAATCCGCATATGGAGGAGCCATATGTTCCCTGAATAGTGATTTGGACATCAAAAACAACACATTTTATAATAATAGCGCAAGCTATTGGGCAGGGGCAATTTATTCCATTTATGGAACAATAACTGTTGACAGCTCAGAGTTTCTCTTTTCAAGCGCACAGCAAGGAGGAGGAATGTATATCAGAAGCCCGCACAGGATATACAACATTACCAACAACAAGTTCATGTACTCTTCAGCCACCCTTGGTCCAAGAATCTATGTTGATGAATATTATGGGGAAATCCCTGAAAGCGGAAATATATATGAAGACGTTTACTTCATTGCAGGAATGTTCAACGGCCTGGATGGCAATAAGACCTATTTCAATATCAGCAATATTTTGACTTATGTCTTCTCCAACAGTGCAGATTATCAAAACGACTTATCATATTATGATAAGTTAAGAAAAGAGTTCTCCTACATGATGCTTTTGCTTCCGATTACCATGGATGACAATATTTCCCGTCTTAAAATTTTCGACAATGACAATCCCGACAATTCCACAATTTTCATGCATTATGATGACTATAAAAAACAGACCATAGGCTATGAGTCCTATTATGAGGCCAATAAAATGAATTCCTACACAAAAATTGCGTGCTATAGCCCTAGCGGTCTGGAACTTGCATACATAGAGATTTTAAGCATAATAAACAACATGACTTATGATGAAAACTTCACAAGCCGATACAACCTCATATACCATGCTGCCAATGAGTCCGACACCACAGGATGGAGTGCAGTACCTATCTTTGAGGATGAAACAAAAATCAGCTACATTACACATGACAATGCTAGCACTACATGGTTTTCCCCACTGACATATGATGAATATCCGTTCACCAACAACAGCGGAAAAATTTCCTACAACTATATGGACCGATTATTGGCTTCCAAATTCGGAAACGTTTATGAATCCAAAAGTTACGACAGCAAAGTTCCACTATTCAACTATACTTCATCAATAACCATCCTGCCATCCAGATATGATTCAAGGGACTACGGCTATATTACACCTGCCAAAAATCAGAATGTTGGAAAGAACTGCTGGGCATTTTCAGGTATTGCAACACTTGAAGCCTGCCTTAAAAAAATAACTGGTGAAACTTATGACTTTTCAGAAGACAACGCGAAAAATCTGATGGCCGTCACATCCATATACGGTTTGAACATAGACCCGAATGCAGGAGGATATGACACAATGTTTATGAGCTATCTTGCAAGCTGGTTCGGCCCTATCCATGAAATATATGACTATTACAATCCAATGTCTTCCATATCTATAGGCCTTACTTCAGAATTCCATATCCAGGACATTCTATTTCTGCCTGCCCGCCACAACAGCAGCGACAATTACGAATACAAATATGCAATAATAAATTATGGTGCAATCTCAGCAATATTCAATTGGACTACAGACAGCATTTCTAACGGCCTGCATTCAGTCTGCATCGTCGGATGGGATGACAATTACAACAGCATTGACTCTTTGGGAAACTACGCCAAAGGCGCATGGATATTTAAAAACAGTTGGGGCGAAGAATGGGGAGATAACGGTTTCGGATATCTTTCATATGAACAAAAGCTTTCAGAAGAGATAGCTCCGTATATGCATGCCTACACATTCATTTTCAATGAAGGAGATATCGGCTATCAAGACAATTATCAATACGACTATGCTGGAGTAACAGACTTTTTATGCACAAATACATCATATGTCTATTACAAAAACAGATTCACCGCAAAGGACCAACAACTGTTATCAGCATTTTCCACATACTTTGAAAAGCCAACCTATTTCACTTATTCAGTTACTTTAAACGGTGAAAAGATTAACGTGGCAAAAAATGCCCTGTATTACTCCCCTGCAGGATATCATACCATTCCTATGGATTATAAGGTGATATTGGAAAAAGGAGATGAATTTGAAGTCATCGTCAAATTATTTGATGCCAATATCCCTGTTTGTCAGGCCGATGAATTATACAAGTTATCCTATCCAAGCAACGTTTCCTATATCAGCTACAACGGTGAAGACTGGATTGACTTATATGAATTGGATCCTACATGTAATTTCACTTATGGAGGTTTGAAGTCAAATACCAGCCAGGTGGCATGTATAAAGGCATTGACCACAACTTACATGATGAATCTGACAGACTTGCCTATAACTATTGCAAATCCTAAAGAAATCATTTTTGATGGGTATTTTACCATCTATAAACTTGAAGTATATCCGTTTACAGCAATCAGAGCCAATGAAACATTTTATATATTGATGTCAATTCCGGACTGGGAAGATGACAGTGATAAGTATAAGAATTCTGCTGAAGCAGCTATAAACAATAACAATTATGTTGAAGTGATTATAAACAATGAAATTTATTATTCTAAAATTATAGGTGGAATCAGTTATCTGAAAGTCAGATTTGATGAAGAGGGAACATATACTTTTTCAGCAAAACTCAAATCAAATCATTACTCTTCAAATGTAGTCAGATTCAATTTTACTGTCGATTCCAACTATACTGACAATTCAACCTATAAAACACTTACCGACCTTATGATACTTGTTGAGACCGCAGAGGAAGGCTCAACAATTATTCTGGATAGAGATTATTACTTTGAAAAGAACGTATATCAAAAAGGACATATCCAAATCAATAAAGATCTAACCATTGACGGTAACGGCCACATTATTGACGGCATGTCACAGTCAGGCATCTTTAACATAAGCGAAGGCAACACAGTTACCCTGAAAAACATTGATTTTAGAAATACAAAAAGCAGCACAATAATTTCATATGGAAACCTGACTGTCTGCAATTGTAATTTTACAAACAATTCCGGTGATTTTGGCGGAGCAATCCATTCAAATATTGATAACGCCGAAGAAGACAGTGATTTAGATCTTGAAGAATTATTTGATTATATTTATGGCAAAGATGAAAAGAATGATTCCAATTCAGATGATATATTAAAGACTAGTGACTACGATGAAGATGAAGACTCTGAAGATGAAGAATACGAAGATGATGAAGATAATGAAGATGAAGAATACGAATATGATGAAGATGAAGAATATGAATATGATGAAGAAGACCTTGAAGATGATTCATACGAATGCAATATGTATATAAACATTTTCAACTGCAATTTCATAAACAATACTGCACAATGGGGCGGAGCATTACTTCTTGACGGAAATATAAACATTTCAAACTGCCATTTTGAAAATAACCTCGCAGAAGATGGTGGAGCAATATACCTCGAAGGCAAATCAACAATTACCAACTGCAGTTTCAAAAACAACAGTGCAGAAAAAGACGGTGGCGCAATTGATGCGCTATTTACATTAAATGTATGCAACTGCACCTTTGAAGATGGAAATGCAACAGATGGTGGAGCAATATCTGCCACTGGAAAATTAGCCATAAAAAACTGTGTATTTAAAAATAATACTGCTAAAGAGGGAGGAGCAGTTAATACATTTAAAGAGTCCGTCATATCCGACTGTCAATTTGAAGACAACAATGCTAAAAATTATGGCGGAGCTATTTATGCCTATAAATTAATCGTTTCAGAATCCATATTTAAAAATAACTCCGCAAAAGAGTATGGCGGCGCAATATCTTCATCTGAATATATAATCATTACAGAATCCGAATTTGAAAATAACTCCGCAAAATATGGGGGAGCGATAGATTCATCTAAATGCAATATAAAAAGTTCAATATTTTCAAACAACACCTCAGATGAGGGCGGTGCAATCCTATCAAATGCAAACTCAACCATATCAAACTGCTACTTTGAAAATAACACCGCAAAATATGGCGGTGCAATATCTTCATCTGATATAATCATTACAGAATCCGAATTTGATGACAACAATGCTGAAAATCATGGCGGAGCTATTTATGCCTATGAACTGATCGTTTCAAAAACCATATTTTATTATAACTCCGCAAAATATGGAGGAGCAATATATACACTTGAAAATTCAACTGTTTCAAAATCCCTATTCAAATCAAACTCTGCAGAATATAGTGGAGGAGCAATCTATTCAGAACAATGCGCCCTGGACAATAATAGATTTATTTCAAATGATGCATCATATGGAGGAGCTGTCCTATCATCAAAATATCTGAGCGCATCCGAATGCAACTTTGAATATAACTTTGCAAAATATGGAGGAGCAATATATACACTTGAAAATTCAACTGTTTCAAAATCCACATTTAAAGAAAACCTTGTAGCATATAGCGGAGGGGCAATCTATTCAGTAAACTACTGTCATGTAGACAACTCAATATTCACTGAAAATAGTGCAGAAAATGGAGGGGCAATCTATTCAGTAAACTACTGCAAAGTAGACAATTCAATATTCACTGAAAATAGTGCAGAATTTGGAGGAGCAATAGTTTCAGTGGAAAAATCAGATTTGGACATAACCAATTCCGAGTTTACATACAATGAAGCCTTTGAGGAGGGTGGAAGCATCTATGTGCAAAATAATCTCAGCATTAAGGAATCCATCTTCAAATCAAATCAAGAGATAATATACATTGAAAGTCTGCACAATGGTACTGTAAATCTGAAAAACAACAAGATGGTGATGAAATATAAAAACATTTCCCCTATCCGAAAAGATGACCAACGGTATGATTTACCATTACATCTGATTTTCAACGACATGCGTGCTGTTAAAGGAAATAATGCCAAAATATGCTATTTAAAGGATGACAATGGAAATACATATGGACTGAATGACATTGAGGTCGCATTGACAAAACAAAGCAGGATTATAAAATACAAACTGGAATACAACGACACCCTGGGAGGATATGTATTGGATACATCCTCACTTGACTATGGAATCTATAACATGAAAGGAAGCATAATTGACAACAGGACACCTTACAAAGTAAAAGAAGGAAGTTTAAATGTCGTTAAAAAATCCGTCATATCAGCATCAAGCTTGACAAAAACATACGGAACAAGTAAAAAGCTTACAATCACCCTTAAGGATGACAAGGGAAAGGCAATAGCAAACGCATACGTCAATGTTAAAATCAACGGCAAGACAACCAAACTGAAAACAAATTCAAAAGGACAAGTATACGTTGCCGTAAATCTCATCCCAAAAACATACACAGCAACAATAACATATGGAGGAAACAGCCAATACTCAACTGCAACAAAACAAATCAAAATCACAATCAAAAAGGCAACCCCAAAACTGACCGCAAACAAAAAGACATTCAAAACAAAAACCAAAAAATACACAGTAACACTCAAAAACAACATGGGAAAAGTGATGAAAAATACAAAAGTCACCCTAAAGGTAAACGGCAAAACATACACCGCCAAAACCAACTCAAAAGGCCAGGCAACATTCAATCTGAAAATTTCCAAAAAAGGAAATTTCAAGGCAACTGTGAAATATAATGGAAACAAATATTATAATTCAGTTACAAAGACAACTACAATAACGGTTAAAAAATGAAAATCAAATACTTACTTACACTAACGGCGATTATGATAATACTGATTTCGCTGTCTGCAGTCTCAGCCAGTGAAAACATTACCGACACCATATCCATAGAGGATACCGGCGATAGCTATGGCTCCGTTAGTGAAGACACTTTAAACCGACAGGCTAGTACAACCGAAAGCGCTGATTTGTCAGTGGTTGTCAATGCAACACCATCATATGTCAACGGGAAGTACAATACTGTCGGATCCGAGGTTCCATGGACAATAACTGTCAACGCAAAAGGAGGAACCGCACATAACACCAAAATCCTTGAAGTGCTTTCAAACAATCTCCAATATGTATCCCACAGCAAAACAATGGGAGACTACAACCCTGAAACCAGAACATGGACAATAGGAGACCTTAAAGATTCCGAAACCGCTTCCCTGACAGTAATAACAAAACTTAAATCCGCCGGAACATACGTAAACAAGGTATATGCAATAACAGATACAAAAGAAAAGAACCTTCTAAACAACTTTGTAATCACAAAAATGAAAACAGGTTCATCAAAGGTCACATCAAGCGTTACCGAAACAAGTGACGACAGGGAAGGCTCACAGCACACTGTCCACCAGGCAAGTATGGGCGGAGCAAGATTCATAATATGGGAAGATGAAACTGAAGAACCCCAAGGAGGTCCGGACCCACAACCAGATCCACATCCATACCAAAATGGAACCGGAAATTCACAGCAAAATACAGTTTCAAAAGCTGTATCCTTGGAAAACATACTAAATCCTGGAAATAATAATCAAACAGGTGAAAATTTCAGTCCGCTTCCAGCATATGACTATGCGCAAATTCCAATTATTATTTTTACAGTGTTTATGATTATGTTAGCTGCTCTTGTAGGATATGATAAAATAAAATCCCACTCAAATCCAAATTAAACAAAACAGTTTACGGATTATTTAAATAGATTATAATATATAATAATATTATGATTAATAAAAGGATTATCTTCATTTTTTTATTAATGATTATAGCAATTGGAATGCTTTCGGCCGTCTGTGCCAGTGATTTAGCAGACAATATAACTAGTGCAGGCTATGAAACACCAACAGCCATTGATGAGGATACTCCTTTGGAAAGTTCAAAACCGGGAACTTTCTCAGAACTTCAAAGCCAAATAAACAATGCTGAAAAAGGCTCAACCATATACCTGACCAAAGATTACACCTACAACAAGAATTTTACAGGTAAAAACGGAATAACAATCACCAAAACAATAACAATCGACGGTAACGGACATTCCATTGACGGATTGGAAAAATCACAACTTCTTTTAATTAATAAGGCAGACAATGTTGTCTTAAAAAATATAGTCTTTAAAAATGGATATAATAAAAATGCAGGTATTGTAAGCGTAATCAACTCCAACCATGTGAAATTTAATAAATGCAGTTTCAATGAAAACAATGCAGGTACAGGCGTTGTCTATTTGGATAATACCAATTACACATCAGTTACCAACTGCGAATTTTTAGAAAATAGTGTCGAATATACTGGAGGAGCAATCTATATGGCCCATAACAGATTCACATCATTTCTCAAATGTGATTTTGATGCAAATACTGCAGATTTAACCGGTGGAGCCATTTATTCAAATGAAAACTACATAACATCATTTAAAACCTGCAGTTTTATTGCAAATGGTGCTGATGATGGAGGAGCAATTTTTTCAAGCAATGACGATTCCACAACATTCATAAGATGCGATTTTATCGACGATACTGCCTTTTACTGTGGCGGAGCGATTTATCTAATCAACAGCAATAATCCCTCCTTTGAGTTATGCAATTTCGAAGACAACTCAGCGCAATTAATTGCAGGAGGAGCGGTTTATCTTGCAGGCAATAATAATTCATTCTTTGATTCATGTGACTTTTATAGAAATTATGCTGAAAATGCCGGTGCAGTTTATGCAACCAACAACAAGGACATCATTTTTGATTTCTGTAATTTCTATGACAATGAAGGAACTGAACTGGGAGGCGCCGTTTTAGCCAACAATACCAACATTTATCTTAACTTTTGTGATTTTGACAGTAACAGAGGTAGCAATGGAAGCTGCATTTTCGCTAAAAAGTCCAATATTCACTCCACAGCATCTTCTTTTATGAATGCTGAGGGAGGAGATATCGGCGGAGCGATAAATGCCCTCTCCTCTGCATTGGATTTTTCAAACTGCAGGTTCTCTGACAATTATGCAGAAACCGCAGGAGGAGACATCTACACCCAAAACAGTATGATCTTTTTAGAAAACACAACATTTTCCAATTCCCGCTGTTCATGGTTCGGAGGTTCCTTAAGTTTCAATGATGATTATGTTCAGATTAAAAACTGTACTTTTACAGATTGCACATCAGAAATGGACGGAGGAGGTGCGATATACTGTTTGAATTCCGTAGTATACATCCAATCCACAGAGTATTACAATTCCTATTCTGCCTTCGGAGGTGCAATCTGTTCTCTAAATTCAGATTTGGAAATTGAAAAAAATTGGTTCTACGCCAATACTGCCTGGTATTCCGGAGGTGCAATATATTCAATTTACGGATCTGTTGCAGTTAACAATTCAGTATTCATCTACTCCAAGTCACAGGACGGAGGAGCAATATATATCAGAAGCCCCCAAAAGATAAATATTACCAATAACTATTTTATACACTCTTCAGCGAAAAAAGGACCAAGAATATACATTGATGAATATTATGGTAAAATTGCTGAAAGCGGAAATATTTATGAAGACGTTTATTTTGCAGTAGGGCATTTCAATGGAACTGATGATAATGATACTGACTACGGCGATTACAGTAATGTTATAACTTATGTAGTGTCCAATTCCAATGATTATCTAAGCAATTTTTCATATTATACTGATTTGGGAGACCTATTTGCTTCAATGATGGGATTTACTGCAAAATCCGGAAACTTTAATATCCATGATGAAGCATATCCTAATGATTCAGTAATCCTTTTAAACTATAACGATTATGAAAACCGAACCATAATATATGATTGCAGTCATCCGCCTGCTGAAATGGATTTTCGTGAACTGACAGTTTCCATATATAATTATGATGGCTTTGAATACACAAATCTGGATGTCCTTGCAGTTATAGCAAACACAACTTATGCAGACGGCACCTCATCAGAATACAATTACATTTACTCAACAATTGATCATAAACAAGTTAGTGGATGGTGGGCACTTCCTATTTTTGAAGATGAAACAAGAGCAATAATAAATGAAGATAAAGACGGGGTCGGTTTCTGGCATTACCCGGTTAATTCCAGCGAATTTACATTTGACTGCATTAAGGGCAAATTTTACTTTAATTTTGAAGACAGAAAGTTGGATTCCAATTTTGGAAATGCATATGAATTTAAAAGCAGATTAAGCGAAGTTCCACTAATCAATTTTACATCCAACATAACCGATTTGCCATCCTATTACGATTCGAGAGATTATCACTACATTACAATAGCCAAAGACCAGGGAATCGGAAAGAACTGCTGGGCATTTGCAGGCATTGCAACACTTGAAGCATGTCTTGCAAAAGCAACAGGACAGATATATGACTTTTCAGAAAACAACGCCAAAAACATAATGGCAGCTTCATCAATATACGGTTTAAATATAGATTCCAATGCCGGAGGATATGATACAATGTTTATAGGCTATCTTGCAAGCTGGTTAGGTCCGGTACATGAAACATATGACATTTACAATCCGATATCATCAATGTCAACAGACATGCCTTCTGTATACCATATCCAGGATATTGCATTCATACCAGCCAGAGACAACAGTTCCGACAACGACAAATTAAAAAGCGCAATAATAAACTGCGGTGCGGTTTGTGTAATTCTTGACTGGACAGTTGATAATGTTTCTCAGGGATATCATACAGTGGCTCTTATCGGCTGGGATGATGAATATAAAGGTCTTGACATTTTAGGAAATCCTTCACAGGGTGCGTGGATATTTAAAAACAGCTGGGGAGAATTATGGGGAGAAAACGGTTTTGGATACCTGTCCTACGAGCAAAAGCTTTCACAGGAAATTGCACCATATATGCATGCATACACCTTTATTTTCAATGAGGCAGATATTGGTTATCAGGATTTATACCAATACGACTTTTCAGGCTTAAGCGACTTTTTAAATGTGGATGCAAATGAAATCTACTATAAAAACAGGTTTATCGCAAAGGACAATGAATTCCTGTCTGCATTTTCCACATACTTTGAAAAGCCAACCTATTTCACATATGCAATTACAATAAACGGCAAAGAGGCCGCAACAAGCGAAAAAATATATTCTCCTGCAGGATATCATACAATCAGACTGGATGAATACCTTTCACTAAACAAAAGCGATGAATTTGAAATCATCATCAAATTGATTGATGCAAATATCCCCGTCTGTCAGGCGGACGAACTATACAAACTGACATACCCAAGCAACGTTTCATTTTTCAGCTACAACGGCAAAGACTGGATTGATATGTATGATTTGAATAGCCAATACAACTTTGCCTACAGTGGATTTAAAACAAATACCTCACAGGTAGCCTGTATAAAGGCATTCACCACAGTATGCAGAATGGATTATACACCTGCAGCATCATTCATCATAAGCCCTGGAGGAAGTCTTTTAAATCCTTACTTTAGCGTTTATAATCTTGACGTATATTCCGTTAGCGAACTTCCACTTAATAAGACTGTTTACATCCTAATGACTATTCCGGAATGGGACCAAGATGAACAATACGAACATCTTGTTGAAATAAAGATAAACAATGAAACATATTATTCAAAGATTCAAAGGGCAATGAGTTCATTGGAAATCAAATTTGATAAGGAAGGAAACTACACCTTTTCAGCCAAACTCAAATCCAATTACTACTCATCAAATACTACTGAGTTTAATTTCATCGTCAGTGCAAATGTTACTGAATATGAACTTTCATCCACATTTACAGAACTCAATGCAATGATTTCCAACAGCGCCGACGGATATATAATCACTCTAGATAAAGATTGCCACTACGATGACAATTTCATTGAACATTACATCATAATTGACCATTCCATAACCATTGACGGTAACGGCCATACCTTAAACGGACTGTTAAAGTCAAGCATTCTTGGAATTGATTATGATTGCAATGTCACCCTAAGAAACATCAACTTCAAAGGAGGAAACCTCACAGCAATATACTCTTTTGGAAACCTCAACATCTACAACTGCAGTTTTACAGATAATGTCGGAGAATACGGCGGGGCAATCTATTCAAAAGGATATTTAAGCATCCACAACTGTATTTTCAAAAACAATACTGTCAACATGACAGGAGGTGCAATTGATTCAAATGGAGACTGCATTATAGAAAATTCAATATTTGACTCAAATACTGCGGGATTTGCTGGAGGTGCAATATGCTCTCTAGAAACTATGGATATCATAAACTGCACATTCAAAAACAATCATGTTACAGATGAAATTCAAGCCGGAGGCGGAGCAATTCATTCAGAAAACGAAACATACATCGAAAATTCAATATTCGAATCAAACAGTGCCGATGACGGCGGTGCAATTTCGGCTCTCGAAGATATAAGAATTTACAACTGCAATTTCAAAAACAATTATGCCAATGTAAGTGGCGGAGCACTTGAGTTAGTTTCGGTATACTCAATCACAGAGTCAACATTCAAAAATAATACGGCAAAATATGGAGGCGCTATCGATACAATTGCCAAAGGTTATATCTCAGATTCAACATTCCAGGAAAATACCGCGGAAAATGGAGGTGCAATATACTGCGAACAGGATATAAACGTGGAGAGGTGCAACTTCAACAGCAACAATGCCATCAATGGAGGGGCAATTGAGATAGATTCAAGGTCATTTTTAGATCCTGAAGACGATGCTTACACTGCATTCAACTTCATCACAGATTCTATATTTAACAATAACAGCGCCAACTTTGGAGGAGCTATTCTTTCTTGTGAAGACATCACCATCACAAGCTGCACATTCAAAAACAACCACGCCAATAAAAGCGGAGGAGCGACCTATTCCCAGTACGAATGCATCATCACAGATTCAACATTTAACAATAACAGTGCAGATTTTGGAGGAGCAGCATACGGCGAAAGATATGTTGACATTTCAAAGTGCACATTCAAAAACAATCTTGCCAATGAAGATGGCGGGGCGGTATACGCACCTGAAGGATTTTGCATAACAGATTCCATATTCGAATCCAATGAGGCCCAATACGGAGCGGCGGCATTATCATTTGAAGAAATTAATGTCAAAAACTGCAATTTCAAAAACAATAATGCAAATGAAAGCGGAGGAGCCATCTATTCGGCTAAGGACTGCACTGTAGAAAACTCGAAGTTTAGCTCCAATAGGGCAAGACACGGCGGAGCAATATACACAGAAGAGACATCACATGCAAAGATAACCAGTTCTGAATTCATATATAACAGTGCAAAAGACAATGGGGGAACCATATATTCACAGAACATGCTTGAAATCACAGATTCCATCTTCAAATCCAATCAAAATATGGAAATAATCTTTTCAAACAACACAAACAACATTTCCAATAGTCTATATCTGAAAAACAATAAAATGGAAATGAGCAATAAAAATGCGGCTGCAATATGGTATATAAGTACCGTGAAAGACTCCTCACCACTATACCTTGTTTTCAGCAATGTTAATGCTGTTAAGGGAAATACTGTCAGTGTGGCCCAAATAAAAAATGCTGACGGAAATACATTTAAAATTAGTGATTTGAATGTACGCCTGACCAAGCAAGGCAAGACTACAAGCCATAAGATCATATACAACGATACCCTTGGAGGATACCTGTTTGATACATCTTCACTTGATTACGGAGCCTACAAGCTGACTGGAAGTCTGGATGATGAGACAACAAACTGCATCGTAAAGGACGGAACCCTGAATATTGTAAAAAAATCTGTGATAAAGGCATCTGCATTAACAAAAACATACGGAACAAGTAAAAAGCTAACAATAACTTTACAAAATGATAAAGGAAATGCAATAGCAAACGCATATGTTAATGTTAAAATCAACGGCAAAACAACCAAACTGAAAACAAATTCAAAAGGCCAAGTATACGTTGCCGTAAATCTCATCCCAAAAACATACACAGCAACAATAACATATGGAGGAAACAGCCAATACTCAACTGCAACAAAACAAATCAAAATCACAATCAAAAAGGCAACCCCAAAACTGACCGCAAACAAAAAGACATTCAAAACAAAAACCAAAAAATACACAGTAACACTCAAAAACAACATGGGAAAAGCAATGAAAAACACAAAAGTCACCCTAAAGATAAACGGCAAAACATACACCGCCAAAACCAACTCAAAAGGCCAGGCCACATTCAACCTGAAAATTACCAAAAAAGGAACATTCAAGGCTACTGTAAAATACGGCGGAAACAAATACTACAATTCAGTTACAAAAACAGCAACAATAATTGTTAAAAAATAATAAAAAGGTTAATCAAGGCCTAACGCCTCATCAACCATCTTTAAGAACTCTTCAGAATGCAGTCTTTTGCAGCTTTCCTCACTGAAGTTATCTTCCATCAATCCACGGTTAATGTAGCCCCAAACTACCTCATCAACAGTCATGCCCAATTCCTTGGCTTTGTCTTCGACCATTTTTTTAAGTTTTGGGTTTTCTATTTCATAGTGAAAATCCACGTTAACACCTCCTAAACATTGCAGATTACTTCAAAAACATTAATTTTTTTAAAATCACTGTCAAATGAAACTATTTGAGTTATTCCCAGATTCATCATAGTATTGATGATAGTGCAATCCGCATAATTAATTGAATTACCATACCAACCATTAATTTCTAAAGATCTTAGGTAATCTTTACCAGTTAGCTGGATTACTCGATTTTCATCATGCAAATTATTAAAAACTTTGTTTATACTATTTCCAGTTCCAACCACCCGATTTAATGTTTCTACAAGAACTGTGGTGTTGATTACAGTAGTTTCATTAGAATCCACTAAAAATTCATTAATTAGGGCATCCTTATGATGCCTGTCTTTTTTGTCCAGTAAACCCTTAAAGTAACCAGTATCAAGAAAAATCATTAAAATCCCCCATTAATCGTCAGATTTATTTAATAAACCAATAAAAACACTAAAATCATGTTTTTTTGGAGGAATTCCCCTTTTTTTGTCCTTTTCCACTTCTCTTCTACTAAGTTCCATCAACTCCTCACGAGTAAGATGAGGAGGATCAGAGTAGTCATCACTAAACAATCCTCTCCTAATATACCTCTCAATCAAACCATTGAAAGACAAATTAAGTTCAAGCGATTTTTCAGTTAATT
Source organism: uncultured Methanobrevibacter sp. (assembly GCF_947170395.1). Lineage (GTDB taxonomy): Archaea > Methanobacteriota > Methanobacteria > Methanobacteriales > Methanobacteriaceae > Methanocatella. The sequence goes on along the minus strand of NZ_CAMVTE010000004.1, from coordinate 12,366 downwards.
TCGCAGCTATCATTTTATCACCAATTCTTGTTTTGTCATCAGACACAATAACAACTCCCGGCCAATAATGCATATTCAATTTGGAGGTCATCAATATGGAATTACCAACCATGAAGTATTACTTATTTTAATATTAGTAATACTACATATATAAACATTTCCCCAAGCCAAGATTGAATTTTAAAAAACAAATTTAAAAGGAGTTTAGAGAGTAAAACCCAAGATGAAATCCACTTTAATATTCAAACCAAATAATATCACACATAAGACAATGTCTTTTTCAAATCATCCATTATCTCATCCCCGCGGGATTCAAGTTCCCTTCCGTCAACGTGAGGATAACACGCCAAATAGAATTCCATCTCACGATTTGAAAAGCTGCTGTCAATGTGAAAGGAAATAAGCTTTTTTCCTAAACTATAAGCTGCGTTCAATTCCCTCATGACAAATTTGCTTTCCTGAGAGTTACCGGAAAATATTAAAAGAAAACAGTCGGTTTTTTTGATTGCTTCATATATTTGTTCATCAATAGGATGGCCTGCAATAATATTTCGAGGAGCAATCCAACATCTGAATCCACGGTTTTCCAATTGCCCGCAAACATAATCCGCCACATCCCTGTCCTTTGTGGAATAGGAAATATAGATGCTTGAAACTGAAGGCTGTATTGAATACATTGTGGGAATTTCCTCCTCCACCTCCCGGCGGGGTTTGAATATTCTGCCTAAAAAATCCTTAATGGTCATAGCTAACACCTAACATTATCTTTGAAAATACTGATTATTAATATGAATCCAGAAAATCACCATCTGCTAATTTCATTATTTGACTCTGCCGCCGGAGCTGACATATTTCATTGCCGATTATCTTTTAACCTAAAAACCGTTTATTTTGGCCCCCTTAATCTGATTATTTCTTCAGTAGTGAAAATATCATCTCCCGGTTTAATTAGTATTTCCTCTACAATACCTTCCACTTCAATGCAGATTTCCTTTTCCATTTTCAGTTCATCGACTGTGCAGATAACATCACCTTTTTCAAGCCGGTCCCCCACCTTTACCTTAATATCGACTACAGTACCTAAAAATTGTGGAGACTCGCCCGGAGGAGCATATGCTATTTGTGAGTCATCAAAATTATCGTCGGATTGCAGATAATAATCCTTCAGTTTTTCTGTAATCTCATCAAAAGTCCTAAGGCAAAATTGCCCAAAATCCTCCCGATTTTTAACTGTAAAAACCTCATCTGAAAGCAATGCCAAACCGCTTCTGAAATTGCCGCAAAGCCCATAGACGGTAACGCCGTTTGCCCTTGCAGACTTGACAGCACCAATTACAAAATCATCCCTACCTGATTTAGAAATGGCCAAAACGGAACCGCCATCAGAAAAAATACTCTCATAGCTACCACCGTAGTCAACAAGCCTTGAAGATACACCCAACAAATCCAAATCAGCACTAAACTTCAAAGCCAAATCCATTGACTCCTCATCGCAAACAATGAAAAAATCCTCCCATGAGGCAATATCTGCAATCAGCCCTTCACCAAGATAACTTTCCATTTAAACACCTTCAGTGACCCAAAAAATGGGACCGTTTCATTTCTACCTTATTATCATCTACCACATCAATCAGTTTGGCTAGTATTCCTGCAAAGATCAATGCCAATTCTACTCTTAAATTTTCATCACCCAAAATTATGGCCTCATCGGCCAGGCTGGTAAAATCAGACCCTATTTTAGAGATTACATATACTGACATTTCATTAATCCCCGCCAATTTAACTGCCTCACCAATCGCACTATTTTCCCCGTCAAAAATGGCCAAAAGAGCATCATCAGGACCTGCACCCCCCAAGTCGCTGATGCTTGCAACGGGTTTCCAGGAGATTTTTAACTGAGTCAAACTCCCCAAAAGCAATGCGATAACATCTTGATCAACACCACCATCATAGAGAATGTAAAAATCTCCCCAGGACATCAAATCATTTACCATACTGTTGACGGCAGCCCTATATTCAGGCCTTACTGTAGTTTTCTTTAATTGATTAACAAACTCAGGGGGCAACCCTTCAATATCCATATCATATTCCTCCAAATTTCACTTAAATAACCTTTTAACTTTATTTGAAAGTGACTTATCTTTGAGTTCAATATTCAAAAAATCAATGACCGCCAATGAGTGTTTTTGGAAATCCTCACTGCCGACGGCTATGGATTTTTCTAAAAAGCCACTGCATTTTTCACCACAGATAATATAGTCACAAAACTTAGCAATATCTCTGAAATAGTCTTCACTACAGGATTTTGAAATCAGTACAAATCCGTCAGCTCTACTCACCGAGAATTTCCCGGAGGACGGAAGTTCAATATTATAATTGTAGTTGTCCAAATCAAGATTTCTGAAAGGCTTCTGATTCCCGTCACTAACTACACAGGCATTTACATCCAAAGAGTGTAACTTTTCTCCTAATGCATAAGCTATATCCTTAAATTGGGAATCAGCAAAGATGAAAATAGTCCTTTCAAGCTTGCATTTGACCAGCCAAGATGTCTTGTCTGCCACATACAAATAACACGGATTGTCAGAATCTTCTCCAATAAGTCCTGCACCTGATTTTTTGAACTTTAACCTAATATTTTTGCGCCTGTCATCGCGTATTTCATCAATTATAGTATCAAGAGTTATTGTCAAAGAGTCTGTGAAATCCCCTTCAACATCAAATAATTCATCTGCAAGCGGTGCCAAACTGCAAACATCCCTGCAGATTGCATAAACTTTAAATCCCATCGGTTTTGCCTCTTTAACCAAATCCAGAATGAATTCGTCCTCAACTGAACCGGAAATTGCCAGAATGCAATCTCCAAAATACGAATTGGACTTAAATAACTGAAAATCATCACTGCCGATAATGAAATGGTCAATATGAAATTCGCCCAGAGCTTTTGAAAACTCACATACCCTATCGGCCGATTCATCATCATGAATTATGAAAAAATTATCCCATGAGTTAATTTCTTCAACCAAGTCCTGCCAAATGCTCATTTTTTCACCTGAATTTACATCTCACAAGCTTTACATCTCCACCTTCATAGCCATAAACAGCATTTTTGTCCGGGCTTCTGTTGTCAATAAATTCGCAATCTGAAACTTTAAGATGGGTTTTCAATCTCATGTCCAACGGTCTGGTGTGTTCTATTGCACCTGCCCTTATTTTTGCCATATTTTCCTTAAAAATACAGCCTGAAGCAACAACTTTCCCGTAGCTGAAAATGGCTCCTCCGTTGGTTTTGGATTCATTTTCCAAAAATTCTGAGTTTTTAATCTTTATATCCCCACTTGTCCGGTTGTTTATAACACCACCCTCATCGCGTGCGAGATTGCCCACAAATCTTGAATCGTCAATGTCTATTTCACCGTAATTGTAAATAGCCCCTCCGTCAATGTCTGCATCATTATGTATGAAATCCACATCAAAGAGCTTCAAAGAGGCGTCAGATTCATTGTAAATGCAGGATGCCTTGTTTTTTGTATTGTTGCTTTTAAAAGCTGAATGATTTATGCTGGCTTTCCCGCTGTTGGAAATGCATGATCCGATGGCATGGGAGTTGTTGTTAATGAATAGTGAATTTGAAATGTCCAATTTACAGGAGCTGACTATAACGGACTGGCCGGATGCGACATTGTTTGAAAAATAGGAATTTGCAACCGTCAAAGTGTTTTTATTGTTTATGAATGCATTGTCTGATGTCAAACGGGTGTTGATGAACTTGCAGTTTTCGATGATAAGGTTTCCCTCATTTTCAATGATATCACGGCCATTGGAATAACAGTTTTTAAAGATAATATTTTTCAGTACAACCCTGACGTCATTTTCCCTTATTCTAAACAGGGAAGATGATCCTCCACCACTGATGATGAAGTTTTCATGGTCTAAAAGATTATATTCAATCGTATGGTTGCATCCGTCAATGACAAGATCCTTTTTGATGTCAAAGTGATGTTTCAGGAGATAATCGCTTGGATAATCGAAAACAAAGTCATGTTCCAATTTAATTTCATTTGAATTTTGAATTTTATCAGCCAAATGTGCAAATGACTTAACATCAACATGTCTGAGCCTTATTTTGGATGAATTGAAAATAGAATCCAAAAACAGCTCATCATCATCGCTTTCAATGACATTTGCATTATAGATATCCTGATTAAAATGGGATTCGTTGCCTTTTAAGTCTATGCTATTAATACTTAAATGACCCCTATTGTAAATTGCCCCACCTATTCTTGATGAATTTCCATCAAACTCATCATTTGAAGTAGTTAATGTGGATTTATTGTCAATAGCTCCCCCAAATGATTTGGATTTGTTTTTAATGAATTTTGAATTGATGGAAGTTATTTCACCATCGTTGAAAATTGCCCCTCCATTGGAGGATGATGCGTTTTCAATAAATCTGCAGTTTTCAAGCCTTACAGAACAGCCTTTTAAGACATGTACCGCTCCTCCGCCTGAAGCGTATCTGTCCATGTTGTTTGAAAATAATCCGTTTTTAAAAGTTATATTTTTCAATACAACATTACTGGCATTGATTATAAATATACGGGTCTTATTTCTGCCGTCTATTATGTGACCCTGACTGTCAAGGATGAGATTGTCGTTTTTAATCTCGATACCGCCTTCATAAAAATCGGATTCGTACTTTTCAAGACAATAATCGCGAGTTAATGTCAGTTTAGGTTTTGAATTTACCAGCCTGTCCAAATGAGAGAAATCAAATCTGCTTATCACGATTTTGGAAAAGTCATTGAGCGTTTTGATGTTTTTAATGCTCAGCCTGATTTGACCAGCAGACATTTTCTTAACATCCAGCACACCCTTGTTTAAAACTGTCCTTTGCTTTGAGTTTAATTTCAAAGCGGAAATTATCATGTATGTTCTGTTGTAAATGTCTGGAAACGTTATATTGGATTTGTTTTCATCAAATGTTGACTTGTTTATTATGCACTGCTCTCCTGCATTATATATTGCCGAAATGCCTGAGAAATTTGCCCGAAACTCACCGCCCAGAACCTTCAAATGGGCATCCTCATCGTTGAAAATGATATTTTTGCAGTGATTGTCATGAAAACGGCTGTCAAAAATTGATATCGTTTTGAAATTGTATATTGCATTATCGTCAAAATGATTGGCAAATTCACAGTCAAAAATTATGGAGTCTGCACTGTTGTTGAATATTGCAGATCCGCTCAAGGCAGAATTTCGCTCAAATTCAGATTTAATAACTGTTGTGCTTGCCTTTTTCGAGCTATTTATAGCACCTCCCAAATTGGAGGAATTGCCTTTAAATGACACGTCATTTACTGTAAGCCCTGCCCAGTTCATGATGGCTCCGCCCGAATACTGTGAGCTGTTTTGGCCAAATTCCGAGCGAGTAATTTTAAGGATGCTGTCTTCCTGATTGAATATCGCCCCGCCGAACTCCTTTACAGTATTGTTTTCAAGCTTAAGACCATCAGCGTCGATTATACCCCAATTTAAAATTGCACCTCCTGTCTTTACTGAAGAGTTGGCGATGAAATCAGATTTTGAAAGAGAAATACGGCTCTTTTTCTGATTGCTCAGGGCCCCTCCGTGATTATCCGATTTATTATTCAAAAACAGACAGCCATCAATTTTCGCCCTGGAAAAGTTGATTATGGCACCACCGTCACTTCCTGCACTATTGCGTATGAATCTTGAATTTGAAACATTAAGAAGACTTCGGCTCTGAGTGTTGATGGCTCCGCCGTTTTGTGTTGCGACATTACCCTCAAAACAAGTATCAAAAACATCACATTTTCCGAAATTGGCTATTCCAGCTCCGTTTTCAGCTTCGTTTGCCTTAAATTCACAATTTCTAACGAGCAAACGTCCCCTTCTTTGGTTTAAAATGGATGAATTCTTATTTTTGGAGAATTCACAATCAAAGACATTGACAATTCCGTTGAAGTTGTATATGCATCCGACCTCATCCGCACTATTGCCAAAAAAGCCGCAATCCCTGAGAGTTACCTTACTTTCCATCTCACAAAATATTGCAGAACCTCCGGTTTTTGAGAAATTGTCAATGAATGTGCAGTTTATGAGATTCAAATCCCCCTGAAGGTGTTTGATTGCCCCTCCATCTTCATCATGAAAAGCATTTTTAAAAATAACGTTTTTTATTGTGACATTTCCGCACAATATGTTAAAGATTCTTGAGCTCTCACAGGCATCTATAGCAAAACCCCCACCGTCAATGACAATGTCGCCTGCAATTTCAATTCCCTGAGGAAATATTTCCTCCTCACCTTTTTGCAAGGTGATATCACAGTCAAGAAGGATGTCCTTGTTGTTTTTGATTAAATCATCGAGATACTGGAAGTTGTGTTGGGTTGATAATGCCATTAATATTATATGTTTAAGTCAATATTATTATCTTTTCCGAAATGTTTAAAATGATGAAATCAAAAGTTATAGTAGTGATAAAATGAGCTTTTTAGAATTTGATGAAACAAGAGATTTTCCATATTACAACCACAATCCCCGAATTTCAAAAATCGGTTGGATTGTACTGATGTTAAGTGTAGTCATTTCATATATTCTTTATGCTATTCTTTGGGAAGTGTCAAACTCTGAAATAATAAGCGGACTCGTATTTTGCTCATTGATGCTGATTCCACTCCTGTATTATTCAAACTGGGATTACAGCCTATTTTTCCACAAGCCAACAAAAAATGAAATAATACTTGGAGTGCTGATGTTTATTGGATATATGGTTTATGCAATCGCAATGGGAAATATTTTAGATATTTTTGGACTTGGAGGAGTTGAGGCAAGTGCGGAAGTCATGGGAGTCACTCCTGAAAGTACTATCGGACTGGTATTTTCAATGCTGGGCGAAGAACTGGTCAAATTTATTCCATTGATGTTTTTCATGCGTTTTGTCTATAAATTTAGCAAAAACCGTAAATTGGCCATTACTGTTTCTGTCATTATAGTCATGTTCGGATTTGGTATGCTTCACTATTATCCGCCATACTCAACTTTAGCTTCAGTTCTCCTATTGCAGGGGCTTGGAACCGTATTTGAGATGTACGGATACCTTAAAACCAAAAACCTATTCGTGCCATATCTATCCCACCTGTTAACAGATGCCATGGTATTTATCATAATGCTTTCAGGCGTTGCTTAACTGATCTGCCAAACCCAATACCATCAACCATCCCTTATTTTTTGATTAACATGATAGATTTAAATATAAGTTGTTCTGATTTTATTAAATTGCTTTGAGATAGAAGAAAAACTATTTAAAAATAATATCCAAATATTATAATACAGATGTAAAATTACAGAGTAAAGTAAATATTGATTTTTAAAGCTTAAATTGAGTTTAAAAGCAAGAAAAACTATTTATTAAACAAATAACAGAATAATAAATGGTGACAAATATGAGCGAACCGAGATTCATGAAATTCAAACGCGAAATGGAACCGGCAGAAAAAATATACACCAAAGAGATTGAACGATTCTCCAAGAAATTCGATGCTCTTGGTACAATGGAACTAAAAGAAGTGCCGGATATAGACACACTTGACTATGTCTACTCTTTTGAAAAATTGAACAGTACCAAAGAAGAAGAACTTGATGAAATACTTGAGAAACTCTATTCCCATATGGAAAACTTCTCAAAAAACAAAGGAATCGGCGAATTTTCTAGAAATACAATAATATTATTCATATAAGGTGATATAATGAATATACAAAAATATCCTCAATTTCAACTATATTTACTAACTCTCTTGTTATTGAATCTAAAAACACAGTTAATACCAGAAAATTGTGATGAATGATGTATTGATGCGACAATCATCAATAGAGCATATTATAGTGCATATCTAATGTGTGAATTATGGCTTGAAGACAAATATGGATTTAAAACAACTAAACCTTGGGAATTTGAAAAAGGTGAAGAAATTAGTGAACATAAGCAGTTAAGAGATGCATTATACGATTATGGTGAGATATATATTAAATCAAAATTGTTTCAACTATCTAATTTAAGGAAAAAAGCTGATTACGAACCATTCATTGATATAACCCCAAAAGAAGTTACTGATTCCATTACCCATATGAAAAACATCGTCAACAAACTCGAATTCGACTAAACTATTTTTTTTAAATCTCGAAAAAATTGCTCCAAACTCGTTAAATTGTATGCAATTGGCATTATTATAATTAAAAGTAATATTTAGGCATTCAAAAATATCTAAATATTTAAATAATATCCTAAAAATACTAATTAATATAACACTCTCGTGTTATGCTAAAAAAATTTTTTAGTTTAAGTTAATCTAAGGGTTTTCCCTTAGATTCACTTATCCAATACAAATCATAACCATTACAGACATTCAAAACACTTTTTTAATAATTCCGGCAACCAATTATCCTAAAAAACAAAATTAAATTTAATCAAACTAAATACAAATTTTTCAGCAAGGAGGAAATATAATGGAAAAGGATATGAAAATTGCACTTGTAATATCATTTATCTTTACAGGTTTGGGCATTGCCTATCTGGGAGATGTTAAAAAGGGAGTTACCCTTTTCGGAGCTGCAGTCGCACTGAACATTCTGGGAATGTGGACATTTTCCATATTCAGCCACATCTCAATTCTGGTGTGGATTCTTGGATTGTACCTTACATTCACAAAAGCGCAAAGTCCTCAATAGGACAGAGTTTTATATTTATCCTTTGATAGATATAGATGTATCAAAAGTAATCTGTGAAAAATAATCCTATAATAAATATATTAATATTTACAATCAATAATTCTACTAGTTTTTAAAATAAAATCAATTTAATTATATCTAAAATTAATAATTCAATAGAGAAATTCTAATGCCTGAAAGATAATTAAAATTTCTTCTTTCGAAAATCAAAAAAATAAGTTGAAGTGAATGAACAATCATTCACCTGCAGGTTTAAATTTAGTCAAAACAACCGCAAACACGAATACCGCAACAATGATTATTACATCAACCATTATTTCAAATGTTTTTGCAGTTGAAAACAATTGTATGATACCAATTGCCCACATTACGATTAAAACTAGCGGCAATAAGTATTTAATTACAAAACTCCATGTCTTACCTACTTTAAATGTAGAATGCACGTTTAATGCCGGCAAGAAGTGTTCAACACCATAGAACCATGCAAATACGATACACTGAACACCGATTAAAAGCAAAATACCGAACTCATTAACAAATGAATCGATGATTCCGACAAGATAACTGCTGATTCCGGTTGTCAGGAGAATTGAAAATACACATCCTATAACGGACAATATTGTTGCAGTCTTTTTACGTGACCATCCAAGCTTATCAGAAGTTGAATTCAGCATCGGCTCGAAAAATCCAAGGGCTGAAGTGACACCGGCAAACAATATTGCCAAGAACAGCATTGGAGCTAATATGCGGCCAATAGGACCCATAATGTTGAAAATCATTGGAAATACGATAAATACCAGACCGGTACCTTCAGTGACAAGCTGAACCATCGGAGTTCCCGCAGTGGTTGACATGTACCCCAAAATTGAAAATACCCCAAAAGCCGTACATATCTCAAAAGCGGAGTTTGACGCTACAACAATCAAAACATTATCTATTAGTTTTGAGTTTTCTGGAAGATAGCTTGCATATGTAAGCGCAATTGCCTGACCCATACTCAATGAGAAAATAATCTGTGCAAATGCAGCAAGCCAGATGTTTACATTCAAAAGCATGCTCCAGTCAGGAGTAAGCAACGTATTAATTCCCAGAGAAGCACCCGGAAGTGTCAATGCATAAACGATGATAATTCCCATTATCACAAACAATGCTGGGATTAAAATCTTTGAAACCTTACCGATTCCCTTATCCACATCCCTGTTGGAAATAAACCATAGGATAACCCATAAGATCAATACACCAACAGTTGTTGGAATAAGTAAAAAACCGGCTTTTGAAAGGTTTGAACCTCCCCCAACAGAATTTACAAAGTAAGCGGCAGTATCGGTTCCCCAATTGAATGTAAAACTACTTAAAAGGTAAACCAAATCCCAGCTCAGGATTACCATATAATAAATTGTTACTATAAAAACAAAAAGGACAAGTATCCAAGCAATAATTTCAAATTCAGGTTTGATTTTCTTCATGATTTTCGAAAATGATTGCTTGAAGCTGAATCCCACACCATATTCCAATATTAAAAATGGAACTCCCATAATTGCGATTGCTACAAAATAAGGGATGAAAAATGATCCTCCACCATTAGAATACAGTACATAGCTGAAACGCCAAATGTTACCTAACCCAACAGCCGCCCCAATCATAGCGAAAATAAATGCCAATGACGAATCCCATTGTGCTTGTTGACTCATGACAATATTTTTATTGTAAGATGTATAATAAATTTACTTGATGAATGTTTTTGACAAATTTATTATGGGCGACACTGCAAGCATAAACTGGTGTTTTGAAAACAGACACTTCATAGAAAGGCTTGATGAAAATGGGATTTCAAGGGAATTTGTAGTGGACTGCCTGATGAATGAGGAACCCGTAAGCTGGGAGCATATCGAAAGGGAAAAGTATGCTGCAGTATTTAAAGCACCCCCATCAAAGGATTACAAGGAAATAAGAGTGATTATGGCCTGCAATGGCAATGACATTGATCTTGTAACCGTAATGAGAAACAACGAAACAACAACCAATCGCCAAAATAAGCAATATCAGTCTGACAAAAAGAAAAATATAGAAAAAAAGAGATTGAAGGCATTATCAAAAAGAAAATGGTAAACCCATTGAACCTCTCCGGCTTAAAGAAGCTGGAGATTCTTAGGCCATGCATATTGTTTCGTCAAAACATTTCCATTCATATGTATATATGAATTTGTCTTGACCAATAGGCATGAAATCTACTAAGCATAGGACCATTGAACCAGTGGCCCGTAAACCTTCGTCTAAAATATTTTTAGCCGCATTAACATCCCTTTTATGTACAGCGTGACAATGTGGACATTCCCATTCTCGTTCTTCACGACATAAGTCGTGATTTATTTCGCCGCAAACATGGCATTTTTTACTGGAAGGAAACCACCTGTCAATTTGTACGAATTCACGCCCATACCATTTGGCTTTGTATCGTATCATTTCTATGAGTTTTCCCCATCCTATTTCATGAATGCTGCGACTTAAATTACTTTTAATCATTCCACGTATATTTAATGTTTCCATGGCTATGAATTCACAGAGTTTGACAATATTATAGGATACTTTATGGTAGTAGTCGTTGATTACGTTGTTTTTCTTGGTTATCCATTTGTGGAGTTTTTTTAGTGTTTTTTTCCAGTTGGATCCACCTTCTTTTTGCCTGGCCAGTTTTTGATTATAATATTGTATTCTGCCATTTATTCTTTTTAAGTCAGGTTTGGGAACGGTTTTGCCGTTGGAAAAGGTTAAAAAGTCTGTTAAACCCACATCAATGCCCACATATAATCCATTGTAGGAGAACTCGTCTTTTGGTTGTATTTTATCCATTTCATAAATTATGCAAACAAACCATTTGCCGTTTTCTTTTAAAAGTGTTGCTTCTTTGATTTTACCATCAATATCCCGTTTATACTTGACTTCAAGATATCCTAGCTTGTTTAACCTTAATCGATTATCTTCCCACCTGATGGTGCTTTTAATCCCATCTTTGGTGGAGTATTCGTTGTTTCTCAGTGTGATGGATTGTACTGGATTTTTTTTAAGTGATTTGAACTTGGGAAATCCAGTTCTGCCATCATAGTATCCTTCATATGCTCTGATTAAACGGTCGGTAGATGCTTGAAGATATGTGGAATCTGCTTTTTTCAAAAAAGGTTTGCGTTTTATTAGATGTTTAATGATTTTTTGTGTGTAACTGCGATTTACTTTAAATTGGTTGCCAATGTTAAACTCTTTGACCAGGTTTTCACGGTAAATACTGTATTCCAATGTTTTATTGAATACATAACCTGTGGCACGCAAATTGAAATTCAATGTCCTTTCTAAATCCTCATCAGGAACAAATTCGATTTTATCAGTCAAAATAAAACTCTTTTCAACCATAAAACTCAAATCCACACAAATATTTTTAGACAAAGAAAGAACAATCATTATATTTCATATCCCTAAAAAAAAATACATTTCGGATCCCATAAAAGAATCAGCATTTTCCCCAAGAAACTAAATAACTGTTCTTTTCCATAACTATAATTATATACACTTATAATAAAAAGAGTTTATCAAAGAGAGCATTTGAAGAGTAATAATTTTTTT
>NZ_CAMVTE010000003.1 GCF_947170395.1 uncultured Methanobrevibacter sp. | reverse complement strand
AGACATTTGTTGTTGAGTATTCTGGTGATGATAACTTCGCTGCTAATTACACAATTGGTAACCTGACTGTTAAGGAGGCTAAGGTTGTTCCTGACATGAAGGTCGTTGATTATGGTAATGGTACTGTTGTTGTGGTTGTTGGTGATAATGCTACTGGTAATGTGACTGTTAAAGTGGGTGATAAGGAGTATAATGCTACTGTTGTTGATGGTGCTGCTGTTGTTCAGTTGGATGGCAATGTGACTCCGGGTACTCATGAGGTTGAAGTGATCTACTCTGGTGATGATACTCACGAGGCTTCCAATGCCACTGCTGAGATTACTGCTCCTAAGTATTCTGCTGATATTAAGGTTGATGTTTCTGAGATTACTGAAGGCGAACCTCTGACAGTCACTGTTGAGGTTCCTGCTAATGCAACTGGTAATGTTACTGTTTATGTTGATGGTAAGGAGTATCCTGGTGAGATTATTGATGGTGTGGCAGTTGTCACTGTAGATGATTTGACTGCTGGCAATAAGACATTTGTTGTTGAGTATTCTGGTGATGATAACTTCGCTGCTAATTACACAATTGGTAACCTGACTGTTAAGGAGGCTAAGGTTGTTCCTGACATGAAGGTCATCGATTATGGCAACGGTACTGTTGTTGTGGTTGCTGGCGGTGATGCTACCGGTAACGTAACAGTTAAAGTCGGAAATGATACTTACACTGCTGAGGTCATTAACGGAACCGCTACAATAACATTGGACAACTTGACTCCTGGCAAAAACAGCGTTGAAGTAATCTACAGTGGAGACGACACTCATGCACCTTCATCTGTAAACGCTACCGTAACAGGACCTAAATATGATTCCCCAATTGAAATCATTACAGTTCCTGGTGGCGTAGGTGAAGACACAGTAATCACAGTAAAAGCACCTGAAGATGCAACAGGCAATGTGACAGTCGAAGTTGACGGTGTAAAATACACTGCTGAGATCATCAACGGAACTGCAACATTAACAATCAATAACCTGACTGAAGGAACTAAAACAATAGCTGTCGAATACTCAGGCGATGACAACTATGAAGACGCACACACAACAGCTTCATTCACAGTATCCAAAGTCAAATCAAACGTAAGTGCTATTATTACTGACATTGACGTTGGCGAAAACGTAACTGTCACAGTATTTGTTCCTAACGATGCAACCGGTCAGGTATTGATAGATATTGATGGCGTAGGATATTATGTAAATGTAACAGACGGTATTGGAGTCACTCAGATTCCTCGCATGCCAAATGGAATTTATCCTGTAAACCTTACATATGTTGGTGATGATAAATATCTGCCAAGTACAAATAACACAGTATTCAACGTAAATAAAGTTCCATCATTTGTAATTCCGACAGCCAAAAATATCAATGTTGGCGAAAATGAAATTATCGTATTTGATGTTCCTAGTGATGCAACCGGAACTTTAAGCGTTGTTATCAATGGTGAAAACTTCACATTTGATTTGGATGAACTTTTAAGTGTTCCAATTTATGATGCGGGCGTATTCACTGTAGCTGTCAGTGACGGTAAAGGAGTACTGGTCTTGTCAGGTCTGTCTGCCGGGGAATATAATGTTTCTGTAACATACAATGGTAATTACAAATACTTGAAATCAACCAATTCAACAGTATTCACAGTTTCTCAAAGCGCCAGCGATATTGATGTCGTTGATTTGGGTAACGGTACTGTTAAAGTATATGTTTCAGATAATGCTACTGGTAATGTAACAGTTAAAGTTGGAAACCAAACTTATGTTGCCGAAATCAGGGATGGTGTTGCTGTAATCAATTTGGATAATACTTCAGCAGGAAAACATGATATTGAAGTGATCTATTCCGGTGACGATAGCCATTCAGCTAAAACAGTTGAGTCTGAAGTTTATATTCCTAAAAAACAAACTCCAATAAGCGTTACAGCACAGGATATATATGTGGAAGATAATGAACACATTGTCGTAACCGTTCCTGAGGACGCTACCGGAACTGTAATCATTGAAATCAATGCCCAAACATACAATGCCACAATCAAAGACGGACAGGCAGTATTTGACATAAAAGGACTGGCATTTGGAAACAAAACCGTTGCGGTAACTTACTTGGGTGATGACAGATATGCGGAAAACTTCACCACAGGTCAGTTTGAAGTTAAAAAACTTCCTTCAACTGCAAAGGCAACTTCAATGACCGTTAAATATGGAAGCGATGAAGTTATTAGAATTGATGTTCCTCAGGATGCAACAGGACGTGTGACTGTCAGAATTGATGGTGTTGATTATTCCGGAGAAATTATCAAAGGTAAAGTAAAACTGGTCGTTCCTAACCTTCCGGCCGGAAACTATGACGCTACTGTAATTTATGAAGGGGATGACAAATACTTGCCGGCCACTACACAAACATCATTTAAAGTAGTCAAATCCACTACTCCGATTTCAGCTTCCGGAGATTATATTGTAATTGGAGATGACGGAACCGTAACAGTAAACCTCCCAAGCGATGCAACAGGAACTGTAACCATTAAAACCGGCGGTGAAACTTATACTGCAGATGTAGTTGATGGTAAAGCGGTATTTCACATTCCTGGATTAAGCAAAGGTGTTCATTCTATTGATGTTTATTACTCTGGAGACAGTAACTATGATGCAAATGAAACAGTAACTAACGTAACTGTTGTTGATGGAGACCCTGACAATCTGGTCAGTCCGCATGAGGACGAGGGCATAGATTTATCCAAATATTCGACTGGTAATCCGATATGGATATTGTTATTGATTCTATTGGCTCTCGGATCAGCACAATTGAGAAGATTTAGAAAATAATTTTTCTTAATTTTTTCTTATTTTTTTAGAAATTTAATTATTTTTATCATTTCATATATATTACCAAAATCCTTTTTTATTTTTTATAATCATATACTTCATTTAATTAAAAATTCAATTAATATTTTTATAGTTAAATTCATCAAAGTTAATATTTTTAATCGTTATTTTAATTAAAAGCATGGGAATTTCCATTCAGTTTCTGCTATTCAAAATATGGGTAAAAATATCATTTTTCTCAGCGGGTTTTTAAAGTGCATGATTTAACTAAATCTTTTTATATTGTTTTAAACATAATTTAATAAAAACATAGGTTTGTTGATACTATGGTTGAAGCAATAATGATTAATTGGGTTTATGTAATTCTCTTATTTATTCTGGGGTTCATAACCTATAGAAGAAAATCTCTGGATTTGTTCGGTTCAGCGGTCATGATTTTTATGGGTGTTGTAATTATATTTTCAGCCGGAGCAAACTGGTTATTGCTTATTGTACTATTTTTAGTAATGTGTTTGCTTGCAACCAAATTTTCCAGAAAGTATAAGATGTCTTTAGGGGAATTTGAAGGAAGAAGGACCTCCAAAAATGTAATTTCAAATGGTGTTGTTGCCTGTTTTATGGCAGCATTCGGTGGCTATTACCTGCCGTTTGTAGGAGGGTTCATTGGAGCGATTGCAACAGCTACAGCAGACACTTTGGGCTCTGAAATTGGAGTTCTCGACCAGCACCCTAGATTAATCACCACATTTCAGAAAGTGGATCCAGGTACAAATGGTGCAGTTTCAGTTTTGGGAACAGTTTCAGGAATGGTTGGTGCGGCTATAATCGGTATTGCGGCATATCTTTTGGGAATTGTACCAAATCCGGTATCTGCAATTGTGGTTTCAATTGTTTCAGGAACTGTAGGTTGCTTTATGGATAGTATTTTGGGTGCTCTTTTGGAAAACAGGGATTTGCTTACAAACGAGCATGTTAATCTGATTGCAACAATTGTAGGAGCCATTGTTGGAATTTTATTGATTTAACTTTTTTTATAAATTTCATTTTAATTAATTAATCTCATTTTTAAATAAATTATTTAACTATTAAGAAATAAACTTTATAACAGTATATTTTATAAAAGGTGATATTTATGAAAGGTCTTATTTTAATCATGGACGGTATGGGGGACCGCCCTATTAAGGAATTAGGAAATAAAACTCCTCTTGAAGCGGCAAACACTCCTAACATGGACAAGATGGCTGCTGAAGGAATTACAGGTATTATGGATTCAATCGCTCCGGGCATTATTCCTGGAAGTGACACCGCACATTTATCAATTTTAGGCTACAATCCTTATGAAGTCTACACCGGAAGGGGGCCGTTTGAGGCAAACGGTGTCGGTGTGGACGTTCTTCCGGGCGACATTGCATTCAGATGCAACTTCTCAACCGTGGATGAGGATTTAATCGTAACAGACAGGCGTGCCGGAAGAATCAAGGAAGGCACTAAGGAAATAGTCGATGTTCTAAACACAATGGTTTTGGAAGATTATCCTGACGTAAAAATCATTTTTAAAGAGTCAACAGGCCACAGGGCTGTTCTGGTTTTAAGGGGAGAAGGACTCTCCGGAAAAGTAAGCGATGCAGACCCTAAGGTCGAAGGCAACAAACCGAAAGAAGTCAAACCTTTGGATGATACTCCTGAAGCTGCAAAAACTGCAGATATCCTAAACAAACTTGTTGTAAAAACCTATGAAATGGTTAAGGACCATCCTGTTAATGTAGGAAGAATCGAAGCGGGTGAACCTCCAGCTAACATTGTAATTCCTAGAGGTGCCGGTGAAGTTCCTAGCGTCGAACCTATAAACGACAAGTATGAAGTCAACTCAGCCTGTATTGCTGAAACTGGCCTTATCATGGGAATCGGAAGATTTGCAGGAATGGATGTCATTGAAATGGAAGACGTGACTGGCGGAATTGACACCAATTTAGACAATATCCGTGATACAATCATAGACCAGGTTAAAAACTCAGACCATGACTTTTTCCTAATAAACATTGACGGTGCCGATGAGGCCGGACACGACGGCCAGACCATCGAGAAAAAGGAATTCATCGAAAAGGTCGATGAAGTGGTAATGAGCGAATTGATAAAACTTGAGGATGTTTATATCTTCCTTACAGCTGACCACTCAACCCCGATTTCAGTCATGAACCACTCAGGAGATCCAGTACCTGTTTTAATCAGAGGTCCTGAAGTGAGGGTTGATGATGTAAGTGAGTTTTCAGAAGTTGCATGTGCAAAAGGAGGCCTTTGCAGAATCAGAGGCTCAGATGTAATGAACATAATGATGGATTTAATGAACTATGCACATAAGTTCGGTGCATAAGGTGGTTATATGGTAGCTAAAAAACTGTTTGGAACATCAGGAATCAGAGGATTGGTAGGCTCTGAGGTAACCTGTGAGCTTGCGCTGAATGTCGGCAAATCCCTGGCATATTATTTGGGAAATGCAGGAACTGTCGTATTGGGTTATGATACAAGAACCACAAACAGGATGCTTGACCAGGCCATTTGCGCAGGATTGCTTGAAAGCGGAGTCAATGTCATCAAAATAGGCATGGTTCCAACTCCATTGGTTGGTTATGCTACCGAAAAGCTTGATGCGGATGCCGGAATCATGCTGACAGCATCCCATAATCCTTCCCCTTACAATGGAATTAAGCTATGGAACAAGAACGGAATGGCTTATACTTCAGCTCAGGAAGCCGAAATCGAAAAAATCTACGCTGAAAAATCATACATCTCAGTCAGTTGGGACAAAGTAGGATCATTAAGTCTCAATGAGGAAATCAAAGGCAGATATGTTGATGATCTGGTTGATATGGTGGATATTAAAAAAGGACTTAAAGTTGTAATCGATTGCGCATCAGGTGCCGGAAGCGAAATATCACCTTTAGTATTCAGAAAGGCGGGATGCGAAGTGACAACCTTAAACTCACAGCCTGACGGATTTTTCCCTGGAAGAAACCCTGAACCGAATGCTGAAAACTTGGGCAACCTGATGAAAACCGTTGTTGCAATAGGCGCTGATTTGGGAATAGCCCATGACGGTGATGCAGATAGGATGATTACTGTTGATGAGCAGGGAAACATTTCACCGTTTGACTCTTTACTTGCTTTGATTTCAAAGGAATTCGATGGGGACATAGTAACAACTGTCGATGCGGGACTTTGCATGGACGAATCCGTAAAGGGAGAAGTCTTAAGGACTCCTGTTGGGGATGTTAATGTTGCTGAAGTAATCATCGAAAAGGATGCAAGTTTTGGAGGGGAACCTTCCGGAACATGGCTTCACCCGGATTTCTGCATGTGTCCTGACGGAATACTTTCCGGTTTGAGAATGGCTGAAATCGTATCAAGGGACGGCAAACTGTCCGAACTGCTGGCTCAAATTCCGTCATATCCTAACATTCGTGAAAAGATAACCTGCTCCAAAGAGGCCAAAGTCAGGGTAATGGAGAATATGGAGGAATTGCTTAAAGGCGCCTTTGACGATATAGTTGAGGTCAATTCAATCGATGGCGTAAGGCTGACATTTGAAGATGACAGCTGGGTGCTTGTAAGGCCGTCCGGAACTGAAGACTACATCAGAATTACATTGGAATCAAGAGATGCAGACAGGGCGGAATCTATCAGAAAAACATGTGTCAAGATCATTAATGAAAATTTATGAGGTGATTAAATGGTGGAAGGTCCACAAAGAATAGATGAATTCATGAACGAAGCGAAAGTATTTTTCTTAGCGACAGTAGACGGAGACAAACCAAAAAACAGGCCTTTGGGCTTTCATCTTTTAAAGGATGACAAACTCTATTTCGGTATCGGAAATCAGAAGGAAGTCTTCAAGCAGATGTCTGAAAATCCCTATGTTGAAATAGTGGCTCTGGTCGAAACAGACTTTTTGAGATACTATGGAAAAGCCGTATTTGAAGAAAATTATGACTTTGCCGACAGCATAGTCGAGGGCAATGAATTTTTGCAAAGCATTTACAATGATGAAACTGGTTTTAAATTGGCAATTTTCCATTTGGAAGAAGCAACTGCAGAAATTCGTGATATAACTGGTAAAATCATGGAATCTTATAATTTCTAAATTATAAATTCCTCTATTTTTTTTAAATCAAAATAAAAAAAGTTCTTTAAAGAATAAGAATTCTTTAAAGATTAAGATGCTATACTTTCATATCCTTTTGTAGCAAGTAGTCTTGTAAATGAACCGTCAGGTTTCATAATGATGTTTCCGTTGGAGTATTCCTGCAATGCAGATTGCACCATGGTATTTTTCTTGTCAGGATCTTTTGTAGCATTGATGATTGCTTTTGTAAGTACCATTACCGCATCTCCTCTGGACATGGTTCCCTGAACGTTTTCATTTCCTGCATAACCGTTGTATGCATCGTTGGAACGAACAATGTCTGCAGCACTGAGGTTGGTTATTTCCCCATCAACGTAAAGAGGTCTGATGGAATCGATGATGTTGTCCATACCTTCGTCATAAACGATGACTACTGCATCAGCATGCATTCCGGTATTGTGCTCTACAATTTCCACCGCATAGTCCATACCCTGATCCGTTCCGTCCCACAGACAGTCGTGAAGCATCATATTTCCGCCGATGCCTCCAGGGGCAGGCTGTGTAGGGTGGCTCATACCTCCAGGATAAACTGGGGTGTAGTTTTTAAGAGATCCGTTGACCAAATGGACCATGAATCCCATATCCACACTACCGTGAGGCTGTTCATATTTATCTGAAGCCAATACAAGAACGTTTTTGTCTTCAGCTGTCAAATCCGGACCTGTAAACAATGCGCCAGCAATGACAACTAACAGCCCGATAAGAATTACAAGAAGAATTGCTATAATCAATTTTTTTGTTCTCTTCATTTTCAATTCCCACATTTATTTTTAAAAATTATTAACAGAAGATAATCTGCTATTATTAACCTATTTAATCATTAAATTATATAAACTTCATTATTTTTTAAGGTTAAAAAGAGTTTAAATTAAAATTATTAAAAAAAAGATTATGAGAAGAAGATTTATTCTTCTTCTGCAATAAATGCGTCTACTCCAAGAGCAGCACATTCTGGGCAAACCCAGTCATCTGGCATATCTGCAGGAGTTTTTCCAGCAGGAATGTTGTAAGCAGGGTCACCTTTTTCAGTATCAAATCTGTATTCGCAGTGTAAACATACATAAACAGTCATTTTAATAATCTCCTTTTAAGTTTCACTATTAAAATTTTTAATAGCTAGTTATAATTTGTCTATATTGAAACTATTATTTAAAATTACTTATTTGAAGTAGTAAAGTTAATTTATATGTTAGAAGTTAAACATATAATATTATTAGATAATATTTTTAAGGGGATAGTCAAAGTGAAAGCAATTATTTTAAGCGCCGGTGAAGGTTCAAGGATGAGGCCGTTAACACTTACAAAGCCTAAAACCATGTTGCCGGTTGCTGGAAAACCTATTATTCAATACAACATTGAATCATTAAGGGACAATGGCATCAGGGATATCCTGCTGATTGTCCGTTATAAGGAAGAGATGGTTCGTGAGTATTTTGGTGACGGCAGCGAGTTTGGCGTAAACATTACATACCAGACTCAGGAGGATTTCCTGGGAACAGCAAATGCGATTTCCTACGGTAAGGACTTTATTGAAGATAGTCTGATTGTTCTTAATGGTGATATCATTCTGGACAATGAAATCATCAACGAAATCATCAAGAAATACAATTACATGAAGCCTGACACCTTGATGGTTCTGACTGAAGTGGAGGATCCTTCCGCTTTCGGTGTTGTTGAAATCGATGAAGGCAACATTAAAAAGATTGTTGAAAAGCCTAAAAAAGAGGAGGCTCCAAGCAATCTTGTCAATGCAGGTATCTATATTTTCAACAAGGATATTTTTGAAAAGATTGAAAAAACCGAGGTTTCCGAACGTGGAGAATATGAAATCACCGATTCCGTATCTCTCCAGATTGCCGACGGCAAAAAGGTAATCGGCCATAAAACAAATAAGGACTGGATTGATGTTGGCCGTCCATGGGAGCTCATTGAAGTCAACGAGGAATTGATAAGCCAGCTTAAAACAGAAATCAAGGGTGTCGTCGAAGACGGAGCACACATTCACGGCGAAGTATTTCTCGATGAGGGAAGCATTATCAGGGCTGGAGTATACATTGAAGGAAATGTCTACATAGGCAAACACTGTGATATAGGTCCTAATTCCTATATTCGTGGAAATTCATACTTCGGTGACCACGTGCATGTCGGAAATGCGGTGGAAATTAAAAATTCAATCGTTATGGAAAACACCAATGTCAGCCACTTGAGTTATGTCGGGGATTCTGTAATCGGGTCCAACTGCAATATAGCTGCAGGAACCAACATTGCCAACCTGAGGTTTGACAACCGTCCGGTAAAAACAAAAATCAAAAATCAGATGATCGACAGCGGAAGGCGTAAGCTGGGTTCCATTATCGGTGATTCCGTAAAGACTGGAATCAATTCCAGTTTTTCACCGGGTGTTAAGGTGGGACACAATTCCACAATCGGTTCTGGGGTTTTATTATATGATGATGTCCCCTCCGATACAAGGGTATTGGTAAAACAGAATCATATTATACAAGATAAAAACAAGAAAAAAGAATAAATTGGCGATATTATGGAAAATAAAAAAGACTCTGTTATAATATGCCCAGGTGCACAAGTACTCGGAAATGTTGAATTAGGCGAGGATGTATCCATATGGCACGGTGCCGTAATAAGGGGAGATACTGACTCAATCACTATCGGAAACAATTCAAATGTTCAGGACAATTGCGTTGTCCATTGTACAAAAGGTTTTCCGGTTGAAATTGGTGAAAACGTTTCCGTTGGTCATGGTGCGGTTGTTCATGGCTGCAAATTGGATGACAATGTTTTGATTGGAATGAATGCAACAGTCCTAAACGGTGCACACATATCCAAAAACTCAATTGTCGGTGCCGGAGCCGTTGTAAGTGAAGGAAAGGAATTTCCCGAAGGCAGTCTGATTTTGGGAGTTCCGGCAAAGGCTGTAAAGCAGCTCAGTGATGAACAGGTAAAACTTATTCAGGATAACGCAGACAATTACGTTAAACTTTCTAAACAATATGCGGAAGATGAATGATGAAAGCAAGAAAAATAGTAGATGAAATGGATTCATACGTTCCCGGCAGGTCTCAGGACGAGATTGCCGAGGAATTCAACTTAAACAAGGATGACATTATTAAACTGGGGTCAAATGAAAACCCTTGGGGTCCGTCTCCAAAGGCAATGGAAGCCATAGGCAGGGAAATCAAATCAATTAACAGATACCCGGAATCCCAGCTGAAGGAACTTGTCCATGAAATGGCATTGTACTCCGGCGTTGAGGACAGTCAGGTCATTGTCGGCGGTGACGGTGCCGATGAAATTATTGACGTTCTGGCAAAGACATTCATTGACGAGGGCGATGAGTTCATAGTGCCTCTGCCGTCATACATGTACTATGAATACCTCCTACAGCAGTACGGCGCCCGTCCGGTGTATGCAAGATGGGATTTGGATAAAAACGAGCTTGATTTGGATTCTATATTTGATGCGATAAGCGAGAAAACCAAAATGATTTTTTTATGCAGTCCGAACAATCCGACAGGCACGCTGATTGAAAAGGACACATTAAGACGTATTGCTTCAAAAAACCCTGAAATTCTAATAGTCATCGATGAAGCTTACTTTGAATATTCCGAGCTCACAAACAAGGATTTGATTAATGAATTTGACAACATCTTCATAATCCGTACAATGTCCAAGGTATTGGGTCTTGCAGGCATGAGAATCGGTTACGGTCTTGCATGCGAACAGATTATTGAATACATGCACAGAATCAAACCGGTATTTTCACTAACAAGACTGTCCTTTGTAGCTGCGCTTAATACTTTTAGAGACAAGCAATACATTCAAGATTCAATTGAAAAGGGAATAGAATCAAGACAGTACCTGTATGATGAGCTATCTAAAATAGATTCATTGCATGTGTTCCCTTCCAAATCCAATTTCATGCTGATTGATGTTAGAAATACTGGTTTTACAGCATCCGAGTTGGCTTTGGAGCTTATGAAAAAGGGAATAATTGTCAGGGACTGCACTTCATTCAAGGGTTTGGATGAATATTGGATAAGGATAAGCATCTGCACTCTGGATGAGGACAGGAAATTTATTGAAATCATTAATGAGGTTTTAAGTTAAATGTATGTTGGCGGATCTGTAATATCTTCTGTTGAATTTCATGGAAACATGTCACTGGTTCTTTTCATGTCAGGATGTCCTCTGACATGCAGATATTGCCACAATGTGGAACTTCTGGATGACAAGACAGAAAAATCCTTTGAAGAAATTAAAAGTGAAATTGACTCTTCAGCCGATTTTTTGGATGCCATTGTAATTTCCGGTGGAGAACCGTTGCTTCAGCTTGATGCGCTGATTGAGATATTTACTTATGTTCGCCAAATAGGTTTGAAGACAAAGCTTGACACCAGCGGAATATATCCGGATAAGATTAAAAAGCTTCTTGATTTGAAGCTTCTGGATTTTGTTTCACTTGATGTAAAGACAGTATTTTCAAAATACAGAAAGATTACAGGTTCAAATGTGGGATTTCAGGTTAAAAAATCAATGGAACTTATCAATGCCGATGAGAATGTTCATCTTGAAATCAGAACAACATATGTTCCTACGCTGCACACCAAAAAGGACATCATAAACCTGGCGGATGAAATTGAAGCGGATATCTATACAATTCAGCAGTTCAGAAACAAGAATGTTCTGGATCCTGCCCTTGAAAAGGTTGAGGTTCCAAATCCTCATGATCTCGAAAAGCTTGCACGTGAAATCAAACCTTACTTCAAAGGCCAAATCAAGGTCAAGTCCGGAGAATTTGGTGAAAGATTAATAGAATAAATTTAAGGAGGAGTTGAAATGCCTATTTTATCATTTTCAAGTAATGATATTGATGTAATCACCGGTAAAAAAACCAGAACAATCCGTAAAGCATGGAAGACTCCACTTAAAAAGGGAGACAGACTTTACTGCTATTGGAATCTGGTTTCAAAGGAAAAAATGAAAATCTTTGAGGCACTGGTTACTGATGTTGAAAACATTTCATTTGTTGACATCAAGGACAATGATGAACTGGCGGTGCAGGAAGGCTTCAAGGACTCCTATGATATGCTGAGGGAATTCAAGAAGATGTACGGCGGTCAGATTGCCGATTCTGAAGAGTTCCAGATAATTTATTTTGAAAAGCTTGACATCGATGAGTGGAAAGGCGATAAAATCGATGAAAAGGCAATGATTACCAAACGGGCGGATATTCTTTTTGACAGCGGCAAGTTCGACAAGTCCACAATGTGCTATGAAGCGGCACTGAGACTTGACCCTGATGACGTTTACCTTCTAAACAAGCAGGGCGACAACCTCTCAAGGCTGGGCAAGTTTGACGATGCCATAGGATGTTATGACAAGGCATTGGAATTCGAGCCTGACAATGAATACATCCTGAACAACAAGGCGATTGCACTTTTGAATGCGGGCAGAATCGAAGAGGCCTACAAGGCAAGCACAATTGCATACAATTACCGTCCGAGCAGCCCTATTGTTTTATACTGGAGAGGATTCATCCTGGAAATGCTTGGCAGATATGATGCGGCATTGAGGGTTTATGACAAGTTGATTGTAATTGACGGGGAAAACCCTGAGGTATGGAATGCAAGGGGAAATCTTCTCACAGACATGGGAATGCTTGAGGAAGCCATTCAATCATTCGACAAGGCCGTTGAAGTGTGTCTGGATGATTCTGAAATGGATGCAAGTGCAATCAACAGGATGGGTAATGCATACATTGATTTGGGCAAATTCGATGAGGCTTTGGATTGCTTTAACAAGGCTATTGCGCTTGAAAAACATAACATTGACTTTCTTTTGAATAAGGGTGTTGTACTGATGGAATTGGGCAAATTTGAAGAGGCCGTTGACAGTTTCAACAAGGTATTGCTTAGAAATCCTGATAATGAAGATGCATTTTTCCTAAAAGAAGAGTGTTTGGAAAACTTTTAGGCATTTCTATGTAGATGGCCGAATCCAATATTGTTGGTTTTATCACTACAGTGTTTTATTTTAAAATTAGCTATGATTTAATTATATTTTTTTAAGGTAGGTTTTATTTTAATTATATCTTGAAGCGATATAATTAAAACAAAATCAGTGATGGTTTACTGTTTGTATTTTTTGATTAAACTTATTCCCCAATCGGTCATTTCATCAGCTTTCTTTTGTGAGTCTGACTCGGCAAAGCATCTGAAGATCGGTTCGGTTCCGGATGGTCTGACAATTACCCACCCGTCATCTTTTAGGATTTTAACGCCGTCTGTAAGGTCAAGTTCAAAGTCAGTTGTTTCCTTAATTTCTTTTGCAATGCTGTCCATGACGAATTCCTTTTGATCGTCGGGACATTCGATTTTCATTTTGCTTGCATAATAAACCGGAAGCTCGGCTACAAGTTCGGATAGAGGTTTTTTCTCTTTTGCAACGATTTCAAGGATTTTTGCAACGGTCATTACTGCATCTCTTCCGTAAACGAAGTCAGGGAAAATGAGTCCTCCGTTTTCTTCACCACCAAACAGTCCGTCTTCATCTTTTAACTTACGTGCAACAAGCAAATCTCCAACGGCAGTAGCTATGACTTCTCCGTTGTACTCTTCAGCCACATCATAAATTGCCTGGGAAGTTGCAACTGTGGTGACAACGATTCCGCCGTCATTTTCCTTAAGCATTTGCTTTTCGACAAGTGTGAAAGTCTTGTCTCCCAAAACGAAGTTTCCTTTCTCGTCAATGCAGATGGTCCTGTCCGCATCACCGTCATGTGCAAGGCCGATGTCTGCATTCAGTTCCTTAACGACGCTGATGAGTTCCTGAAGGTTTTCTTCAATAGGTTCCGGGTCACGGCCTGGGAAAAATCCGTCTGCCTGTGAGTTCAGGGTAGTCACTTCACATCCGAGTTTTCTAATCAGATAAGGTGCGGTATAACATCCCGCTCCGCTTCCGCAGTCGACGACCACTTTCAGTTTGGCGTTACGGATTGCTTCGGCGTCGACTTTTGATATTGCCTCATCGACATATTCGTCGATTATTTTGTCATTGTGATATATCTGACCGATTTCGGACCAGTGCGCCCTTTTAGGTTCTTCATCAAAGTACAGTTTTTCGATTGCAATGTCCATTTCGTCAGGTATTCCGATACCGAATTCATCTAAAAATTTAAGTCCGTTATATTTTGGAGGGTTGTGTGAAGCGGTAATCATCACTCCGCCATCATAATATTTGCGAACAGCATATTGGACTCCAGGTGTAGGTAGGATTCCCAAATCCACTACGTCACATCCGCTTGATAAAAGTCCTGCCTTAACGGCTTCCTTTAACATTGGTGTTGATGTTCTTGTATCTCCTCCGACAGCTACGGTTCCCTGAATTTGAGTACCGTAACAGGCTGCAAGTCTTGATGCGAACTCAGGAGTCAAAACGTCATTTGCAGTTCTTCTGACTCCAAAAGTTCCAAATAATCGTTTTTTATCAGACATGTTTTAATTTCCTATTAAGTTAATCATTATTATTTTTGAATTTCAAATAATAAATAACTATTTGATTTTCAGGCTGTCTCCACCGGATAATATTATTTCCAAATCCGATTTGTATTCGGTTATTTTGCCTGTAACCTCGACCCTTTTGTTTTTGAACTCATCGATGTCCATATTGTTCGACTGTATTTCTGCTGCCTGGCTTTCAAATATTATCAGCTGCATCTGTCCGGTGCCGTCATTTATCGTTAAAAAATAACTGCTTTTGGATGATGATTGGGCTATATCTGTTATGACGCAGTCAATTCGGACTTCCTCGTCAATCATTCCTCTTGAAATGTCTTTAATCTCAACTTTTTTAACTTCAATTGTCGGTGTAAATATTATCAGTCCGATAATTCCGATAAGCGATGTTATCAAAGCTATTCTAAGTAATTTGTCATCTGTAATTTCCATGGTTTTTGTGTTGGTTGAACTGGTAAAAATAGCCGATAGGATTTCAGTTTGTCAATTAGATTCATCCTTAAAATATTGTGCGGTAATGGTATAATGTATGTGAGGAAATTGAATTAATTTCCAGTGTTGTACATGGAAATTAATCTTTCAACCGTATCGGCATCCATAGGGCTTTTGTCCTTTCTTATGTTTTTAACGACAGGAAACCTCAGGGAGTAGCCGGTTTCATATTCCGGTGATTCGACGATTTCTGAAAATGCAATTTCCAGAACTATCTTCGGTTCGACCTTTATTTCACGGCCTTTTGTTGAAATTTCAAGTTCCTTCATCTTGCCGGTAAGATATTCCAGTGTGGCATCGTCAAGGCCTGTTGCAGCATATGCAACGGTTTTAAAATCATCGTTTTCATCCCTGAGTGCTACAAGATATGATCCGACGAAATCGCCTCTCTTTCCGATACCGTATGTTCCGCCAACGATGACCATGTCCAGTGTCTCAGGTTCTGCCTTGTATTTAAGCATCTTTTTACCTCTAAGTCCAGGAATATAGGGTTCCTTGCAGTCCTTAATCATTATGCCCTCATGGCCGCCTTCAATTGATGTTTCAAACAGTTCCTGAAGCTCGTCGATGTTGTTTTCGTTTCCCACTCTCATGGTACTGAGATTCATCTCGTCAACTGAAGTGTCGACGATTTCCTCCAGTATTTTACGCCTTTTTGAGAGGGGCTCGTCAATCATCGGAACCTTATAGTAGAGCACATCAAAAAGGAACAGTTTCAATGGGACGTTTTCCATTGCCTCTTCGACATTGTGCTTTCTTCTGACTCTGTGGAGGATATTCTGGAATGGCAGAGGTTTCCCGTCCCTTGTAGCTATTACTTCCCCTTCAACGATGTAGTCTTCATGGGGCAGGTATTCGTTGAACAGTTCCACGATTTCCGGAAGGGCATGGGTGATGTTTTCAAGTCTTCGTGTGAAAATCTTGATTTCATCGCCGTTTCTGTGAACCTGAAGTCTGATTCCGTCATATTTTGTCTCACATATTGCACAACCCATTTCAGGTATGATTTCATCCAAAGGCGGTGCAAGCTGAGCCAGCATAGGTTTGACTGGGGTTCCGGGGGTCAGGTTAAGCTTTTCAAGACCTGCGGCACCTTCGTCCTTAGCTGTTCTTGCAACAACAGAAAAGTCATTGGTAAGCATCTGCGCCCTTTCAACCACCTTCTTGTCAATATTGAATGCCTGGGCGATTGCATCCCTTACAACGCCGTCACCGACACCAATCCTTAATTCCTCTGTGATTGTACGGGTGAGATATTTGGCTTCGGTTGCGCTTGCCTGTGACAATAACTCCAAAATGATTGCTATTTTACGGTTTGTCGAACGTGATCCTGAAATCTGGGACAGTTTTCGCAGGCTGTTGAATACGAAATCGATTGTCAAGGGCTGTGAGAAGAATGTCATCTGGGATTTTTTGGCATATAGCTTGATGCATGCAAGACCTATGTCTCCCTCGTCACGAACTGCGTCCTCGACATTTGCCTGTGTTGTTCCGACGGCTTCGGCCACTGCCCTTTCCACAAGTTTTCCGCCAATTCCTATCTCTTCTGAGCTCCATGCAGGAAA
The DNA here is from genome assembly GCF_947170395.1 of uncultured Methanobrevibacter sp. Lineage (GTDB taxonomy): Archaea > Methanobacteriota > Methanobacteria > Methanobacteriales > Methanobacteriaceae > Methanocatella. The sequence continues at coordinate 89,822 of NZ_CAMVTE010000003.1, read as the reverse complement.
TACGACACCTAAAATTAGCAGTCCTACCTTTTCAATGGTTTCGGAGTCCAGTTTTTTAAGAAATTCGGATATGATTTCAGTTTTTTCAAGTCTTTTTGTAGTCGCTTCGAGAGCGGAATAGACGTCTACCAATTCCTGATATTTCATTAGAATTCTCCTTTGGCTATTTTGACTGCACAATATTCTCCGCACATCGCGCACATTTCATTGTCATCCAGTTCGCATTTGTCCCTGTATTTTCTAGGTTTTGATTTGTCCAAAGCCAAGTCGAATTGGGCCTCCCAATCAAAATCCCTTCTGGCCTTTGCCATTGCCTTTTCACGGGTCCATGCGCTGTCAAGACCTTTTGCAACATCAGCCGCTTCAGCAGCAATTTTGGATGCGATAACTCCTTCCTTAACGTCTTCCAAGCTAGGCAGTGATAAATGTTCTGCAGGTGTTACGTAGCATAGGAAATTGGCTCCTGCGGTTGCCGCTATCGCTCCTCCGATGGCTCCTGTAATGTGGTCGTATCCAGGGGCAATGTCGGTTACGAGAGGTCCCAAGACATAGAATGGAGCTCCGTGGCATATTGTCTTTTGAATTTCCATGTTTGCCCTGATTTGGTTTAAAGGCATGTGTCCCGGCCCTTCAACCATTACCTGAACATTGGCGTCCTGTGCCCTTTTAACAAGTCCTCCAAGATTTACCAGTTCCTGAATTTGAGGGATATCGCTTGCATCTGCAAGGCATCCAGGCCTAAGGCCGTCTCCCAGAGATAGTGTAATGTCGTATTCGTAAGATAACTCTAAAAGGTAATCGTAATTTTCATATAATGGGTTTTCCTGGTCGTTGTGGTTTATCCAGGATGCCATGAATGTTCCTCCACGGCTTACAATTCCCATCATCCTGTTTGCTGCTTTAAGTTTTTGGACCAGATCCTTTGTTATTCCGCAGTGGAGTGTCATGAAGTCCACTCCTTCCTTTGCCTGGTTTTCAATGGCTTTGAATATGTCGTCAGGGTCCATGTCAATGATTTCCCTGTTTTTGGAAAGGGTTACCACTCCCGCTTCATAAATCGGCACGGTTCCGATGCATATGTCAACTGCATCCATAATCTTCTGCCTGAAAAGCTTCAAATCGGAACCTGTAGAGAGGTCCATCAGTGCGTCGGCACCGTATTCCTGGGCCAGTTTTGCCTTGTTGATTTCAAGGTCAATGTCATCTATTTTGGATGATGAACCTATGTTTGCATTGATTTTTGTCTTCAGTCCTTCACCTATTCCGCATGGTTTTGAGTGTCCGTTGATATTTTTGGGAATTACAACCAGTCCCTTATCAATCAGTTTGGCTAATTTATTTACATCTATATTTTCATATTCTGCAACATATTCCATTTCAGGAGTGATGTTGCCTTTTTGAGCTTCACTTTTTTGAGTCAAATTTATCCCTCGTATTGACTAATCACTAATAATATTGTTGCTTCAAGTATATAGAATTAATTTTTTAATGTTGTATTACATATATAATTTTATTGTAGGGAGGATTTTAACATTAGAGTTATATATTTTGATACTGAAACAAGTGGTCTGGATTGTAGGGACTGTAAAATAATCGAGCTAGCAATGCTGACTGTTGAAGATGGCGTGATTGTTGATGATTACGATGAATTCGTAAACATAGGGCCCATTTCACCAAAAATCACCAAACTTACCGGAATTACAAATGACATGCTGAGAAAAGATGGCCTGAAAGAGGAGGGAGTTGCCGTCCACATTAAAGAAAGGCTCACTCCGGGCACTTTGATGGTTGCCCACAACACGCAGTTTGATTTGTCATTCGTTTTCCATCTCTTGAGCAGGCATTTTCCCGATGACGCCTTTGACATTGTAAGGAACGTGGACTGGCTTGACACCATGACAGTTTTAAAGGACAGAAAGACCTATCCTCACAAACTGATTGACGGCGTTAATCATTATGAGTTAAAAACAGTTAATTTTCACAGGGCAATAGACGATACGAAGGCACTGTATGATTTGACTTTGGCAATGAAAGATGAAAGGGATGATTTAGGAGATTACATTAATCTTTTCGGTTTCAATCCGAAATATGGTGTCAGCGGAATGAGATTCCCGTTCATTGAGTATAAGGCCCATTACTATCAGAATTTCGGACTGTTGCCCTCAGACAGGACTCTTCCAAACAAATAGCCTAAATCAACGGATAAGGCAAATCGGGATTTTCCTTTTTAGGTTTTTCCCCGCCAATTTTTTCAAGACGCATCTCCAGAAACCTCTTTCCCGCTTCTGTTCTTGCATAAATCGGTATTGACTGGCCAACGATTTTCACGCTTTCCTTTTCACCGATATCTCTTATGTTTTTGGAAGCGCATGCTGTTGCAACGTCGCATCCGTCAAACAGCTTTCTTGCCTCTTCAGGTGTTCTTTTTGATGTGTGGACAACAAAGACGTAAATGTTTATGTCAGGATTTTCATCTTTCAGTCTGTTAATTTTATCGATGTCGCTTGCAAGAGCCACTGTAACGGCAATGTTTTTACATCCTTTTTCAATGGCCAGTTTAATTCCTTCGCCCTGATTAATTTCGGCGGTTTTGGTATTTAAAATGTTGTCTTCGCCGATTTCATCAAACAGTTCAGGTATTGGGCTGGTTTTCACAAGGCCTGAAACCCTTCCTCCGATTCCCTGAACAAGTTCCGGTTCCCTTACGATTACGGTTCCGCAGCCTTCCAGAACCATCACAACAGAATCGATCACTTCCTTTTCAAGCAGGGTGCACAGGATTTCAGATATTCCGAAGTTCAAAAAGTCTTTCATTCTCAATTGTCTGTTTGCTGTGCACATTCCAAAATCATCAATTCTGAACTGGATGTTTTTGGCAACGACGTCTGTGGTGAGTTTCTTGATTCCTCTGTGGTGGTCAAAAAGAGGACAGTATTCAACTTCAGGTTCGGTTACTTCAACTACCTTTCCGTTTCTGATGGTTATTCGGCTCAATCCCAATGCTTCGATAATATGTTCGCTCATATTTGAAGATATTGTAAAAAATAGTATTAAAATGTTTTTGGAGGTTGTGTGGGAAGTTCCATCTTCCCACTAAATATGGTTAGAAAGTTTTTATAAGATTAAAGGAGGAAAAAAGGAAGAAAATTGGGGTTTTCTTCCTTACATGTACTGTACGAGCTGTTCGTCAGCTGCGCTGTTTCCAGGTTTTACTTTGTCGATTGCTTCCTTAAAGTATTTGTTCGGGATTTCACTAGCTTCAAGGTTGTCTCTTAAGGTAAGCATCGCAGCTTCCCTGCATACTGATTCAATGTCAGCTCCAACATATCCTTCAGTGTTTTTGGCAAGTTTTTTGAGGTTTACATCTTCTGCCAAAGGCATGTCTTTTGTGTGTACTTTAAAGATTGCAAGTCTGGCCTCTTCATCAGGTTCCTTGACTTGTATGTGTCTGTCAAATCTTCCAGGTCTCATCAAACCTGCATCCAGAATGTCCGGCCTGTTTGTTGCGGCAATGATTGCAACGTCTTCAAGCTCTTCCAAACCGTCCATTTCAGTCAATAGCTGGTTTACGACCCTTTTTGTTACTCCGCTGTCGGTGTCGTTTCCGCTGCGTGTGCTGGCTATTGCATCGATTTCATCGAAAAAGATCACTGTCGGTGCAGCCTGTTTTGCTTTTCTGAACACTTCACGAACACCTTTTTCGGATTCTCCAACCCATTTTGACAGGAGTTCAGGACCTTTCACTGAAATGAAGTTCGCTTCACTTTCGCTTGCAACGGCTTTTGCAAGAAGGGTTTTTCCGGTTCCTGGAATTCCGTAAAGGAGGGTTCCTTTTGGTGGTCTGATTCCAAGGCGCTGGAATGTGTCAGGGTGTTTTAAAGGCCATTCAACAGCTTCTTTCAGCTCCTGTTTGACGTCTTCAAGTCCGCCTACGTCATCCCATTTTATGTCCGGAATTTGGACGAGAACTTCTCTGAGTGCTGAAGGTTGGATTTCCTTTTGAGCTGATTTGAAGTCATCTCCGGTTACCACAATCTTTTCAAGAACTTCTTTTGGAATTTCCTCATCGTTTTGGATTTCAGGCAGTATTCTTCTGACTACCCTCATTGCGGCTTCCTTACATAATGATTCAAGATCCGCTCCAACAAATCCGTGTGTTGTTGATGCGATTTTATCCAAATCGACATCCTCTGCCAGAGGCATGTTTCTTGTGTGGATTTCAAGAACTTCCTTTCTCTCTTCAGTGTCAGGCACTCCTATTTCGATTTCCCTGTCAAATCTTCCAGGTCTTCTGAGTGCGGGATCAAGTGAATCAGGTCTGTTGGTTGCACCGATAACTACCACTTGGCCACGGGATTTAAGGCCGTCCATCAATGTTAGAAGTTGTGCAACGGTTCTTCTTTCAACTTCTCCATTGGTTTCTTCTCTTTTCGGTGCAATTGCATCCAGTTCATCTATAAATATGATTGAAGGGGAGTTTTCTTCAGCTTCCTCAAAGTATTCTCTGAGGTTTTCTTCAGATCCGCCCACGTATTTGCTCATGATTTCAGGTCCGTTTATCGCAATGAAATGGGCATCACTTTCACTTGCCACAGCTTTGGCAAGTAAGGTTTTTCCGGTACCCGGTGGACCATGCATCAGTACTCCTTTTGGCGGTGCAATTCCTAACTTTTCAAAGAGTTCAGGTCTTTTAAGAGGAATTTCAATCATTTCCCTTACCTTTTTAACCTCTTCTTTTAGACCTCCGATGTCTTCGTAGCTTACATCAACAAGGTTTCCGACACCTTCGATTTTGCTTACGTCAACCGGAGATTCGTGGAGCTGCACTTCTGTATTCGGTCCGACAATAACGATGTCTTTAGGGTTTGTGGATATTACTGCAAATTTTATTTCCTTCATTGCAGGTGTAAAGTCCATCAGTTCATCGAATAGGCTGTTGAAGCCCATGCTTGGTCTGGGTGCTCGGATTTGTGATCCGATGATGTCTCCCTGCATCATTACTTTTCCGGCAAACAGGCCACGAACATCACCCTGTACGCGAATGTTGTTTTCGGTTGGTGCCAAAACGACTTTTTTAGCTTCGGTCGCTTTGGTTTTTTTGACTGTAACTTCCCCGCCGATTGTTGCTCCTGAGTTTTTACGTACTAACCCATCGATTCTTATAACTCCAAGACCAATGTCGGTTTGTGAAGGAAGAGCAATTGCAGCAGTCCTTTTCTCTCCGTTGATTTCGATTAAATCTCTTTCTTTAATGCCTAAATCATCCATGACGTTTGGGTCAAGTCTTGCAACCCCTTGACCGACGTCCTTTTGAGAAATTGCTTCTGCAACTTTTAGTGTGATTTCATTTTGTGCCATGTTATCATCTCCTTTTATGGCTGTGATTTGAATAATTGTAATTTGGCCAATCTTTTTGTTACTTTTTGTAACTTTAGTGACAAACATATCTGTGTATGTTTTACTATATAAAGGTTTCGGTTTTGTAACTTTTTAAAAACAGATTTTAAGATGTTTATTTTTCTTTTAAATAATGTTGATTAATTAGTTTTTAATTTAAATTTTTTGTTAGCATTATTTTCAAAAAAGAGTAATGGTGTGATTGTTATATTTGAATTAAAAATTTAATTACTTTTTGACAGTTTAATATTTGTTCGTATGCAATAGAACAAATTATCTTATTGTCCCGCCAAATCCTGTAAACAGTTTTTTCACATTTTCAATGTCGCTTTTTGACATTGCCGTAACTTCAAATGTCAGGCTGATTGAGTTTTCATCAATCTGCGGGCCGTTATATGCATCAGTCAGTCTGATGTCGATGATGTTGTCAATGTTAAGCACGGTCCTTTCGATGGTTTCCACATGAACGTTTTTGGAAAACACGCAGCTTATGGATTCGGTTTTCTTGTCAAGATTATTTATTTTCCAGCGGTAAAGTTCATCATCGCTTAAAACTTCGATGTTTGCTATCCTTAAGTTTTTGACTTTGTTTCCGGTTTTCAGAAATGCTGTCTTGCCGTCAAGGCCTTCAAGAATTCCGACGTGAATCTTTCCGGAGTAGATGTGTTTTAAACCGACTTCACAGCCTATTGAATCATATAATACGCTATATTCATGGTTGAGTCCGTTGATTGCCTTGTCACTTCTACCCAAAGCATTTTTGATGTCCCCCATATGTTTTGTTGCGTTGATGGCTATTTCAATGAACTTTTCGCTGTCCTCATTGTTGATGACGTCCCTCAGTTCAATGACCGCATCGGCAAATGTATTTCGGATTTTTGGACCGTTGTTGTTCATTGATTGAATGTTGTATGTCAGATATGGATTTTGAGCTACAATACGGGCAATAAGATCTATCATCAAATTGTAAATCGGACTTTCATAATCCTCGGTTTCGGATATGTTGATTTTTAGCTTTTCAATTGCTGAAGCTGTTGAAATAAATGAAAAATGAGTCAGAACCTGTACAATGCTCATCATATAGTCATGCTTTTCGGCAGTGGTCTCGATGATTCTCATGTTTTTGCCTTCAAGATATCTGTAGACTTTATCATACCATTTGCCCTTTTTGTCTGCTGTCAGAACGATTACCTGATTGTCCAGCTGTGTGGTTCTCGGACCAAAAATAGGGTGTGTCGGAATATATTCTATGGTGTCGGGCAACACCTCTGCCATGGTTTTTGTAGGTTCTTCCTTGATGGATGTGACGTCAACCATTACTGAGCCTTCTTTCATAAACGGTGCAACTTCACGGATAACATCGGAGGTGTGCTGTATCGGAACGGAGATTATTAGCATGTCGCTGATGTTTGCCAAACCTGCATTTGATTCAATGTAATTTACATTGGCTTCCTTTGCAACATTTTGCCCTTTCTTGTGGTCTCTTCCGGTTATAAACACGTTAAATTCGTCTCTAAAATAGTAAATGAGGGTTTTTCCTAAACCGTCACTACCTCCAATAATTCCAACATTCATGTAATGTAATATGTTTTTATAATTTATAAGGTTATTAGAGGCATGTTTTCAGCGGGGATGTTTGAGTTAAAAATTGGTAAGTTTCATTAACAAGTAAGTATATATTATCTTTGAAAGCATGAAAATCATAAAACAAGATACAAAAGAAGGAATAATTGAAACAGTTCCCGAAACCCTGGATGATTTATGGCATTTGTCCCATATTGTGGAGGTTGGAGACAATGCATCCTCAAAAACAACCCGTCGTATTCAGGACAATACCGGAGATAAACTCAGAAGCGACAGGGGAGTTAAAAAAACATTTTATTTAGGTTTGGATATTGAAAATATCAGTTTTCATTTGTTCACAGGCAAGTTAAGATTGACCGGAGTCATTACAAGAGGGCCTGAAGACTTGATTCCTCTTGGATCTCACCACACTTTGGAAGTTAAGCTAAACACTCCAATCACCATCAAAAAACAAAGATGGCCAAAGTGGGCTATCAAAAGACTCAACCAGGCAATTGACGCTTCCAAAAAACTGTCTGCAATCATTGTTGTTCTTGAAGATGATACTGCAACATTGGGGCTGATGAGACAATTCGGAATAGAGTATTACGGTCCAATCAAGGGTCAGGTTTCAGGCAAAAGAATTGTCGACAAAAACAGGCAGAAAAACATCATCAAGTTTTATGAAAAGGTCATTGAATCAATCATCAAGTTCGATTCAATCGAAAATATCGTTCTTGCAGGACCTGGCTTTGTCAAAAATGACTTTTATGATTATCTCAAAGAAAAGCATAAGGATCTCGCAAAGATATCCATCATAGAATCCACAGGTTCTGGAGGTCGTGTGGGAATAAGCGAGGTTCTAAAGAAGGGAACGGTCGAAAAGCTGACAGTCGAAAATCGTGTTGCCATAGAAATGGGTGCAATCAACAACCTGCTTGAGCAAATCGGGCGAAATTCATCCAAAATTGCTTATGGGCTTAAGGAAGTTAAAAATGCAATTAATCTGGGTGCAGTCAGCCAGCTTCTGGTTTTGGATACAAAGGTTGCATCGGAAAACATGGGCGATTTGATGGACATGGTCGAGAACATGAAGGGCGAAGTGATGGTCATCAGCAGCGAACATGAAGGCGGAAAACAATTGGAAAGCCTTGGTGGCATGGCGGCAATTTTAAGATATGAAATAGCTTAATTTATATAATATTAATTAGTAATCTATTATTAGTCAAAATAAAATTAAAAAATCCGTGATTTATATGTATGCATCGATAGTTATAGCAATGATTTTTGTTTTTGTCTTATCTTTGCTTGGAACCGCTATTATAGACATAATTTTTAGGTTTTTAGGCAAAAGGGGCTATTTGGGAAATTTATATCCCAATGTTCGTGGTGGAATTCCAAGAGGAGTAGGTTTAGTTCCATTCGTAATTCTGTCACTTTACTTTTTGCCGGGATATAACAGTCTTATTCTAATCATTGGTATCTTTGCATTCATCGATGACGTCATGGGCAGGCGAAAATCTCCATTTGGCATTGAATGGGGTCAGCTGTCAAGAGGAATCGGAATCATACTTGTCATGATTGCAGGATTCATTCAGGGATTGGGAGTATCTGCAATTTTCATCGCTCTTCTTGTACAGCCTCTCAACATTTCAGACATGCAGCCGGGATCAACCTGTATTGTCACAATGATAATGTGCATTCTGACAATGATTTTAATGGTCATTTTCGGTTCCGCTGAAGTTGCTGAACTGCCGGCTCTCTACACTCCTCTACTGCTCTTTGTGGTATGTATGGGATACTCACCTCTTGACTTTTCAGGAAAAATCATGCTCGGTGAAGTCGGAAACCATGTCTTTGCAATAGCGTTGGGAGTTTCCTATTACATAATGGGAGGTTTAGTTGGCCTGATTGTAATGTTCATATTAACTACAGTACTTATAGCCTTTGTTAGAAGAAACACCTTAAAGGTATTCTTCAGACAGAATCTGAGACTGCTCAATCCAACATTCGGAGACTATTTCATGGATGTCCTTACCGGTGGGGGATTGGGTGATTTGTTTAGAAAATGGATACTTAAGGACAAACAGCACGAGGTTACCAATCCGTTGCTGATTAAGTTAGGCTTTAGAAGGTTATTATTTAATCCTCATGCGCCTCATCCAAAGGCATATGTTCCCAAAAAATCAAAATTGAGACTGGGAGCGTGATTTCGTGAAGGCATTGCTTGTTGTCACAGGAAGAGGGCTTGGAGGAGATGCTGCAATTGCATTGAATGTCATAAAGGCACTTGAAAAAAGGGGCGTTCAATGTGAAATCGCACTGGATGAGTCCGCTCCGGGAATACTGTTTAAAAAACACGGATATTCCTGGCATAAAATATCCATACCTCAGGCAGGAGGCCATGCGGCTACAAAACTGTCTGCTGCAAAAGGTGCATTGAAACTGATGACTGCAACATTTAAGGCAAGAAGCCTCATTAAAAAAATTAACGCTGATTTTGTAATTGGAGTTTTGGGTGGAGGAGCTATTGTAGGTTCTTTAGGTGCAAAATTTGCAAGAAAACCTGCATTCTCTTTAATTTCAACCCCTCTTGACTCAAAGGTTTGTCCAAAATTCAATGAATGCTTTATTTTACCTGATTTGGATAAGTTCAAATGGGAAACACTTCCTAAAAACACCGATAAATCATTTTATCCTCTGGCACCTGATTCAGGTGATGGTGATGCTCAAAGGGGACTTTCCAAGCTAAAGGAATTTCCAAATTTTGATGAAAACAAAAAGACAATTGCATTTTCATCCGGATCATCCATCTTCAAAGGAATGATTGATGGGGTTTGTAGTGTTTCTGATTCAAGCGATGAATACAATCTCGTTTTGGTCGGACTTCCGTTGCATGACGAGTATTTGGATGAAATAAATAAAAGGAATATCATTTACGCAGGTTATGTTGACTGGATTAATCATCTGTTCAAATATGCTGATTTGGCCGTTTTAACCGATGACGGTGTTTCAATTCAGGAAGCCCTATGCTGCAACACTCCTATAGTTGCCCTGACCCATGTCAAATGGGGAAGATATCAGAATATGGCCGGTGTATTCAAGGGAGCTATTGTGGAATCTTCAGTTGAAGATACCGTCAAAAGCGTTCAGTATGCATTTGAAAACATGGATTCCTTAAAAAAGAACACTTCAAAATATGCCAAGCTTTGTCTTGAAGCCAGTGACGTTCTGGCAGACAAGATGTTAAAAAAAGTAAAATAGTGGTTATAACCACATATTTTTTATGATTTTATAATTTGTGTCTGTTGAAGGATGTATTTCTATAAATTCTGAGTAGTCATCCAAATCATAGTCCATTCTCATCAGATATGAGAGATATGCCACATCACTTACTGAAGATGGGGATATTGAATTGATTCTGTTTATCTTATTGTTTTTCTTGTCGAATTCCACTTCGCTGTATCCGGTATCTCCGGTCAGTATGTGCCAGAACGCATGAGGGCCTGCAATTCCAGGTATTGCAATTGTTGATTTGTCCTCATCTGCGCATTGTGACTTTTCATTTTCAACAAAACTGACTTCGGTGTTCAGGCTTAATGTTTGCGGAATGCATTCATAGGTTATCTTATTTCCATATCCTGCCATGTTTCTTGCAGCTGTGATGCCCTCTTTTCTTGCTACCGGTGTCAGCTGATATCCTCCAGTGACATCTCCTGCAGCATATATATTTCCGACACTTGTTTTCATCATTTCATTGACCTTGATGGTTCTGTCGGGATTCAGCTCGACAATGTCCTGGGCAATTTCGCTGTTCGGTGTTCTTCCTGTTGCAAAAAATGGAATTCCCTCCAGTTCCTCATCGCTGTCTGTCAGTACCTTGTCCTTGAAAGCTTCCTTAACGCCGGTGTTTTCGAAGATGTTGACGTCAGCCATTATTTTTTCAAGAATGTATTTTTTTGCATTTTCTCCAAGCTCTTTTAGGAATGTGCTTCTTGCAAGAATGTTGACTTCACTTCCCAGTGTTGAGTATATGTTGGCTATTTCACAGGCTATTATTCCTCCACCGATGATATTCAGCTTTTCAGGAACTTTATCAAGCTTTAATATGTCCTTATTTGTCAGTCCGTATTCATTGCCTTTTATATCTGGAATGAATGGTCTGGCGCCTGTGGCTATCAGGAGATTGTCGTATTCGAAGCTTTCACCGTTGACACTGACGGTTTCACCATCGATGCTTGCTTCACCGTATATTATGTTGTTTCCAAAGCTTTCGTTTTCCATCTGGTTTAATTTCCTCAGCATTTCCTGGGTCTCTTTGATTTTTTCAACGATTTTGTCGTAGGAAATGTCCAGCTGGCTTTTGATGAATCCGTGGTTGTTGAATCTGTTGTTTGTGTCGATAAATTTTGTAATGTCTGTCAGTGCACAAATCACCATGCAGCCCTCATTTAGGCAAGTTCCTGCGATGTGGTTTTTTTCAATTAAAGTAACTTCTTTTCCTAGTTTTCCAAGCTCCAGGGAACCTAATCTTCCTGCAGGGCCGGAACCAATAACAATATTTTCCATTAAAACACCAATTTAGATAATTTTATATAATATCACTTTGTAATAATGTATATATTAAAATTATGGAGATGTAAATAATGTGTATTGCCGCACCCGCTCAGGTTGTAGAAATTAATAAGGAAGATAACTGGTTATATGCTGACTTTGGTGGAGCAAGACAACAGGCTAAAATGGATCTCTTGCCTGATGTAGAGATTGGTGATTATGTTTTAATCCATGCAGGTTATGCAATTGAAAAATTAACCGAAGAAGCTGCTAAAGAATCTTTAGAAGCTTGGGAAGAACTTTTGGATATCCTCGAGGAAGAGGATATGGAAATGGAAAAGGCAAGAATGGAAGCTGAAAATCAGTAGATTGACACTCTTGTTACTCCTTTTATTTTTAAAAATTCGCTTATCAGATCACCCTTGACGGGTTCTTCTGTAATTATTGTTAATATTGGGGTTTTTTGAAGCTCAGTATCTTCGGCGTAGGCCTGTCTTATGCCAATTCCTTTTTGTGAAATCAGTTTTGTTGTTGCAGCCAGTATACCTTCGCTTTCAGATCCGACTTCTATTTCAATGACTCCCAATTTGAGGTTTTTTGCAATGTTTTTCAGTAGTGTTCCGGCAGGAATGATGTTTGAAAACAGGTTGTTAAGTTCCTCATCCTCTCTTATTATTTCTATGGTTGATTTTATAGCCCGCCTGTCGACGTCTGCAGCAGTGGCCAGGGCCTTGTCGCTGATTTTCAGGTTGCCGCAGTAAATCTTTCCGTCATCGCTGATGGACAGACCAAGTTCAATCATCTTTTCTGCAACCCTGATTCTTGCAGGGTATTTTTTAAATTTTTCATTGACTCTTTCCCACATTTTTATCATCATTCCAACTTTTTGTACATTCAGGTTATATTATGTTGAACATGATATTTAATGATTTTTAAAAAGAGTAAAATTTCGATAAAATTGTCAGGTAAAATGAAAAATGTCTTGAAAATAAGTTAGAAGTAGGCTAGATGGGATTCGAACCCATGACCTCCCGGTTATCAGCCGAGCGCGCTAACCAAGCTGTGCCACTAGCCTATAAAATTTAGACGACAGTTAACTGTCAACACTTATACTTATATTAATTACTATATATAACACTTTCGGTTATATATAGAATTATATAAGATTTTTAAAATTTTATCTATTAATCATTTCGTTAATGGAGTCTGCCATAGCATGTCCTTCAACGATAATTTTTGCAGTGTCGATACCTTCAACACTTTCTGCTCTGATTTTAGCATCAGCTGCAATACGAGTGATACTCATACAACCAGGGTTGGTTGGTTTGAGAATAATTTCTGCTTGATCGCCATCTACAGTAATATTTTGTACAATACCCATTTCTACAATACTTATACCCATGTGAGGGTCATTAATTACAGAAACAGCATCTTTAATATCATTTACTAAATCTTCTGACATATAGAGTCTCCTATTTTTTATTATATTTTTATTTTAAAAGTTATGATATATAAATAGTTTGATTATTTCAAGCGGTGTTTAATTTTCACACCTATTCCATTATCACATTCTTCCATTTCACGACCGGTCATTATGGCCTTTCCAACACCAACAACGCTGTCATCTTTAACGACAACCACTTCATCGTTCGGAATGATATTGTGGTCTGCCCTGTCGATTCCCGGTGCAAAGACAGTGTTGGTCGTGAGGTCAAAGTCAATGTTTACGATATTGATGCCCAAATCCTTCAGGATTTCTCCGCCTGCAAGGTTGAGCCTGTACATTCCGTAGTCCTTATTGAGCAATGCAAGCTGAACGCCGTCGGAGAGGATTCTTTTGTGATACATTCCTTTTGTTTTAACGTTGTCCGGAATGAACCTGTCGCCATTTTCTCCAAACTGGTATTTTGCAATTGACCTTAACTCATGAAGGGTCTTCTGTCTTCTGTTGACTTTCTGATGGTTTTTAAGTTCCATCCTTAAATTGTAAAGGGACTCAGGTGATGTTGGCCTGTCATCAACGCACACATTAATGAAATCATCAATATACGCTTCACAGGACTGCAAATATCCTCCAGCAAGGTTTGCCACAATGTTTTTGCCACGGGTGTACTTTTCAATCAGTTTTCCGGTCTCCTCGATTTCATCTTCAGACCAGACTCCTGTTGTGCTGGTATCGTATGACTGGATAGGAAACGTATTTTCAAGTTCCCTCGGGCATATTCCAAATGGGGAAGTTACGATAAGTTCCTGATATGATCTTGTAAGCTTTCTGAATTTCTGATGTGATTTTGAATTGGAATACGGTTTTTTCATGCTGCACGGCAACAGAACCACAGTATCGCCCAGAGGTTCCATCATCTCCATTCTCTGTCTCCATCTGACGGCTTCCGGGCGCCATAAAGATTCTTCACTTGAACAAATTACTTTCATGATTATTCCTCAAAAGGTTTGATTAGCTCATCGTTGAGTTTTATTAGTCTTTCAATGTTTTCATCGGGGTCTTCTATTCTTCGCTTCCACTTTTCAATTACAAAATCAATGTCCACTTCCTCGCTGCCGCTTACAAGATTGTCTGCATGGGCAACGATTTTTTCCTCCAGTGTCTGGGGAAGGTATGATTTTTCAGGAAGGCCTAACTTAACGGCTTCCTCAGCGGTAATGCCTGCACCGATGTGTCTTTCAATAATATTTAAGACGTCCTGACTGTAACCGTACTTTCGCGCAATCTCAACGCCTTCTATCGCATGTCTTATCCCATGGGTTTTTGACCTTCCGATATCGTGGAGAAGTGCGCCTTTTCTGATTAAATCAGGGTCGGCTTCATCAAAATTAGCAGCTATTTCCATAGCCTTTTTATAAACTGCCTGTGAATGCTCAATAACATTTTCCGGTGTATTTTCTTTTCTAAGTAATTCTATTTCCATTCTATCCGTTTTTCTTGTTAAATGAATTAAAATTACTTTCAACCATTTCCAAATCTTCCTTGATTTGTTTTATGTTATCTGCATTGTCCTGGAATTCAAGCTCTTCCATACAGACAGGACATAGGAATTCATAATCTGACGCATCATCAAAATCAAGTCTGACGTGGCCCTGCGGACATATGAAAAACATGTTGTTTTCTTCACGTTCCAGTTCCTCATTGAGCATTTTAAGGTATTGCTCGGAATCCTTTTTGATGCGGTTTATGACTTCTTCTTTTTCAAATTTCCATGAGTATGTAAACCATTGGGTTTCAGGGTCTTTACTTCTTTTATAACTAGCCAATCCCATGTCGTAAAGTTTATAAAGCACTTTTCTCACGATATTTAGTTTAATGCCTGTTTTATTAGCGATTTCTTCATCGGTTTCCACACCATCAATCAATGCTTCAACAATAGGCAAATTACTTTCATCTTCAACAATATTTGTCAGCAATGTCTTTACTAATGGATCGTTTATCATTTGATTTCCCCTGGATTTTAATTCATATTTTCATGGAAAACATTGAATAAATATAAAATATTAATGTTTAGTTTTGTTTTTCTTATTATAAAAATATAACTATAATTTTTTTCTGATGATGACGGCTGGTGTGTGGGTGATTGAATCAAGGGCTTCAACGGTAACTTCATCTATTTCGGTTCCCAGAACTGCCTTGACGCTGTGTATTGTTTTCATCTCGGTTGATAATGATTTCTGATAGTCCTCGGCAATATTGGCTATTTCAAGGGCGCTTTCAACGTCCATCTTTTCACTGCAGCCGAGAGGTGTTGATCCCATGTTTTCAGAAAGCTGTCCTTTCAGGTATCCGAAAAACCCGTTGTCGGCATCGATTCCCTCGATTGCAATCGGAAGGCCTGTAAAATACTTCCCGTTTTTCATATAGGTTGCATCTGTGTCAATAATCATTACTGTAATGTCACGTCCAATTTGCGCTTTGATTTCGCATGCGACCTTTTCTGGATTTTCCGGAAGAAGCGATACGAATGTTCCAGGGGCATTGCTTAAATCAATTCCCGCTTCTGAAGCAGGCTTCAATGCATGCTTTAAACCGTAGAGCTGGAGAACGACTTCCTTGTGTGCCTTTGTCTCTTCAGGTAGCTTTCTCAGATTTTTTATTGTCCTTTCCTTGATTCCCAGAAGGGGTCCGAGAACATATCCCCAAAGATATTTGCTCCATACGGTTGTCAGGAATTTTGCCGTAAGCGATGGAGTATAAAGGGATTCGTCAACCAGTCTGTTTTGTGAAACGGAAATCGGTGTTTCGGCTATTACCAGATAATCTCCGTCCTGCATCAGTTCCTTTGCAGGCTCTATTATGGAGCTCAAATCCTCATTCGGTTTGATGTAACCGGTTTCAATGGGTATCACGATGTAATCTCCATTGGTTACGTGCTTGATGTTTTCCAGACCATTCATAAAAATCAATTAGAACATTTTAATATACATTGAATTTATATATTTAATTATAAAAAGGTAGTGTAATTATGGCAAGGAAATTTATAACATATTTTGACAAGCAGGGCGAAGACTATACCGATGAGCTAATCTCAGCAGTCAGAGATAAGCTGGATACATGCGACAACATTAAATATATTTTAATAGCATCCTCCTCAGGCGAATCAGCGCTCAAGCTGGCAGAAGCAATCGATGATGATGACATTACAATCATTAACGTTTCCCATAATGTGGGATTCAGCGGAGACAACGAATCCGACATTTCAGATGAGATGATTGAAAAGCTTGAAAAAGAAGGCATCAAAACATTCCAGGGAATCCATGCATTCAGCGGTGCTGCAAGAGGCGTTACCAACAAATACGGGGGATATTCTCCATTGGATGTTGTTGCAGATACATTGAGAATGTTTTCCCATGGCGTGAAGGTGGCCGGTGAAATATCAATAATGGCTGCAGATGCAGGACTGGTTCCTGTCGGTGAGGAAATAATCGCAATAGGCGGAAGGGCACATGGTGTCGATACCGCAGTCATTTTGACTCCAGTCAATTCAAAAAATCTGTTCAACATGAAGTTCCATGAAATCATTGCAATGCCGAGGGACTGAATATATTTTTCTATAAAGTTGGTTAAATTTTCAAACCATTTAAATAATAGGTGCATTTAAATATTAGATAATATAGAAATATTTAACAATAAATTTTAATAAGCATTATGTGGGGTTAAGTTGTGAAATTTATAGATGATGCAATCAAAGAATCCGAACAAAGAATGGAAGAGAAAGCTCCAGAAAAAATCTCTTCAGACATAGACGAAGATTTAATCAATATTATTCAAGGTGTTAAAACTAATATATTTGTTGTTGGTGCTGGTGGAGCAGGAAACAATACTATTACAAGATTAAACGAAATGGGTATTGAAGGAGCAACAACAATCGCTGTTAATACTGATGCTCAAGATTTATTCTACAGCCAATCCGCTAAAAAAATCCTTTTAGGAAGAAACACTTCCAAAGGTTTAGGTGCAGGAGGAGAACCTGCCGTAGGTGAGGAATGTGCTGAAGAAAGTGAAGATGAAATCAGAGAAGCACTGGAAGGCGCAGACATGGTATTTGTAACATGCGGTCTTGGTGGCGGAACCGGTACAGGTTCAGCTCCGATCATTGCAAAACTGGCTAAAAAATTAGGTGCCTTAACCGTTGCAGTTGCTACCATGCCATTTTCTGCAGAAGGTATTAAAAGAAGAGAAAATGCAGAATTAGGTTTGGAAAAACTCCAGGAAGCTGCAGACACCGTTATTGTAATTCCAAATGATAAGTTATTGGAAGTTGCACCAAACTTACCATTGAACAAGGCTTTCATGGTTTCCGATGAAATACTGGGAAGAGCAGTCAAAGGAATCACAGAACTGATTACCAAAAAAGGTCTTGTAAGTCTGGACTTTGCAGATATCAGAAGCATCATGAGCGGTTCCGGAATGGCTATGATTGGTATGGGAGAATCAGATTCCGGCGACAGAGCTTTGGAATCAGTACATGAAGCATTAAGCAGCCCATTACTGGACATTGACATTTCCAATGCTACAGGTGCTTTGGTCAACATATCCGGTAGTTCTGATTTGACATTGCATGAAGCTGAAAAAATCGTTCAGGTTGTTGCAGACAAACTGGATCCTGAAGCAAATATCATTTGGGGTACTCA
Source organism: uncultured Methanobrevibacter sp. (assembly GCF_947170395.1). Classification (GTDB taxonomy): domain Archaea; phylum Methanobacteriota; class Methanobacteria; order Methanobacteriales; family Methanobacteriaceae; genus Methanocatella. The sequence goes on along the minus strand of NZ_CAMVTE010000003.1, from coordinate 72,167 downwards.
AATTGATGAAAGTCTCCAAAATACTGTCAGGACAACTGTGGTTGTTTCAGGCATTAAAACCGATTACAACTCTGATGATGAACCTGATGTTGAATATGCAGAAGAAGTTACTGAATCAGAGACTGCAAATGACCAATTGGATGATTTTATTGATGGAATTTTCTAATTCCATTTAATTATTTTTTTTCAAAAATGCAAACATTTATTAATGTTTAAAATATAGATTATTTTATTACTATTATTTTATTATAATTCATTAAATTATGATTTTTTCATAGTTTTTTTATTTTGGGTATTTAAAATGAATGTACAAGAAAGCTTTAATAAATTTATCAAAGACAGTAAAAGAGTATTGAAAGTATCAAGAAAACCTGATTTACCAGAATACAAAGAACTCGCTAAAGTAGTTTCCATTGGTGTTTTAATCATTGGAGTTATCGGTTTTGTAATTGTATTATTAGGTTCATTAATTGGTTTATAAAACCAATTTTACATTTTTTTTGATCCCAACTTTTTTATAATAAAAATTTTTTAATTTTATTTCAAAAGACTATTTTTTTGAAAAGTTTTATATATTACTTATTTGCATATATATAGATATTATAGAAATCTGATTTTCAGGACTTTCATTTTCCTGAAAAATCATGGCTTTTATAATAACTTTTAACTTAATGTATGAATTTATCTTTTTGGATTAAAAAAACTAAGACTTTATTAAGTTTATATGTGAATTAATCAAATAGATGATAGTTTTTAAACCTATTGAAGATAGGGGATAGCTTAGTAAATTTTCACATAAGATTGTGAATTACCTAAGAACCACATACTGTTTGTGGAACTTCATTAACTTAGTCAAATATTAAAATAGGTGAATTTTTCATGGAAGAATCTAATAGTTCCATATATGCTCTTAAGACCTCTGCAGGTCAAGAAAGGAATGTGGCCAGGCTTTTGGCTCGTAAAGCCAGAACCATTGATGGCATTGGCATTTCCTCAATTCTTGTTCCAGAATCTTTGAAAGGGTATATTTTAGTTGAATCATCAACAAAAATAGATCTAAGAAACCCTGACTTAAAGGTACAGCATTTAAGAGGGGTTGTTGAAGGTAGTGTAGGCATTACCTTTGATGAAGCAAAAAGATTCCTGAAACCGGAACCGATTATTTCCTCTATTCAGAAAGGAAGTATTGTTGAGCTTATTTCTGGACCGTTCAAAGGTGAAAGGGCGAAAGTGGTTCGTATTGATGAATCACGTGAAGAAGTCGTCCTTGAGTTAATAGAAGCTGCAGTACCTATACCAGTTACTGTTAAAGCTGATCAAATTAGAATAATTCAAAAGGAGGCTGACTGATGGCTAAAGATACAGTCGAAGTTCTTATCGAAGGTGGTAGCGCAACTCCGGGACCACCATTAGGCCCTGCTTTAGGACCTCTCGGTATTAACATGATGCAAGTAGTCGAAGAAATCAACAAAAAAAGCGCTGACTTTGCAGGAATGAAAGTGCCTGTTATCGTCAGTGTTGACAGAGATACCAAAGAATTCGAAATCGAAATCGGTACTCCACCAACTACTTCACTTATCATGGAAGAATTAGGCATCGAAAAAGCTTCTCACGAACCGGGTTTGGACATTGTCAATGACTTGCCTATTGAAACCGCTTTGAAAATTACCAGAATGAAATTCGATTCATTACTCGCTAATGACTACAAAGCAGGTATCAAAGAAGTCATGGGAACCTGTGTAAGTATGGGATTATCCGTAGACGGTAAAGATCCTAGAGAAGCACAAAAAGCAGTAGATGCTGGAGAATATGACGATATCTTACTCGAATAGATATTGTAAAATTTAAAATTTAAGTTAACAACACAGTGTATATGACGTTATAATTCAATTATAATTGATATACTGTTTTTAATTCATGCAATCGTTTAAGAATTTTTTTCTTGTAATCGATACTCATGAAACCAAAAAAATCCAATGAACAACAAATGTTCATGGGGGATGAATATGACACAAGATGTAGTTAACGCGGTGAAGGAGGCTAAAGAACAATCTAAGCCGAGAAACTTCACTGAGTCCGTAGATATTATTATTAATATCCGTGACTTAGATGTCAAAAAACCAGAAAATAGGTTTAATGAGGAAGTTACTCTTCCTAACGGCCGTGGCAAAGATGTAAAAATCGGAGTCATCGCTGATGGGGAACTCATTGTTCAAGCTAAAGATGCTGGTCTTGACACTGTAATTAATAAAGGAGATTTAGAAGAGTTCGGAAAAGACAGAAAATCCGCCAAAAAAATGGCAAACTCTGTTGATTTCTTAGTAGCTCAAGCTGATATGATGCCACTCGTTGGTAGATTCCTCGGTCCTGTATTAGGTCCTCGTGGAAAAATGCCAAAACCAGTGCCTGCAAGTATCAAATTGGACCCTCTTTTAGAAAGATTACAAAACACTGTCAAAGTTGGCGTAAAACAACAGGCAAGTATTCAGATTGTCGTTGGAAGCCAGGACATGTCAGACGAGGACATAGCTGAAAATGTGGAAACTGTTCTTACAGTCCTAGACCGCAATTTAGAAAAAGGAAGAAGTCAAATAAAGTCCATGTTTATTAAAACAACTATGGGACCAGTAGTGAGGGTGATCTAATGGCTCATGTTGCTGAATGGAAAAAGGAAGAAGTTAAAGAGCTCAAATCTATTGTAGACGAATACGATGTTATCGGTCTTGTAGATTTGGAAAACATTCCTGCAAAACAGCTCCAGGAAATGAGAAGATCTCTCAAAGGTAAAGCTGTAATCAGAATGTCCAAAATTAATCTTATTAATTTAGCTCTTGAAGATTGTAATGCTGAAAAAACCAACATTGTTGATTTGTCAAATCATATGGATGGTCAGATTGCACTTATTGCAACCGAAATGAATCCTTTCAAACTGTACAAAATATTGGAAGACAGCAAAACCCAGGCTCCTGCTAAACCGGGAACCGTTGCACCTGACGATATTGTCGTACCTGAAGGAGACACTGGTTTTGAACCAGGTCCATTTTTAGGTGAATTGCAACAGGTTGGAATTCCTGCAAAAATTGATAAAGGAAAAATCTGCGTACAAAAAGAAACCGTCGTCGTCAAAGCAGGCGAAGAAGTTTCAAAACAGGTTGCAGCTACCTTATCAAGACTGGATATCAATCCTATGGAAGTGGGAATTGACTTAAAAGCAGTATACGAAGAAGGATCAATTTATACTTCCGATGTACTTGCAATCGATGAAGAACAAACATTAGCTGACGTACAAAACGCATTCAAAAATGCATTCAATTTATCTGTAAACGCAGCTATTCCTACTGATGAAACTATTTCCACAATAATTACTCTCGCATACACCAGAGCAATAAATGTTGGTGTCCAAGGAGCAATTATGACTTCAGAAACTTCAGAACCAATCATAGGCTTAGCACAAGCTAAAATGATGGCTATCGCATCCGAAGTTGCCGGAACTGAAGGCGCTTTAAGCGAAGCATTAGCTGAAAAACTTTCATCTGCCGCTGTAGCAGCAGCTCCAGTAGAAGAGGAAGTTGAAGAAGAAGTTGTTGAAGAGGAAGAAAAAGAGGAAGAAGAACCAGCAGCTGGGTTAGGGTTGCTATTCTAAAATTAATTTAAATTTTTATAATAACTAACACTTTAAACAAATTAATGGTGATAACATGGAATATATATATGCGGCAATGATTTTGCACAGTGCAGAAAAAGATATTAACGAAGAAAATGTTAAAAGTATTATTGAAGCAGCAGGAATTGAAGCTGATGACGCTAGAATCAAAGCTTTAATCGCAGCTTTAGAAGATGTTGACATCGACGAAGCTATGGAAACTACTGCTATGGCAGCAGCAGCACCTGCAGCTGCACCTGCAGCAGCTGAAGCAGCTGAAGAAGAAGAGGAAGAAGAAGAGGAAGAAGAAGAAGCTTCTGAAGAAGAAGCAGCAGCTGGATTAGGTGCTCTCTTCGGATAGATTTTTTAAAAATCTATCACCTTTTATTTTTTCTTTTTTTTTGACTATTTTTAGAACTATTTTTTAATAATTGAACTTTTTGTATTTTTAGATGATTTTTATTTTAAAAGTAATTTTTACTTGTTAGAACTGATTTTAAGAGATTTAATATAACTTAATAATTCTCAAATGGTGTCTTGGTGTATTTTTTATAGTGAAAATATGCTTTGATTTTTATAGAATATTATATTTTTCCTCAGATAAACACAATATTAAAATATAATTCTCACAATATATAATACTATAATTATGGTGTTGTGATATTATGGATAAAGGATTAATTTTAGTTATTATTGGCGGTTTACTAAGTTGTACTATCTATGGGGTTCTGATTGGAGCACCTTTAACTTTGATTGGAGCATATTTTGTATATAAATCATTAAAAAATCCAAATCAGGATGTAATAAACGAATTACATGATAAACAAGAAGAACTTAAAAATATTGATGAAAAATTAAATAAAATGGAAGCTGACAAAGAAATTGAGATTAAACAAAAGTTGGCAGATAAGCAAAAAGAATTGGATAATATTCAACAAACTTTGGATGATTTGGAAGCGGAAAGAATTGCTGAAGTTGATGAAAAGATTAAATCAAGAAAACTTGAATTAGAAAATCTTGATGATACATATGAAAAATTAACAAAAGAAAAAAATGAAGAGTTAAATAAATCAATTGCGGAGAAAAGAAAAGAAGAAATGAATCTTAAGTTTGAAATAAGAAATCTTCAAGATGAGCTTGTTTTCACTACTGATGAAGTGAATCTTCAAAGTTATGGTTTATATGAGCCAAAATATCCATTTATGGATTCAACAGCATATAAGGAGAAACTTGATCAAATCCGCAAGCAACAAAAACAAATGATTAAAAATAAAACTGCAACCACAGACAATCCTAGAATGACTTTGGATGGTAATCTTAAAAAAGGTCAAGCAATGATAAGGGACACTATTAAACAAATTCTAAGAACATTTAATACGGAATGTGATATGGTTGTTGGTAAAGTAAGACGTTCTAATTATGAAAACAGTAAAAAGAGAATTATAAAATCTTATGAACAATTAAATAAATTAAATAATCATTTAGGTGTTAACATTAAAAATCCCTACTTAAATTTAAAACTCGAAGAATTGCAGTTGGCTCTTGATTATGATTTGAAAAAAGAAGAAGAGAAAGAGGCTCTGCGTGAAGCAAGAGAAAGAGAAAAAGAAGAGAAAAAACTCCAAAAAGCTTTAGAAAAAGAACGTAAAAAATTCGAAAGAGAAAATAAGACTATTATTTCTGAAATTGAGGAAGTTAAAAGTAAAATGACTAAAGCAGAGAATGATGAAATAGCAAAACTAGAAGCGGAAATTGCAAAACTCCAAGCAGCATTGGATAAAAATAATGAGGAAGTTCGTAAAATTAATGAATGGCAAGAAACACCTGGTGCGGGATATGTATACATAATTTCGAATATAGGTAGTTTTGGAGAAGATGTTTTTAAAATTGGTGTAACTAGAAGAGATAATCCTGAAGATAGAATAAGAGAATTATCTTCAGCATCTGTTCCTTTTAGATATGATTCACATGTGTTCATCTTCAGTAAAAATGCATATGAATTAGAAAATAAATTACATCAACGTTTTGATAATAAAAGAGTTAATAAAGTCAACAATCGTAAAGAATTTTTCCGCATTAGTATGGAAGATGTTAAACAAATCGTTGAGGAAAATAAAGGGGCAGTTCATAGTTTTATTGAGAGGCCAGACGCTGATGAGTATCGTGAAACTTTATTGATTGAAAAAAATATGGGTTAATTTTTAACTCATTTTTTTTATTTTGAGAATAAATTATTATTTATTTTTTTGTAAGTTATAGTCATTTTTTAATATAATGTTATATATAAATTGTATTGATTATGAAAAATTGTTTTCATTATGAAATATTGATTTAAGCGGGTTTTTAATATGTCAGAAAATAACTTACAAGGGGACTCATTTTATAAATACTTAATTTCTAATGGTTATTATTTTGATAAGGAATTAATTGAAAATTATCTTTTATCTTTAAAAGTTAAACCATTTGAGATATTAACTGGAAATTCTGGGACTGGAAAAACAAAATTATCACAGTTGTTTGCTCAATTTTTAAAAGATTCAAATTTTTACATGATAAAAGTCACCACAAAAGCTAGATCTTGGGGATATAGTGAAAAAAAGGGTACTGAAGGACATAGATGTGGTTGGACTATTTTTCCGGAGTATGTTGAAGGTATTGTTCCATATAATATTAAAGATACTTATGAAATTGAAGTTGGCGGTCATACAACTACTGCTCAAATCAGGATATTCCCTCAATTATATTATGATAAGCATAATGAAGAATTAAAAAGTTATTTTAGAGAATTGTATTATGATGAAAAGGAGCAAATCACAAAAGATAAGGCTGAAGGCACTAAGCATAAAGATCAATTAGTTGATTTAGGCATTTCTTGTGAAAGTTTACAATCTATACTTTCCAATGATTATATTCATTCAAATGAATTTTCTGTTAAAATGAATAATATTGATTCTTTTCTTAATGATGGGGTGCTTATTGCTAAGGACATATATGAATATAGTCCTTTAAATTCGGTGGTCGATTGTTTTGCATTATCAGGAGGCATTTCTGCAGATGCAAGGTTTCATTTAAAATTTAGAATGTATAATTATTTAACTGATGAAATTAGAGAATATTTAAATTCTCTTAAAAGTAAAGGCGAATCATCATTTGAATTAAAAATTAAGAATTTTATCCCTATTGAAAATTTCGAACCAAATTTTAATAATATGAATTATAAAATTGTTCCAATCGGAGCTAATTGGACTGATAACACTAACATTGTTGGTTATTATAATGTAATCACGGAAGATTATCAATCAACTCCTGCTTATGAGTTAATTAAACAAGCTCAAGATGATCTAAATAATCCTTATTTCTTAATATTGGATGAAATGAACTTATCTCATGTTGAAAGATATTTCGCCGACTTTTTATCAGCTATTGAAAGTGGTGAAGAAATACCTTTGTATGGCAATAATGAAACTTTAGAACTTCCAAAAAACCTTTTCATAATAGGAACAGTTAATGTTGATGAAACTACTTATATGTTTTCGCCGAAAGTCCTTGATAGGGCAAATACTATTGAATTTAATACTTTAACTGCATGGGAGTATATGTCCTCTGATTTGGATGAAGGAGATTTTGAAGGAAATATTAATTATTTGCAATCTCCATTAATGGATTCTGACATCTCCAACTTAAATATTGAAGATTTAAAGGAAATTCTATCTGAAATTTCCTATAATGATAATAATCTATGGGATATTTTAGCTATTGAACTTACAGCATTTCAAGAAATTCTTAAGGATTCTAGTTTTGACTTTGGTTTTAGAGTAATCAATGAAATTCTAAGGTTCATGGTTGTGGCATGGAGGTATGAAAACGAACCTTATGAATGGGAAAACTGGCAGAGATACTTTGATGCTCAAATTAAACAAAAAATCCTTCCAAAATTACATGGATCCGAAAAAGCTATTGGAAATGTGTTGACTAGTTTGTTTAACAGTTGTCTGGAAGATAGGAATAATAATGAAAATCCTAAAAACTTCACTATTACTGAAGAAAACTGCAGATATTATACTTCAGCCTTAAAGCTTCAAAACATGTCTAAAGTATTATCTGATCAAAGATACGTTTCATTTATTAATTAAGATTTAAATGATTGAGCAAAGAGTTATTATTCAATTAACCGATGAAGATTTAAATGAATTTGGAACATTAACAGTTAGTTCTCTTGACTACAGGGGAGATTCGGAATCTAAAGTTAATATTTCACAGTCCATGACTCTAAAAAATGTTCCAATTGTTGATAAACCGGATAATTTAACTCCTATTCAGTATTGTCCAAATATTGGAGCTAATTTTGCCAAGTTAATGTTTTTGGAAGAAACAGAATATCAAATTTTATTTGAATCTAAGGGTTCTGAAGATAATCTTGATGTTTTATACTCGTTAACTAAAATCAATGACAATCATTTTAAACCATTTAGGTTCTCTTTAGATGATAAAATACTTGGAACTCTGAACTTTAGAAGTTATGTTGGAAAATCATTTTTAGACGTTCGAAAGGATAACATTAACTCCAAAAAAATCCCAATTGAAGTAAGATCTAAAAAAATAGATTATTTTAATCAATATTCGGCAATGATAGCTGATTTATCACAACATGCATTAAGCTTAATCTTTGAAGTAAATTCTCCATTATATCAAGAATTTGAGCTGGATTCAAGAGAAAAAGAAACATATTATGAAGATTTCATGTTTTTAGAATATCTTTTCCGAGAAGATAATTTGCCTTCAATTTTTGAATATCTATCTAAAAACCTTCATTCACAGCTTAGAAATCATGTTGAAACTGTTCCAGTTTCATTCGCATCAAATGTTAATCAGAATACTTTAAAAAATATTGTTTCAAAACCAAATAAATTATCCAAGTCAAGTGCTGATTTTTTAATTGTTGATAAATTAAATGGTTATATTCCGTCTGAATTAGAGCAAGTCAAGCATGAGGATGTTATTGATATTCCTGAAAACAGATTTTTCAAATATTTCTTGGAATTAATACAAAATTTGGTCGAAAAATTACTTGGAAGCTCAAAGGAAGGTTACATTAAAGATAAACTATTGTATTTTAGAGATGAAATTTCATATTATCTCTCAAGTAAGTTTTTCAATCACATATCTTCAATGGATTATGTTCCTTTCAATTCACAGATTTTACAGAAAAAAGAAGGTTATAGGGAAATTTTCCAGTACTTCTTAATGTTTGAATTCTCATTTAGATTAAGTTGGGATGAAGTAAATAATCAATTTAAAGGATTTGAGAAAAAATTGTCTGAATTATATGAATACTGGTGTTATTTCAAAATATTGAAAGTTTTAAATGATTTAAGTGTTAATAAAATCAACTTTGAGGATGTATTTGAAATTAACAAGGATAACTGGTCAATTAATATCAAAAAAGGAGAAAGATCGGTTAAAAAGTTCAAATTATTTATTTATGATAATGAAATTGATGTTAAACTGTTTTATAATTTAAGATTTTCAGATAAATCAAAATATAGGTCATATTCTCTTGCTTTTAAACCGGATTACACTTTACTTATTTCAATTAGTGAACATAGACATTATATTCACTTTGATGCAAAATATCGCTCAGAATTAGAAATCATTGATTTTTACAATAAAATTGAAGTGTCCAATAAAGATTTGGACAAAGAAATTGATGAAAGAGATTCTTTAGAAGAAAAAGATCGTGAATTTAAAGATGGAGATATTTATAAAATGCACACTTATAAAGATTCAATTCTGAAAACCGAGGGATCTTATGTCTTGTATCCGGGAAATAAAACAAAACGATTTTATGAATCTGATTTAATTATTCCATCTGTGGGGGCATTTTCTTTAACTCCGGGCAATGATGATGTAGAGGAAGATAATCTTGAAATTTTCATTAAAGAAGTGTTAAAGACACTTTTATTTAATCATGGTTTGATTATGTATACTTGGGATAGTGCTAGTCATTAAACTATATAACGTAAGCTGCTAAATATTTAATCAGGAGATTTATCAACATGAAAACTTTAAATGTCGTTGCAGCTATTATTAAAAAGGACAATAAAATCCTAGCAACCAAAAGGGGCTATGGTGAGTTTATTAACATGTGGGAGTTTCCAGGCGGTAAAATAGAACCCAACGAAAGCAAAGAAGAAGCTCTTGTAAGAGAAATCCAAGAGGAACTTGACTGTACAATAACACCCACCAAATTTGCACTAGACTTGGAATATCAATATCCTACTTTTTATCTTAAAATGTCCTGCTTTGAAGCAGTAATAACAAAAGGAACTCCAAAGCTTCTAGAACACAACGACGCCAGATGGCTCACAAAAGCCGAACTTGATGAAGTCGACTGGATTCCTGCAGACATCGAAGCTGTAAACTATCTGAAGGAAACCATGGACGATTAACTCAAAATGAGAATAAAAAATGAACCCTGAAGACATTATCAACGGAGCAAAGACTGCATTCATAAACGAAGAATTTAGCTCCAGTGCTGATTTTAGACCTAAACTGCTTTACAACAACAGAAACAATAAGGTCATAAACTCAATCAGAGATGAAATCAGGGATTGTGACGAATTCATTATCTCGTCGGCTTTCATCACTTACGGCGGTATTGTACAACTTCTAGAAGAGTTTAAGCATCTGGAGCAAAACGACATTAAAGGAAAAATACTCACAACAGATTATCTGTATTTCACAGAACCCAAGGCGTTAAGAAAACTTCAGGAGTTCAAAAACCTTGAAATCAAGCTTTACAGCCAGGAAAAGGAAGGTTTTCACACTAAAGGCTACATTTTTAAAAAGGACGATATCTACAGAGGAATTGTCGGAAGCTCCAATCTGACAATGAATGCTCTTGCAGTCAACAAGGAATGGAATGTCGAGTTCACATCTCTTGAAGAGGGTGAAATGTTAAGTGAACTCAAAAGAGAGTTCAATGATTTGTGGATGCAGGCGGACAATCTAAATGATGTCCTTCCAGAGTATGAAAAAATATATAACGATAACAAAAACTTCAAAAACATCAGAAAAATCACCGATGAGCTAAAGGAGCAAAACATCAGAGATCTGACTCCAAATATCATGCAGGAGGATTTCATCAAGAACTTAAGGTCTTTAATCAAGCAGGGCGAAAATAGGGCCATTCTGGTTTCCGCCACAGGTACTGGTAAGACTTACGCTTCAGCTTTCGCCGTTAAGGATTTCAAACCTAAACGGTTTTTATTTTTAGTTCACAGGGAACAGATTGCAAAACAGTCAATTGATGCCTATAAAAACGTCTTCAAGGACCACGATAACTTCGGGCTTTTGTCAGGAAACTCCAAAGACTATGATAAAAACTACCTTTTCTCAACAATCCAAACGATGTCAAAGGATGACGTCTACACAAAATATGATAAACATCATTTTGACTATATCATCATCGATGAGGTCCACAAGGCAGGGGCATTGAGCTATCAAAAGATTTTCAGATATTTCGAACCTAAATTCTGGCTTGGAATGACCGCTTCACCTGAGAGGACAGACGGCTTTAACATCTATGATCTCTTTGACAATAACATTGCTCACGAAATCAGACTGCAGGAAGCCTTGGAAGAGGATTTATTATGTCCGTTCCATTACTTTGGAATTACAGATGTTGAGTTTGACACAGGTGAAATTGACGATGATTTCAGCGACTTTAACCTGCTGGCTTCAGACAAACGTGTTGAATATTTATTAGAAAAATCAGAGTTTTACGGTTATTCCGGCGATAGAATCAAGGCATTGGTATTCTGTTCAAGAAAAAGGGAAGCGCAAATGCTTTCACAAGAATTTAGCAAAAGAGGCCATCCGTCTATTGTTCTTACCGGTGATGATTCACAGGAAAAACGTCTGGAAGCTATTGACAGACTTACAAACGATGATAATCCAAATAAATTAGAATACATTTTCACAGTGGATATCTTCAATGAGGGTGTTGACATTCCCGAAATCAATCAGGTTCTTCTGGTAAGACCAACAGAATCTCCGATTATCTTCATCCAACAGCTGGGAAGGGGATTGAGAAAATACAAAAACAAGGAATTTGTTGTAATATTGGATTTCATTGGCAATTATAAAAACAATTTCATGATTCCAATTGCCCTTTCAGGCGACAGATCATATGATAAGGATAAAATCAGAAAATACCTGATTGAAGGAAACAAAATCATTCCCGGTGCATCTTCAATCAATTTCGATGAGATTTCCAAAAAGAGGATATATGAGTCTATAAACAACACCTCATTTTCCAAAGTCGCCTTATTTAAGGAAAAGTACAACAATCTAAAGTACAAGCTCGGTAAAATCCCTTCATTATATGACTTTGCAATCAACGGAGACTTCAACCCGGAAATTATCCTCAACCACAATAAGTTTGACTGTTACCACACGTTTTTGGATTATGTTGACAAAGACTATGAAAGCACATTAACACAAGAGGAACTTGCAACATTAAGATTCATTTCCAAAAAGCTAATCAAGGGAATAAGGCCTCATGAGCTTGCAATATTGAGCTGCCTTAAATATAACAGATACTTCACAGTAAGTCAGGTTGAAACATACTTAAAAGATAAATATGGTCTTGAAAATCAGTCTGAATCAATAAAAAGTGCAATAAACGTTTTAAGCATGAATTTCTATCGAAAAGAGACAAGCGACGATTATCAGGCAAACACAATCCAGTTTGTAACCGATGAGGATTTGGACATTGAAAATCTGTTCTTTGATTTTGACAAAAACGTTTACAATGACCTCAAAAACAATGGAGACTATAAATTTGAAGCTTCAAGTTTATTTAAAAACTGTTTAGCAAATCCTACTTATCTGAATCATTTGGAAGATAGCATAAAATACGGATTTTACAAATATGACAATGTCTATTGTGATTTAAATCCATTCAAGTTATATGAAAAGTACTCTCGTGAAGATGTCTTAAGAATAATGAACTGGCAACACTTCATGAACGGTCAAAACATCGGAGGGTATAAAATCAAATACGACACTTGCCCTATCTTTGTAACTTACAACAAAAAAGAGGACATTTCAGAAACCATCAACTATGAAGACCATTTCATTGATAAGGTTACTTTCAACTGGATGAGTAGAAACAACAGAAAAACCTCTTCACCAGAGCTTGAACCGATTATTAACTATAACGGTTTGGATATTGAACTGTTTATCCAGAAAAGCAATGATGAGGGTATAGAATTTTACTATATAGGTAAGCTAACTCCGTTAAAGTATAAGCAGGTTTACAGGGAAATCGATGGCAGGCAACACCCGATTGTCAATTTCAAGTTTAAAATCAACACCGAAGTCAAGGACGAGCTTTACTCATATTTTGTTAATGATTGAATGCTTTTAATACTATTTTTTAGATCGATTACTTCTATGAATTTTTCACTGATTAGTTCATCAACACGATTTTTCAGTATTGTCACTCTTGAAAATTCGCGATAAACTTCATAGGGTATTATCACTTTGTCAAATAATTCCTTCAAAATCGAAACATCATCAATACTTATAAAACAGCTTAAGCAGTCCGTATCATAAAATATGTCTTTACTCATAAATCCTCCATATTGTATACTAAATCATCCAAAAATGCATCAAGGAGGTATTCGTCTTTTCTTGCATTTGAAATCAGTTCCTTTTCAAAGGCCTCTTCAACCAAACGCACATAATTTCCTAATGTGTAGTTTTTTGAGATATAAGGCTCATATAAACTGGAATCATATCCTCTGCGGTGGGCATTGAGTTTAACATCCCCTTTGAATGAGATATATTCTTCAAATGTTATTTCATCATTGTTTTTTAATCTGTAAATGAGGGATTCATGTGATATCTGATAGTATTGTTCGCAATCGATAATCAAATTCAAATCCCATTTTTCAATATTGTTATCTTTTTTATAATTGTATAATGCATTTATAGGCATTAATAGGAAGGATGCGAAATTATCAGCATCTTTTTCGATTTCATCATCGCTGTTGATGTTGCAGATTGTAAATGGAGTATTGTCATAGAATAAATGATATATTTCATGTGCGGCAGTAAATCTTTGCCGTCCCTTTGAATGATTGGAGTTGATAAACATAATCTTTTGTGTGTCAAATTTGTAACATGCTCCGCTGATTTCATCATCCATTTCTAGAAAGGCTATTGTCAGATTTTTTAATTTATTTGTAATCAATGGAAAAAAATCAATTGGGTCGCTATGGTTTATCCCGATATCTGACCTGAATTCTATAGCTAGTTCATTAAGCTTGAAGAAATTCATTTAATCACCATTTAATTCATTTAAATGTTTCAAATTTTTAATTATCCTATTCATGTTAGCCAATGTATTTAAATCAAGGTTGTTTTTATTTGATCTGAATTTAAATTTTTTTATGGAATATTCACCAACACCATCTAAAATGTATTCTGGAGTGCAATCATACAATTCACAAAGTTTATTTAATGATGAAGATTTTAATGTACGGTCATTACTTTCTAACTTTGCAATTTGAGTTTGTTTAAATCCTAAATAATCTGCAACTTGTTTTTGTGTGAAATTATTCTCATTTCGTAGTTTTTTAATTCTATCTCCAATTGTACTTACCATTTTTTCCAGCCTCACAATATGGTCTATATTTTTGGAATAAATTATATATAAATTTTTATAAATTTTTATTCCAATATTGATTTCAATTTGATAAATTGAATTTAGAATATTTTTCAAATTCGCAAATTTCATAAATTTATTTATTACACAAAAAACATAATATCTACTAATAAACAATTTAGATTGATTATTATGGTAGAAATTTTTGACGAACTCGGTTATAAAAAACAGACTTGCAAAACTTGCGGTCAGGAGTTCTACTCACAGGTCGACAGAGACACATGTGGGGACGCTCCGTGTGATGAGTATGAATTCATCAACAATCCTGCAACTGAAAATTCATACAACTTATATGAAATCCAGCAAGTTTTTAGAGAATTTTTAGAAAGCGAAGGGCACACTCATGTCCACAGATATCCCGTTTTGGCTAAAAGATGGAGGGATGACGTATTCCTTGTAGGCGCATCCATCTTCTGTTTCCAGCCTTGGATTACATCAGGCCTTGTAAAGCCACCGGCAAACCCTATCGAGATGGCCCAACCATCCATAAGACTCAACGACGTTGACAATGTCGGAAGAACAGGCCGTCACATGACTTGCTTTACAATGGGAACCCACACAGTCATCAACAAGGAGGACGATTTCATCTACTGGGAGGATGAAACCATCAGGCTATGTCATGAGTTCTTTGCACACATTGGAATCAACACAGAAGAGATTACCTTCATCAAGTCCTGGTGGGCAGGCGGAGGTAATGAAGGTCCGTGTTATGAGGTGTGCTGCAGGGGAGTGGAGCTTGCAACTTTAGTATTTATACAATACGAAACCCTGGAAGACGGCACCAAAAAGGAAATTCCTATCAAGGTTGTTGATACCGGTTACGGTCTTGAAAGGATAGCATGGATTTCACAGGGAACCCCGACAGCGTATGATGCATGTTTCGCACCGGTCGTGGACAAGTTAAAAGAGCTCACTGGAGTCGAAATCAATGAGGACATTCAGGGCAGAAACGCTCAGATTGCAGGTATGATGGACATTGAAGATATTGGGGATTTAAAGGAGCTCAGAGCTCAAGTGGCTGAATCTTTAAATCTCTCCTTGGAGGAATACCTGAAAGCCGCAGAACCGATGGAAGCTATTTACATCATTGCAGACCACACAAGATGTCTTGCTTTCATGCTTGCAGACGGAATCATTCCGTCCAACGTTAAAGAAGGATACCTCGCACGTCTGGTTTTAAGAAGAACCATCCGCTTCATGAAAGAATTGAACATGAAAGAGTCCTTAGCCGATGTCATGGCAATCCAGCTTGATTTCCTCTCAAAGTTCTATCCTGAAATCCGTGACAGTGAAGGCCATATCATGAACATCATCACTCTTGAAGAGGAAAGGTATGCAAACACAGTCAAGAAAGGAAAAAGCATTGTCAAAAGAACAATCAAAAGGCTTAAAAAAGAGGGCAAATCAGAAATGCCTCTTGATATTTTAATAGACTTGTATGATGCACACGGAATTCCTCCGGAAACAGTTGTTGAAATGGCAGGTGACGGTTTCACCGTCAATGTTCCGGACAATTTCTTCACCCAGGTTGCAGGAGCCCACGAAAAGGATACAACCAATAAAAAAGCCACATTCAAAGTCGACTTCCCAGAAACAGAGTTGCTGTTCTATAAGGATTTCTACCAGAAGGATTTTGAAGCTGAAGTTTTGGGCATGGTTGAAAAGGACGGGGACCAATGTCTCATCTTCGATAAAACAACATTCTACCCTGAAGGAGGAGGTCAACCTTCCGATATAGGTGAAGTTTCCATCGACGGAAATGTCATTAAAATAAAACATGCTGAAAAGGTTGACAATGTTGTCCTTCATCATGTAGATGGCGAGCTTGAAAACGATGTGGTCGGCAAGAAAGCCGCAGGCGAAATAGATTGGCAAAGAAGAATCACCCTTGCGCGCCACCACACAGGAACACACCTTGTAATCGCCGCTGCAAGGAAGGTACTGGGCCAGCACATTTGGCAGGCAGGTTCTCAAAACGGCCTTACAAGGGCACGTATAGACTTGTCACACTACAAGCGTATAACTCAAGAGGAATTAAACGAAATCGAAAAGCTTGCAAACGAATACGTCATGGACAACATCGATTTGGACATCCAGTTCCACACAAGGGATGAGGCACAGGAATTGTACGGATTCGTGCTCTATCAGGGAGGTATCGTTCCGGGCAAGATGATTCGTGTAGTCAAAATACCTGGTGTTGACGTGCAGGCATGTGCAGGTACACACGTCATGAGGACAGGTGTCGTCGGACCTATCAAAATCAACAAGACAGAAAGGGTTCAGGACGGTGTTGAAAGGATTGACTTTTCAGCAGGCCTTGCAGCAATCGATTCAATGCAGCATGACAGCGAACTTTTAAGGTCAAGCGCTTCAGTGTTCAGCGTCGACAATGACCAATTGCCGAAAACATGTGAAAGGTTCTTTACAGAATGGAAATCACAGAAAAACGAAATCGACCGCTTAAAATCAGAAATCGCCAGCCTGAAAATGAACTCATTGGCTGATGAGTTTGAAGAAATCAACGGCATGAAGGTTGTCAGCCAATTGATTGAAGCGGACTTCAAGGAACTTCAAAAGATGGCCACAGACTTCACAGACAACGGAAAGGCAGATGTCGTTATCATGGGAAACAATAACGGTAACATTGTCGGTGCAGCTTCAGATACCGCAATAGATAATGGAGTCAAAATCAATGAAATTATCAAAACCGCAGCAGGCGTATTGGGCGGAGGCGGCGGAGGCCGTCTGACATTAGCGCAGGGCGCAGGTAAAAACACAGACAAGATGGATGAAGCAATCCAGACAGCAATAGATTTTATCAAAGGATAATTTTCTATCCTTTCTTATTTTTTTCATTAATCAAACATAATATTTATTAGTGTGTCAAATTAAAATTATACTTGCTGTTATATTTAAAAACTAGTATAGAAGGGATTGCTATTTTTTTCAGCGTGCACTTAAATTTTGAGAGTTGTTTAAATGAATTATGATTTAATTATTGCAAGATATGGTGAAATAGGTCTTAAAAGTCCTAAAATAAGGTCACGTTTTGAAAGAAAGCTAGTTAAAAATATTCAAGCTACTTTTGAATGCGAAGTTGACAGAAATCAGGGAAGAATCTATATTCATCCTGAAGACTTTGATGATGGAATTGAAAAGTTAAACAGGGTATTCGGAGTCGTTTCATACTCTCCGGCAACCTCAACAAAAACAACCTATGAGGACATTGATAAAACCTTAGGCGAATATGTTGAAGAGCTGATGGCTGAAGACATATTGGATGAGAATACGAAATTTGCCATTAAATGTCGCCGTGTGGGAACACATGACTTCACTTCACAGGAAATGGCAGCGCACTGTGGAGGGGTTGTCAGAAATAAGGTTCTAGCTCCGGTTGACCTGACAAATCCCGATTTGACCATTTTTGTTGAAGTCAGGGAAGACGATACCTTCATTTTCCATGAAAAGATTAAAGGTCCTGGCGGATTGCCATTGGGAACTCAAGGAAAAGTTGTTGTTTTGCTTTCAAGCGGAATAGACTCACCTGTAGCAGCATATCTGATGATGAAAAGGGGTTGTGAGGTTGTCGCTCTGCACTGTAACAATGATCCTTTTTCAGGCCCGAAAGTCACTGAAAACTTCAATGCGTTAGTAAATCAGCTTAAT
This sequence comes from uncultured Methanobrevibacter sp., assembly GCF_947170395.1. GTDB lineage: Archaea > Methanobacteriota > Methanobacteria > Methanobacteriales > Methanobacteriaceae > Methanocatella. Next base: position 54,123 of record NZ_CAMVTE010000003.1, on the reverse strand, counting down.
ATTTATGCGAAGGGTACACCAATCAAGAAACGTGTCATAGATTATGGGGAATATCTTACAGTTGCCAAACAAAAGGCTCCCGAAAAGATGACCTGTGTTTTATGTAAATCAGGAATGTATAAGATAGCCGAAAAGTTGGCTGTTAAACTGGGGGCGGATGCAATCGTTGACGGAAGCAGTGTCGGTCAGGTGGCTTCACAGACTTTATCCAACATATTGGCCACCAGATATGGTGTTGACATGCCGATATTGTCTCCTCTGATAGGCCTTGACAAGGAAGAGATTACCGAAATCGCCAAGAAAATAGGAACATTCGAAATCTCCAAGATTGACGATGGTGGATGCAGTGCCGTTCCGAGATATCCGGAAACCCGCGCTGATTTGGACCGTGTAAAACACGCCTGTGAAGATATGAACCAGGATGAGGAAGTCCAAAAGGCTTTTGAAAATATTAGAAAATTATATTAAAAAAATTTAGTAGAAGAGATGATTCTTCTACTTTACTTTTACATTTGTTTTTATTGTGGCTTTGGCGAAAGTCACTTTGACCTTGTAGGTTTTGCCTTTTTTACCTAAATCTTTTGGACAATTCCGTTTTTGTTGGTTGTGACATAATAGTTCACTTTGATGATTCTGAATTTACGACCTTTCCTTATAAGATTTTTACCAATTAGGTTTTTAGGCAGACTAATTCAATTCATTACAGCGGTTTGCCAATGGCTGATATAATGGCAGGGTCCATTTTTCAAAGTGTAGAACGAGACAATAGCGAATTCATAGATTTAATTCAAAACAAAAGTATAAAAAGGGTATATGAAGAATGAAGAACCTACAGCCACCTAATTGACCATAATGAATTATGGAAAGTCGTCACCTGCGGCGACAAGGACTTGTAGGCTGAACCTCTAAAAGGTTTTTACCTTCCAATCTTTCACTAAATGTTTATGTGTCTGTAAGTATTTAACATTTTTGTGCAAGAATTCTCCAGCTTCTTTAAGCCGGAGAGGTTCAAACATTTCCAAGTTATATAAACTTCAGCTAATGAAGAAAAATGCATACCATTTCCATTATCAAATTCACTGTCTGCTTCATGACAAGTATGTAATATAATATTTTCCGGTTTTTTGCCTTAAAACATTGAAAGTTGGCATAACCATGATCCTATAAAATAATGGGGGGGGCATGAAAAGTATCCTTTTTTTAAGTATTATGATATTTAAGACAACAATAATTAAATAGTATGCAAATCAAAAATAACAAATGTCTAGTAAATATTAATTTACTATTTTGAGGTTATTAAAATGAAAACTACTGTTAGTGTAATTAAAGCTGATATTGGAAGTGTGTCCGGACACTGTGTCGCACACCCTGAATTAATGGATATCTGTGATGAAGTTTTAAACGAAGCTTTAGAAACCGATATCTTAAAAGATTACTATATCTCCCGTTGCGGAGACGACATAGACTTAATCATGACCCACGATAAAGGGGAAGAAAACGAAGAAGTACACAAAACCGCATATGATGCATTCATGAAAGCTACTGAAAGAGCACGTGAATTAAAATTATACGGTGCAGGTCAAGACTTATTATCTGATACTTTCTCTGGTAACATCAAAGGTATGGGTCCTGGTGTAGCAGAAATGGAATTCGAAGAAAGACCATCTGATCCTGTTTTAGTATTCTGCTGTGACAAAACCGAACCTGGTGCATTCAACTTGCCAGTATTCAGAATGTTTGCAGATCCATTCAACACTGCAGGTCTTGTAATCGACCCATCATTACACGATGGATTCAAATTTGAAGTATTCGATGTAATCGAACACAGAAAAGTTATCTTAAACTGTCCTGAAGAAATGTACGACTTGCTTGCATTAATCGGTTCCACCGGAAGATACGTAATCAAAAGAGTATGGAAGAAAAACGGTGAAATCGCAGCTGCAATAAGTACCGAAAGATTAAACTTAATGGCTGGAGAATACGTCGGTAAAGACGACCCAGTATGTATCGTAAGAGCACAATCTGGTTTCCCTGCAAACGGTGAATGTGTAGATCCATTTGCATTCCCACACATGGTAAGTGGATGGATGAGAGGATCCCACAACGGTCCAATGATGCCTGTATCTGAAATGGAAGCAAACCCAATCAGATTTGACGGACCACCTAGAGTAGTAGGATTAGGTTTCCAAGTAGCTAACGGTGAATTAATCGGACCAGTCGACTTATTCGATGATCCTGCATTCGACCCAACCCGTGAACAAGCTGCTAAAATCGCAACTTACATCAGAAGACACGGTCCATTCGAACCTCACAGATTACCTGCTGAAGAAATGGAATACACTTCACTTCCTGGTGTAATGGAAAAATTAGAATCCAGATTTGAAGATATGGATTAGATTTAAAGAGATTTTTAATCTCTTCTTTTTTACTTTTTTTATTAAAATTATTTTTTATGAGCAGTTATTATTGTAAAACTGCTTGAATTTATGGTTATTATGCAGTCATCAACATCAACATAGTAATTTTTGCCTTCTTTACTAACAACAGAATTTTCCTGCTTTAATTTGGAAATGCAGTAGCTCACTGGCTCGTCTGTAATTTCCAGGTTCTTCTGAATTCTTCCAATTCCCATTTCAGTCGTATGTATCTTATCAATATTTTCAATCAAAGTCTGCTTATGCATTTCAACACCCGTTTTTTGCATCTTGGTAGATGGCGTAATTAGTTATTTATATATTACAATACTATTTAGTATTATGTCATTTTTAAAATTTATTCTTAAAAATCCATTCAGGAGAAAGAACAGTGCAATTCTGGCGATTGTAGGAATTGCAATTGGAATTATAGTGATAGTTGCTCTTGGTGGAATCACAGATGGGTTAGTCAATACCTTTGAAGATACAATTCATGCGGGAGGTGCCGACTTTTCAATTTCAGGTAAGGAAACTGGGGATTCGGCTTACGGAACCAACACCATCGATGCAAACTGGACAGAAAAAATTGCTAATGTTTCAGGAGTTGAGGAGGCATATCCTATTTACGTTGTCCTGACTTCGGTCGGTGATGACTATATGAATACTTTGATAGGAATTGATCCTGAAGGAACTACTCTGGCGGATATTTCCATGAAGGAAGGAAGAATCTTCAAGGACAATGCTTCAGAAGCAATTTTAGGTGAAATATATGCTGAAGACAATAACTATAAAGTCGGAGACAACATCAAGATAGACGGCGAGGAATTCGAAATCGTGGGAATCTATGAAACCGGTGACCAGAACATGGCCGGCGGCGTTTTCACATCAATTTCCAAGGTTGGGGACCTGATGGATGATGAGGATTCAATATCAAACATCTACGTTAAAGTCAAGAAAGGCGAAGACCCTCAGGCAGTTGCAGATAAGATTGATGAACTTTACGGTGATGATATTGCAACAATAACATCAGTCATGGAAATGCAGCAGATGGGAGATATGCTGAACATGCTTCAGGCATCCACATGGGCAATATCCCTTCTTGCTATTGTTGTTGGAGGTCTCGGCATCATAAACACAATGCTGATGTCAGTGTTTGAGAGAACTCGTGAAATCGGAGTGTTAAAAGCTGTCGGATGGTCAAATAAGAAAATTTTAACCATGATTGTCGGCGAATCATTAGTGATTACAATCGTCTCAGCAATCATAGGTTCTGTAATCGGATTTGCAGCATGCACTCTTTTAGGTCCGCAAATGGGAATCAGCCCGCTGTTTACACCTAAGATATTTATCCAGGCATTTTCAATAGCTATTGTGGTTGGAATCATAGGAGGTCTTTATCCTGCAATCAAGGCAATGAAATTGCCTCCGACAGAAGCATTGAGGTACGAGTGAGGTGAGAAGATGAATGCTGTGGAAATAAAAGATCTATATAAAAGCTATGAAGACGGTAAAATCAAGGCTCTAAACGGGGTCAGCCTCACAATCAAAGATGGAGAATTCGTGTCAATTATCGGACCGTCAGGATCCGGTAAATCAACACTGCTGAATATGCTCGGTGCACTTGACGTTCCGGATTCCGGTTCAATTAATGTTGCGGGTCATGATTTAAGAACTTCTAAAAAGTTAAATGAGTTTAGAGGTGAAAAAATTGGATTCATCTTCCAGCTGCACAACCTGATTCCAAACATTTCCGTTCGTGAAAACATTGAAATCCCGATGTATACTCAAAAGATGTCATCAGGAGAGATGAAAGACAAGGCCTTGAAACTGCTCGGTGATGTCGGACTTGAGGACAAGGCAGATATCCTTCCCAACAAACTGTCCGGCGGTGAACGTCAGAGAGTTGCAATTGCCCGAGCACTTGCCAATGAACCATCAATAATATTGGCAGATGAACCAACAGGATCACTGGATTCAAAGACAAGTAGCAAAATCCTTAAGCTTCTAATCGATTTGCACAAAGATAAAAATGTAACTTTGATAATTGTAACTCATGATATGGATGTGGCCAAACTTGCAGACAGAGTTATTGAAGTTTTGGATGGTGAGATAATATCTGCCGGTGATGAATCTTTGATAAACAGTAAAATTGATGTATAATTTCAATTTTACTTTTACTATTTTTTTTTAAGCTTTTTTTTCGCAATATTTTTTGATGGTGGTGACTTAATTAAAGATTCAACTTGTGCAAAAATTACATAAGTTCAAGCTGAAGGTAAATTCAGCTGTCAAAAAAATTTTGACAACTCATACGATTCGACAAATTAATCATTGAAATAAAAAGAGTTGAGGGAGCAAATTAGATGATTCCATGAATCATCCTTAAAGCATCCAAAAGTCCATGGCTGTATTCGATACATCCGAATGCAGTCCTCATATCCCCTTTTTCAAGGTAATATTTTGAATCGTTCCAGTAATCAACGGCCCTGTCATATACCTCTTTTTCCTTTCCTTCAAAGGTAATGTCAGCTACCTGATTCAGGTTTCTTTCAAGTTTTGCAATGTCTTTTGCTATTTTTTCGGGACTTTCAAGTTCACTCATTTCAATTGCCTCCAAACGTGTAATATTCTTTGAGCCACGGTAAAGTATGACAGTACAACTAGGATGTAAATTATATATGTAAAGTAAATGTCTCCGGCGAAATATCCGATCAATGCTCCAATCATAAGGATAATCATCCGAACAGCTCTTTCAGCTATTCCAATACTGCAGTCAACTCCCTGTGATTCGGCTCTTGCTCTAACGTAGCTGACGCAAATTGCAGAGTGAATCGCCAGAATTCCGACAAACCAGTCGCAGTATCCTCCAAATATTATTCCGATATAGATTATTGCATCGGCAAAGCGGTCCATTGTTGAGTCGAGAAACGCTCCGAATTTGGATGACCTTTCATGGTATCTTGCAACTGCTCCGTCCACAACGTCCAGAAATCCTGACATCAGTATTGCAGCAGTTCCCAAAATCAGCATATGGTTTGCAAAACCATAGGCCGCAAGAACGGCGACAAAAGGAGATATTACAGTTACAATGTTCGGATTAATATTCAAATGCTTTGCAAGCGGATTCAGTATTTTTGTTAAAAGTGGTCTTAAACTTTGAAGCATAATTTATATTAGATATCTTATCCAATATAAATTTAAATGAAAGTGCTGAAAACAAGAACTGATGAAATTGATGAAAAGATAATTGCTGAAGCCATTGATGTATTGGCTGGCGGAGGTGTTGTTTTATATCCCACCGATACTGTTTATGGGTTAGGCGCCAATATATTTGACAATAAGGCTGTTAAAAGAGTTTTTGAGATAAAAAATAGAAGTTTGCTTAAGCCATTGTCAATTCTGGTTTCAGACATCGAAGCTATCGGTCTGGTTGCAAAACTGTCAATTTCACAAAAGCAAATCATTAAAAGCCATCTTCCGGGTCCCTACACATTCATTTTGGACAAAAGGAAAATAGTTCCCAGGGCTGTAACAAGCGGGTCTCGCTATGTTGGGGTAAGAGTGCCCGACAATCGGATTGCATGCAGATTGGCCAGTATTTTTCCGATAACCACAACCAGCGCAAATCTTTCAGATGAAGAGGTTTTATCCACTCCCGAAGAAATTTTAAATCAGCTGGGATGTGGTGTGGATTTGGTTATTGATGTTGGTGAGCTGAATTCCAATCATCCTTCAAAAATAATTGATTTGACTTCTAGAAACCCTAAAATAATAAGGAAATAATTCCATTGGAAATTTGATTTCCGCCATTAACTTATATATTTTATAAAAATCAATATTGTATCATGAAAGTATTAGCTAATTTTGAGGATAATCATAAAATTCCATCCAACTCTTCTCTGGATGCTCTTTTGGGTGGAGGTTTTGAAAAAGGTGTGATAACTCAAATATTCGGACCGCCAAGTTCTGGTAAGAGTAATATAACATTAACTCTGGCTGTCAATGTTGCTAAAAACAACAGAAAAGCAATATACATTGACACTGAAGGCGGAATATCCATTGACAGAATCAAACAGATTTCAGGACCTGATTTTTCAAATGTGGCTAATAACATTATAGTTTTTGAACCGACTAATTTTTTAGAGCAGAACGATAATCTGAAGGCAATTGAAGTATGGCTTAGAAAAAACCACACAGATGTGGATTTGATTGTTCTGGATTCGGCTGTTGCACTCTACCGTGTTGATGATATGAAATCATCAAAATTAAACAAGGAACTGGGTAAGCAGATGGGAATCCTCTCCAAAATTGCCCGCAGATATGATGTTGCTGTTGTTTTGACAAATCAGATTTACAACGCCTTTGACGATGAGGGAAACAATGACATAAGGGCTGTAGGCGGAACAATCCTGCAGTACTGGAGCAAGGTTATAATTCAGCTTGAACGTGGCGATGAGGTAAACAAGCGCGTTGCCACATTAATACGTCACAGAAGCATTCCCGAAGGAAAGCAGGCAATGTTTTCCATTACTTCAAGGGGAATAAGTTAGGTTACTTTTATAAATAATTAATAATAAATATTTACTTTGGAATTGTGTGATATTATGAGGGATAAGGATTTTGATATTAAAAACCCTAAAAAGAAGTTTCAAAAAACTGAAAGGGTGCCTCCGGAAGGCTATGAATGTGCAAATGACTTTTTTGAAGACATGTATATGGATGAAGACATGATCTGGATGGGTCAGAATACCAACCATTTACATGGAGATATTATATCTGATGCTATGATTGATGCAATCAGACAAAAGACATATTGCAAATATCCTGCCCCTGAAGGATTTTCCGAGTTAAAACAGCTGATTTTGGATGATTTGGACTTCAAAGATCTGGAAGTTCTGTTGACATCAGGTGCAACTGAATCCCTATACTTATGTATGCAGGCGCTTCTGGAGCCTGAAGATAATGTAATCTTATCTGATCCGGGATACTTCATCATCGGAGACTTTGCAAACCGTTTCGCCGGTGAAGTAAGGTACGTTCCGATATACTTTGAAGAAAATGACTATAAGCTGACTCCAAAACTGTTGCGTGAGAACATGGATGAAAATACTCGTATGGTTATTTTAATCGATCCTTTAAACCCGCTCGGTTCCTCATACACAGAAGAAGAGCTTAAAGAATTTGCAGAGATTGCAAAGGAAAACGACTTATACTTATTGCATGACATTACCTACAAGGATTTCGCACGCGAACATTTCCTGGTGGAAAACTATGCTCCTGGCCAGACATTGACAATCTACAGCTTTTCAAAGATTTTCGGAATGGCAGGTTTAAGAATAGGTGGTGTAATCTCATCAAAACCTATAATTGATGCCATCAAAAATGCTGTAGTTAATGACTTGGGTGTGAATATCATATCCCAATATGGTGCAATTGCAGGTTTGAAATCAAAGCCTGAATGGTTTGAAGATATGAGGGAAACATGCTTTGAAAACCAAAGGCTAATCAGCGAAATGATTGAACCGATTGAAGGTGTGTTTTTGCCGGTTTATCCGTCTGATGCAAACATGATGGTTATTGACTTGTCCGGTGCCGGAATCAATCCGAAGGAGATGTCAAATTATCTGATTGAGAAAAAACTGTTTACAAGGGAAGGTGAATACACTTCTGAAGACTTTGGAGACAGATACTTGCGTATAAGTTTCTCCATTCCAACAGAAGAAATTAAAGTATTCTGCCAGGAGTTCCCAAAAGCTGTTGAAGCTTTAAGAAAATGATTGAAGTGAATTTTGAGGGGTTTAGATACCATAAACCTCTTCCTGATTTTTATAAAATAGAAAATCCTGAAAATCCCAAAAGAGAAATTGCTCAGGACTTGCTTGATGAATTAATACAACTGGTTCACAGCCATAATTTTACGGGAATAAGCTATTCTAAATTATCTGATGATTTTAAAAAGGAATTTAACACTGATATTGATAATGTGTTGATATTTAAATTTTTAATGGGCGAGGATATATTGAACATGCCACCATCCCGTGAAAAGGGAAAGAAGATGGATATGGAATTTCAGGAATACGGCGTGCACATTTATGAATTTGCCGATTTTTTAAGAAAAAATGGTTTTAAGGCAGATTTGATACATCCATTGGATGACAGTTTGAGTTTAAGATCAATTGCAATGCAGTCAAATGACTGTGTTATAACCCGGAATAATATGTGTTATTTTAAAGACGGTTTAAACAATAGCTTTTTCATGATTCATACATCAATTGACAATTTGCCTTTCAAAAAGGAAAATGACATGCTGTGGGTCAAAGATTTCTGCAGAACATGTGGGGTCTGCATTGAAAGATGCCCTGAAAACGCTTTTGATGAGGATGAAAAAGTTTTAAGGAAAGTCTGTACTGCCCACAGGGAGGGCTGTAGTGAATGCATTTTAAAATGTCCGTTATACAAAAGAGGTCATGATAAAGTTAAAAAAAGATATGATAGAATGGTGAGAAAATGAATGATAAAATAGCTTTAGTTTCATGTAGCGGATTGAGTCCGCTTGGTTTGGTTGTAAGGGCAGCCTGTGTTGAGCTGGCCCTGGAAAATGATAATATTGTTGCATCATGCATTACTGAATACTCTGCCCAGCCAAACAATTGCGCACCGATTTTGGAGGATGCAAAAATAGTTACAATAACTGGTTGCGCTGATGACTGTGCGTCTGTAATTTTAAAGGAAAAAGATGTGGATGCAGTTAAAAATATTTCTGCCGATGCGGTCGTTAAAACTTATGATTTAAATCCACTTGATGCTGTAAGACTGGATGATGACGGCGAAAAGGCAGTTGAAGTCCTAAAAAAATATATTCTAAATGAACTTGAAGATTTATAAGTTGGTGAGATGGGAATAAGTAGTATTATTTTTATAAAAAGTATTACTTTTTTATTTTCATCACTTTAAGTTTTTTTTAAGTAATTCCACAATAGAAAAAGGTTAATTATTAAATATAAAATTTTTTATTATTTATAACATAAATCAGCTATTTAATGATTTTTTTGTTTGAATTAACTGCTTTTGATTAATTTTACTTTGTATTACTTTTTTTAAATAAAGTATTATACGTTTCTTATTTATCTTATTTTTTGTTAATTTGTCTAGGTATTCACTATAACTCTTGATTCGCTTTTAATTAGTTATTTAACAAGCATTTAGGAGTATATTTATTTAATAACATTTATATGGTTATTACTTGTTATTATAGTATAGATTATCAGTAACTGATAATTTATATGGAACACTCAATTATTATATGCCATACAATCAAGTAAATAGTTAGATTATAACTATTTACTTTCTGTCTTTCAGTTGTTTTTCTAAGATTAGTATGAAAATTACTAATGTTAGAAAGATAATTTAAAGAATTATCTTTCGTAAAGTCATGAAAGTAATCATAACCATATTTCCCTCCTCAGGAACCTATCTTAGATTAGGGTTGGAACTCTCTTTGAGTGGTTATTAAAGTTGTTCTCCTAAACTTTAATAACTGCTATACTATTTTTCTAATTAAAACTGAGGTGTTATTTGTTTTTCCGGTTGGAAGCACCATAACCTCTTTGTGGAATCCTCGTGTGTCCTTTTCCAAAACAGGAGCATATAATATGGCTCTCATTCCGGTATATGTTCTGTAAATCAGAGGTGTTTTTTCATCTATGAACTCCCAGATGTTTGCAAATACTCTTTCTTTTGGCTCGGCAAGTGCTGCAACCATTAGGATATCATATTCAAGATCAGCTATTGAATTTTCATCACCTGTAATGATTTTTATATCATTGTCAAGACCTAATCTTTTCAATACTTTTCTTGAGAGGTCCGCCACTTCTTCCTGCTGTTCTATTCCGATACATTTACATCCATAGACCTTGTTGAACATAATTAAAGTCAGTGGAAGTGGTCCGCTTCCTAAAAACACGAAGGTTTTGTTTTCATTGAATTTTGCCAATTGGCTTTCGTTATTGATTAATCCGATGTATCTTTCATAAAAATGAAATGAATCTAGTGTTTCTGTAGGATTGTCTGATTCCAGAATTTTTAATGCGTTTTCGGTTTCCAGTCTTGCACCAATATAAACGTAGAATTTACGAATCAGCTTCAGTGCCTTGTTCATCTTTTCATCATCAAGAATGTGTTTTGCTGAGTCAAAATCGATTTCTTTATCGTGAGCTATGATTTCAACTTCGTCTAAAATTTCAATGATTTCATCGATATTAACATTATCAAGTGCCGAGTCTCCGTATTTGTCCAAGTCCCCATAACTTGAGAGTTTATTTGCAATTTCTTCAATTGTTCCCCAGTATTTATAACAACTCATCTTTATCACTTTTAAATTGTGGTTGAATAAATGTTTATGGGTTAAATTATATTAAAGTTTTTAAATTAAAAATAAAGTATTACTAAATCATTAAAATCAGTATAAAAAGTAATACTTTTAATAAATGGGTGGTGATGGAAAATAAGGGAATATCTAATCGGAGAGGTAGTAATATTCTCCTTTTTCTTTTTGTTCACGGTCTTTATAACTGTCGAGTTTGTTGACCCTTGGCCTTTTTGTTTCCTTATCTCTTCTGAATGTAATGTTCAGATTTCCTAAAAATTCATTCATTGCACTTCTCAAATCAGTAGGCTTTGACGCATGACCGTTCAAACCAGGTGTTCCGTCAAATACCATTGCTCTATCAGAGATATAATCGATAAATACGATATCGTGGTCAACAATAAGTGAAGCTGCATTTCTGCTTTCAACCAGTTTTCTGATGACTCTTGCAGCCACAAGTCTTTGTTCAACATCCAAAAACGCTGTAGGTTCGTCAAAAAGATATATTTCCGCATCCTTTGCAAGTGTTACTGCAATTGCCAGTCTTTGAAGCTCTCCTCCACTCAGTCCTTTGACAGGTTTGTCTAAAAGTTCATTTAAAGTTAGTGGATTCATTATTTCGCTTTCAAAGATTTTGCTTCCGAAACTTGGAGCATTCATGTATAAAAAGTCACTGACGCTTCCTTCAAAGTTGGAAACTATGTACTGTGGCTTGTATGCAATTGTCACTTCCTCATCAACTTCTCCGGTTGTAGGATCTTCCACTCCTGCAAGCATTTTAGCAAATGTGGTTTTACCTATACCGTTTGAACCGAATGCTGTTACGATTTCATCATAAAATATTTCACCTGCATCTGCAGTCAGTTTGAATCCGTCATAGTCTTTGCTCAGGTCAGTATAGCTTGCAAGTGCATCCCCTTCATCTTCAGGAGTCGGAGGTCTGATTGTAAACTCAATCGGGTTTCTTCTGATTCTCACGTTTTCTTCAGCTAAAAATCCTTTTATGTATGCATTGATACCTAATCTGACTCCTTTTCTTCCGGATACTACACCGTATCCTCCGGGAGTACCGTATAAAATGTGAATATTGTCGGATAGAGCATCCAAAGTTGCAAGGTCGTGTTCAATTACAAGAACGCTTTTGCCTTCTTCGGCAAGGGATCTGATAACCTTAACTGCATTCAGTCTTTGGGATACGTCAAGCCAGGAGGTAGGTTCGTCGAAGTAGTAGAAATCCCCTTCCCTAAGCACTGTTGCGGCTATTGCAACCCTTTGAAGTTCCCCACCACTCAGGTTTTCCATTTTCCTGTCGAGGACATTTTCAAGCTGAAGTTCCTTGGTGACGTAGTCCAGCTTGTCACGTTCATTGACGTTTGTAAGCAGGTCTCTTACTTTACCTTTCACGACTTTCGGAAGCTTGTCGACCATCTGCGGTTTTAATATGGTTTTCACATTGCCTTCTGAGAGGTCTTTGAAATACTTCTGAAGTGCGGATCCCTTATAATATTCAATAACATTATCCCAGTTATCTGCCGGATTTTCATAGTCTCCGAAGTTAGGTATCAGGTTTCCGGCCAGAATATTCATGATTGTGGATTTACCGATACCGTTTTGACCTAAAAGCCCTAAAACAGTTCCTTCTTCTAAAGATGGAAGGCCGAACAGTTCAAACTGGTTCTGTCCGAACCTGTGGATTGGCTCACCGGCCGCTTCAGGTAAGTTAATGATTGTAATAGCGTCAAATGGGCAGCGGTTTGTACATATTCCGCACCCTTCACATAATTCTTCTGATATCAACGGTTTTTTGGTGTCTTCATCAATTACAATTGTGTCCTCATCCATTCTAACGCCAGGACAGTAATTGATGCAGACATAATCACATTTTTTCGGTTGACATCTGTCTTTATCTAAAATTGAAATACGAGTCATTATAATCTCCTTAAAAATATAATCATAAATAATTTTGTTAATTCTATTTAATTAAATTATTGTAAGAATTTAGTTTTCAAAATTGCTTTAATTTTGGAATATTGCTTTGAATCTGCAAAATTGTTCTTTAAAAACCATTTTATTTAAAATTATATGCTTTAATTTGATTATAAATTAATTTTAACTAGTTTTAACTAATAATAATCAATTAACTTTGGAGGTGTCATATATGGCAGAGTTCCAAGAAGATATGTTATTTAAAAATGTTGCGGATGTGGATGCCCGTATTCTTTTGGATATTATGGGCATTGAATCTCAAAACGTTAAAGTCTGGACTAAAGAGCTAAGACAAATTGATCCAACTACCTACAAACCTGATTTGATTTTGGACTTGGATGATGAAAACTTAATTGTCGAGTTTCAAAGTACAAAAGTCGGTGATGATTTCTCAAGAAGAGCACATTCATATGTTGCAATAACTGACCAGCATAAGGAGAATGATAAGGAAGTTAATTTGGTGGTTTTAAGCACTGATGAGGATTCAAAGATTGTTGAATACAAATGCAACAAATTAAATTCTTTCAAGTATACTGTTATCGGTTTGAATAATTTGAGCAGTAGCGAAATAATTAATAATGTTGAAACTAAACTTAAAAATAAAGAGATTCCAACCAGTAAAGATGTGATATTATTATCTTTAGTTCCATTAAGCAAAAAAGGTAAGAATATTGTTGAATATATTTATAAGGTTGTTAAATTAATTTATAAATTGAAAAATTTGTCTATTTCTCAATTGGAATTGGCATTGGGTATTTTGTGGTTAACAACCGATAAATTCGTTGAAGATGATTTGGAACGTAATAATATTTGTGATAGATTAGGTGATAGAATGAGCTTAATTGATGAATATGGCGAAAACAAATACAGGGCGGGTATGGAACAGATTATTGTTAATTTTTTAAAATCAGGTGATGAGCCTGAAATAATTGCTGAAAAATCATGTATTCCTTTAGATAAAGTCCTTGAAATTAAAGAAAGACATAATTTGTGAGTATTATGAAACAGGTAATGATTGTCAGAACAGATTTAAAAATGCGCAAGGGTAAAATTGCAGCACAGTGCTGTCATGGAGCCATTGGAGCATATAAAAAATCACCTGCAGGTAAAATCCGAAAGTGGGAAAATGAGGCTTATGCCAAAGTTGTTTTAAAGGTTCAAACCAAAGAGGAGCTGATTGAACTTAAGAAGTTGGCTGATGAAAAGGGTATTGCCAATTATTTGGTAGTTGATGCTGGACGCACTCAGATACCTACATCAAGCATTACAGTTTTGGCGCTTGGTCCTGATGAGGATGAAATACTTGACGAAGTGACAGGGGATTTGAAACTTTTATAGTCTAAACTATCATTTGATGAGGTCTACTTTTAATTAAACAGGGTCGTGATTATTATCATAAAACAGGTTGTAAAAATTGGGGGAAGTCTGTTCCCGGATTATGCAATAGATTTGGCAAAAAAGCTAAAAAACACCAATTCATGCATTGTTCTTGGGGGCGGCGATTTTGCAAATCTTATCCGTAAATATAATGATGAACAGAATTTTTCTGAGGAAGTTAACCACTGGACAGCCATTGATTGCATGGACATAATAGCTAAGCTGGTCAATGATAAGGTGGAATCAGCAAAACTAGCCTATACGATTGAAGAGGTTAATGACATTTCAGATGAAGGTTTAACTCCTATTTTTGCAGTTTCCAAGTTTTTAAAAACAGAAGATCCCTTTGAATGCAGCTGGGATGTGACTTCAGATTCGATTGCAGCATACATTTCACACCTTTTAAATGCAAACCTTTTAATAGTAACAAATGTAAATGGTATATATACCCAAGAACCGAAAGAGCCTGGTTCAACATTCATAAGTAAAATCGATGCAACAAAATTACTAACTTTTCAGGAGTCATCGATTGATGTAATGTTGCCTAGTCTTTTATTAAGGTTTGGGACTAATTGTTATGTTGTGAACGGAAAATATCCCGAAAGGGTTTTATCTCTTATAGATGATAATGTAAATGATTATAATTTCGATTACACACAAATAACAGGTGATTGAAAATGAAAACTGTAGAATGTATTTCATGTAAACAAGAAATTCCATTAACAGGACCATTCGTTGAATTCGAATGTCCTGAATGTGGAGCAAAAATAGCAAGATGTGAAAAATGCCGTACTTTTGGTCACGCTTACAAATGTGAATGCGGATTTGAAGGACCATAAGTTTATTAAATGGAGGAATTAGAATGGGTGAAGTATTAACAACTATGAAAATTATGCCAGACAGTCCTGATGTAGATTTAGAAGCTATTAAAGCAACCATTAAAGATTCAATGCCTGAAGGCGCTGAAATCCATGATATTGCTGAAGAACCAATTGCATTTGGTTTAGTTGCAATTATCTTAAACTTCATCACCGAAGACGGTGAAGGCGGATCTGAAGCTGTTGAAGAAATGGTTCAAGCTATTGAAGGCGTAGCAAGTATTGAAATCACTGGCGTTGGAAGATTGATGTAAATCTTTCAATTTCTTTTCTTTTTTTATCATTTTTTACTTATTTTTTCATTAATTTATTATTTTGCAATTAATTTAGGCATACCTAAAAATTTAGAAACATTTATATACTATGATGACAAACTTTAATACAAGTGTCATATATTTAGGTTTACCTAAATATTCACTTCAAACAAAACATACATTATTAGTCGATAATAATACAATCTCCAAAAATATAGATATTAAATTAGCTTTTCACAATTTTCTAATTTAATATGGGAAACTTATCTGCCAAAAATTTTCCAAAACGAATTTCGGTGTTTATGACTCTCCAGATAAACACCTCTCCATTATTTTTTTAAAATTTGATCACATACTATATTTTTCCTCAAATTTGGTGTTTAACAGAATATGTTAAACACCTCCCTTTTTTAGGTTAACCTAAACATTTATATACTTCCTTCAATAACATTATGTATAGTGATAAAAATTAGGTCTACCTAAAAATCTAATTTTGATTGCTGATGTATTTTGGTTAAACCAAATTACTTACTCCGATTCACTGAATTAGTTTAACTCTCTTTCTGATTTGGTGAAGCATATAACTACTCTCACGAAATTAAATATGAAATCCATATTTAATTTCACCTATCTTATTCATTTAAAAACGGTGATTTTAATGGCAAACGATGTAAAAAAAGCAAAATGCTGCGAAATCAAAGAGGAATCCAAAGAGAAAAAAAGCATTTTAAAAAAATTATGGTGTTTCTTTTTTGGATGTAACTGCCACTAATCAAATTCTTTTCTTTTTTCTTTTAGAAATCCAATAATATTTAAGTAATATAAACTAGATATTATCAACTAATTTTAATAAGTTTATAGTAGGTAGGAATTATGGATAGGACTAGAAAATTAATACTTGTTATTTTAATTGTTGTTCTCATAGGTCTTGTTGCCATAATTGGTGGTGCATTGTTTATCGGAACCAACAGTGAACTTACTGAAGGAAGCAAAAATATTTTGGTATGTGCCATCGATGAAAGTGAAACAAGGCCGGGTATGGGGGCATGTGACATGGCATTCATCGTTCACTTGGAAGACGGTACTTTAAAAAATTACACAGCCATTTATCCTGGTGGAATGACTCACCCTACAGCATCAGAACCTTCTGAAGCGCAGTCTCAGGGAGCAGGATCAAGGCTGCTTCTTCACGATGCATTCTGGGACTCTGACAATTCCGTTGCAATGAGATATGCAAAGGAAATCGTGCAATATAATACCAATGTTGAAATCGATTCTGTTGTAGCGGTCAATACCCAAGCATTGGATGCCGTTCTTGCTGCTGCAGGTCCTTTGGAAATAAACGGATCCAAAATGCAGGTAAGCGGTATAGATTTCATACGTGAAGAGGATTGGGGTAACGGTGTTTCAAGAGGCGACGCTGTACTTGAAATTGTTAAGGCAGCTGCAAATGCTGCAAAAGACCCTGCAGTAAAATCAGGAATGATTAATGCGGCTATTGACCAATACTCCAAAGGAAATATTGTAATGGATGAACAAGGTGCCTTCGTAGGATTGCTGGCATCAAAAGGAATTGAAACCTTCTTCGGTTAATTCCTTCCTTTTTTTATTTTTTTTCACACTTTAGGCTCTAATTTTTTAATAAACACTCCCATAAACATCACAATCATCGGGAAAAAGAGTGAATATATCACCAGCAGTAAACTTGAGGATATCACATCTCCCATTACGGTAGAACCGGCCATCAGAATTATCAAACCGATTACAGGAGCTAAAATGGCTATGAACGTATATATTAAAATGAATGAATTTAATCTCTGCGCGTATTCCTTCAGTTTGATTTGCATCTCAAATGAAATGTCATTTGCAATAATGTCCAGGCTGCGGGCCAGATTTCCTCCAACCCTTAAAGTGCCTACAATTTGCTGGACTGCCCTTTGAAGCCCTTCGGATTTCACCCGCTTTGACATCTCAAGCAGTGCATCCTCAGTTGATTTTCCGAATTTAACCTCCTCAAGGACTCTGTTGATTTCCTTGGAAAATGTCCCATAGTTTGCTTCTTTTATTGTTATCAGTGTATCATGAAGTCCCTTTCCGGATTTAAGCTCAATTCCCATATGTCTTAGAGCATAGGGCAGCTCCTGATTTAGGTCGGAATAGTTTTTTTGCTGTTTTATTTTGGGATAATAAATCAGAAATACATAAAACATTCCAAGTGCTGTTAAAAATATTCCGCTTATTTCCAACGGCAATATGATTAGGGATATGATGCAGACTGCAATCATGACTTTTATTGATGTTTTTTTAAGCATTACAGGCATTAAACGTTCCCTTATTTTATCCAGTTTGTCGTCATCATGTTTTGGTTGTGTTGTTTCGAAGCTCAGTCTAGAAAAGATTGATGTTGCAGTTTCATTTGCCTGCTCCTTTTTGGGAGATTGCCTTTTAAATGAAATGTTTTTAAAAAATGTGATTGTGGACAATACTATTGTCCCAATCAATATGAAAAACCTGTTTAACATGTCTTCACCTGCCAAGCATTATTCTGTTCAGCACTTTCTGGCTGTCCTTGAAATATAAATCCAGAATTGTTTTGACATCATCTACATCACGGATGTCATGCTTTACCATGTGGTTCAGCACGGTTTCCCGGTTTTCAATTTCCCTGTGAATCTCATTTATTGTATTTCCGCTTAGGTTTGCAATCTGTGATAGGAATTTGCTTGAAATGCTGACATTTTCAATCCTGTCTGTTTCTGGATTCCATTCAAAGATCTTATTTAGCTGTACAACTCCCTCTTCGATTCCGACAACCTCTGCAACTTCGCTGATTCTTCTGTATGAAACTCCTGTTGATGTGTAAATCCTGTTTTGCATTATTATAAAGTCAATTGCCTGTATCATGATTTCAGGAACGGACATCGGTTCATTGGTTAGTCGTGTAATTGTTTCACGAGCATCATTTGAATGCAGTGTTCCAAATCCTGAGTGTCCGGTATTCAATGCTGTAAAAAGGGTAATCGCCTCTCCCGCTCGAACTTCACCTACAATTATGCGGTCCGGACGTTGCCTTAGGGAGTTTTTTACAAGGTCATTCATTGTAAGCTCTCCTTTGTTTTCGACATTTGCAGGTTTTGTTTCCATTCTGATGACGTGTTCGTGAGGAATCTGAAGCTCTAAAGTGTCTTCAATGGTTATGATTCTTTCCTTTGGATTAATAAATGCGCAAAGGGCGTTCAGTGTTGTTGTCTTGCCGGAACTTGTTCCTCCTGATATTATTGCATTTGCGGATTTAACGCCTAAACCGTCAAAGCACAGCCACAGGAATGCTGCAAGTTCAACTGATATTGTTTTTGATTTTATCAAATCAATTATTGTGAGTGGGTCTTTTTTGAATTTCCTGATTGTAAGTGAAGGGCCGTCGGCTGATGCTGGGGGTATTGTTGCGTTGATTCTTGAGCCGTCAGCCAGTCTTCCGTCCAATATCGGAGATTCCTGGTCAATTCTTCTGTTAATCTGTCTGGCTATTGAATCTATCAGATCCATCAGCTCCTTTTCATCGCTGAATTTGACATTTGTCTTCATCATTCCGTATTTCCTGTGGTATACGAATACTGGCTTGTCAATGCCGTTGATCATTATCTCTTCCAAATCGTCATCATGTATCAGTGAATCGATTTCACCGTATCCGATTAAATCCCTTAGGATTTTGTTGGATAGCTTGTCGAGATATTCGGCAGATATCTTTTCACCGTCGCCTGTAAACCTTGCAAACAGGAAGTTTTTGATGTCGTTTAGAAGTTTTTCTTCATCGGGCTGGAAGTTTTCACCTGATGATATGGCCAAATCAACCAAATTTTCACGAAGTTCTCCTAAGAGAACTTTTTCCTTTTGAGTGTAATCTTGTCTGACAACGTCATATTGCGGTATAATCTCATTATTGTTCACGTTTTTCACCTTTAAGAATTTTTTAGGTGTTTTTAGATTAGTATTACTAATTTATATATTTTTTATTACTTGCGAAAGCATAATAACACTCCAAAATCAATATTGTATTGTAAGAAGAATTTTAGGGTGATATTATCATTGATTTGGATGAAAAAATTAACTCGCTGCATGAATGTGAAAACTGCCGGGACGTTCAGATAAAGAAATTTTCCCCTCTTAGGGATTTGATAAATTTTGATGATTATGATGGGGACTACATGAGATGCAGTTGCGGCAAAAGGCCGTTGGATGTTGTGATGAGTCATATACTGAAGATAATGATTGAATCTGAAATCGTTCCTGAAAAGGCAACACTAAGACGCAATTCGCCGGTTCCGTTGTCTGAATTTTATTTCAGCAGCTTAAATCCTCAGTTCATTGGTGAAGATACATTGATATTGCTCCATCCGGACTTTACCGAAGAGGTGGCATTGAAATTGATTGGGGAAGTTCCGGAAGTCAAATGCGTTCTTAAGGGAAGTCCTCAAAACGTTGCAGGCCAACTTGATAAGGATTCATCCATCAATCACTTTGAAATTCTTGCGGGAGATGACACTCAAATCAATGTGATGAGAACGCTTCTCGGTGAAAAGTTGGTAATTGTCAAAAACCAGTCAGTTCACCATATTGAAGTGGCTGTAACAACCGAAGACAAGCTGGTCAGACTGCACAACCACATTAACAATAACGATATTAAAAAAGGGGTTGTAATTGATTCAATGTGCGGTTTGGGAGCTCTTGGAATCTATCTGCTAAAATTAGGGTTTGAAAAGGTAATATTCAATGACATCAATCCCGAAATGATTGAAGCGTTGAAAAACAATCTGGAAATTAACGGCATTGATGATGGCTATGAAATACATCAGGGTGCCTTTGAAGATTTGGATGTGGAACACGCCGATTTGTGCGTAATTGATGCATTTCCTGGTGTGGACATCTCACAAATTAGGCAAAAAGCTGATGAAATAGCAGATAATGTGGTAATTATCTAGCTATTTTAAACAACTTCTTTTAAAATCCTCTTCAACGACTTCTAATAGATTACGGATTGAGTCGACCATATTTGTTTCTTCTATTTTTGCATGTGTGTTGTGTTTTTGAAATACATATTCCTGAGCAAAGGATCTGCTCATAAATTCAATGTTTTTAAAATTAATCACAACAGTTTCTTCATTTTTTATTTCATCGAAGAGTTTTTCAGCTGTTGGGCCAACACCTAATTTTTTTGAATATTTTTCTTCAAGATTAATTTCTAATTTAGTCATTGTTTTGCCTCTTGAATTTTATTAATTCTTTCATATTTCAAATATTCGTAAATATTATCTATTTTGTTATTATTTATTCTTAATACTATAAAAGTTCCATTTATTCCATATTTGTTTTTATATAGTTGCGCTCCTTTTGTTGTAACTACACATATGCCTTTTCCGGATGCAATTAACATTTCTCCATCAAATCCGTGAGTGGTAATTCTTGCACAGGAATTTAAACCTCTTCCATGTAATTTATATTTTTCTTTGTCACTAGTTTTTCCATTAATTGCTTCAAAAAGAGATTCACAATCGTTTATATAAGATAATGATGCCTCTTTGAAACTTCCGGAAATTCCAATGCCGTCATCAATTACACACATGTCGATATTATCATTGTTTTTTGAAATATCCAATTGAATATATGCATTTCCAAATCTGGAATGTTTATATATATTTATTAAAATTTCATATAGAAGATAATTGATGCTTTGTAGGTCTGCATCTTCAGGAAGAATATTAAAAATTTCATCTGTTAACTTAGACAGATATTCTTCAATTTTTTCACTTTCAATTAAAAAATCGCTCATTTCAAAAAATTTTAATTTTTTAATCTCTGTACAATTATCTTCAAGTAATTTTTCTAAATCAAACTCATTTTCCTGAATATTACTTTGTATTAATGGTAATATTGTTGTTTTATCAGGATTGTGAAATTCTTTATTTTCAATTTCAGTATTTAATTTGTCAATATGTTTTTTTAATGTATTTGTCATTTTTCCACCTAAATAAACATCTGCATGTAAATGACAATGGCGGGAATTATCAAAACGCCCATCAGATGGGATTTTCCAACGCCGATGTAGTGGGGAAGCATTCCCATGGCCGTTGATGTAATCAGTGCCAATGTCATATAACCGAATGGTGCCTTATAATAGAAAATAAAGATGTAAAGTATCAGTATCTGAAGTAAAATCACTCCAATCGATAATTTCTTATAGTCAACACCACTCATCAGTCTAGAAAAGGAATCGCCAAGTTTTAAGGACAGCACTAATGAAACCGAAACTGCTATCAGCGATGCAAAAATGAATATTGCCAGATGGTTTAGGGTCATTTCGGAGATAAGATAAGACATGTAAACCGCTATTCCGCTTCTCGGATTTCCAATAATGTAGATTGCAATCAGTGAAAACAGACAGTCGGAGACGTTCAGCCCAGAGGTTGCAAGAAGAAAGTTCACTGTATCATCATCGTCATTGTCGTTTGTACCGCTTGCGGCCTGTGCAATAACGGTTCCCTGTGCAGGTCCAAAACCGGGCAGGAAACCCAGTATCGCTCCTGTTATTCCTCCTGCAAAAATGCTTTTGAACTTGTTGAAATCCAAATCAAGCTCGTAGAATGGATTTTGATGGGGGATTGTAGATGAGTCGTTTAAACTGAAAAGTATGGTGCTTATTCCAAACAGGCCTGAAAATGTGCACATCAAAGAAACTCCGGATGAAATTGGGGTCTGGAAAATAATCCATCCCAGCGCTCCCGACAGTACAAACAAAAGCAGCGACCATAAAAAATCCCTAAAGTTTGAAGTCAGGCGATATGTCAGATATATTGATGCAACAAGAAGTATAATCCACGTAAACGGCTTTGAGATGTCATGAAGCATCGGAAGAGCTAGTGCAAATATCGGAAGCATTAATATTGTTGTGATAATCCCTCCAAAACCTCCCACTGACACAATCCTTATCACTTCTTTTGATCTTCCCTGAAGAACCATCCTATGGCCCGGAAGTATGGATGTGGCCGTTCCTTCCTGAGGAACTCCCAGAAGCATTGACGGTACGAATTCAATGAGTGCATGTGCTATTGACATCGAAACCATTATTATGCATAGGAATTCGGGTGTTAGGAAACCCAAAAGGAAGGTTGATGAAGCAAACAGTATTGCTCCGGCGGTATTGACATGTATTCCAGGTATCATTCCTGTAGTTGTTCCTATTAATATGCCTATAAAACAAGCAATAACTAATTCTATCATACCTATTAATTGTTTAAACTTTAATTTAAACTTTGTTTAAGCCATAGAGTAATATTTACTTGATTTAGTAAAATTGCAGTGATTATGTAAAATTGCTTGGGGACTGAAAAATTGTTCTGAAGCAGAAATGTTAATGTATATAAAGTGTTAATATAATATTATGGAAAAGCTCAAAAAAATAGCATTAATATTGGCGGGTATAATTATTGCATATTTCATTATTACATTTGCGACAGCTTCAATAGCCAACGTTATTTTTCCACCATCAAAAGCAAGTTTGACTGATGAGGTGGTTGAAGACATTGGCGGTGATGATTTTCTGGTGGCTACACTGAAAGGCTGTCTAAAAATAGGCGAGGAAAAGATTCCTGACGGTTCGTTTAAGACATCTGACGGAAAATTCGGTTGGTATGATGCCAAAAACATAACATATGTTGACAGCTATGGCAGAAAAGGATATATGATTGTTTGGAAGACAACACCTGATAAATACAGTTTCAACACTCATGAAAAGGTTAATCTTTATATTTCCGCTTATCTGACTGGGATTGGCGCAAAATGTTTCATAGAGTATTCCTGGGAAAACAATTGTGTCTACGGCATTATCCTCTCGACGGACAATATCCATTACAGCGAATCCGATTTGATGTATGATGTTCTGGGTCTTAACCGGTCCGGCTTTGATTTGGTTTATACAGGAGCATCCTCAAGCTATTCCGGCTCTCAAAGTAATTATCATACTGTAGTTCCCGACAGATACACGTTGTCAAGAACCGATCCGGGTTCATATTATGACCATTATGAATACGGTGATGATTATGATATTGACGATTATCTGGAAGTCGAGGGATATGACTAGAACTGATTTCTGTTGAATTCAAGTGATTTGAGAGATATTTTAGTTAACAGTTCAAGCAGATCATCACGGGAGATGTCTAACTGCTCGCAAATCATGTCATCCCATTCCTTTTCCTTTTCAATTAAAAATTCGGATGTTTCGATTCCTTTTTGGGTTAATGTGATTTTATATGCACGTTTGTTGTTTTCATCAACTTCTCTTGTAATCAATCCCTTTTCCTCAAAGTCTTTGAATGCTCTTGAAACGCCACTTCTATCCATCAGACAGGCCTTTGCAATGTCTGATTGGTTGGTTCCCATTTCATAATATAAAAACAGCAGCATGTAATACTGGCTGGGAAGGATT
Organism: uncultured Methanobrevibacter sp.; assembly: GCF_947170395.1. Classification (GTDB taxonomy): domain Archaea; phylum Methanobacteriota; class Methanobacteria; order Methanobacteriales; family Methanobacteriaceae; genus Methanocatella. Next base: position 30,370 of record NZ_CAMVTE010000003.1, on the reverse strand, counting down.
TCCGTTTCTTTTTTTATGTGTTTGTTGATGAAAAAGTCATGGGTTTTAATTAATGTAATTAAATGATTTGCCAAAAAGGGGGAATCCTTGATTATATCGTCATATTCAATCATACTAATCATTTTATAAAAATTAATATTTAAATATTGGTTGTAACAAATTATACACATCAGACCTTAGGTGGATTTATCATGAAAAGAAGAATCATCATCATTTTGGCAATAATGGGAATTTGTCTGCTTATGCTTTCAGGTCCTGTTTTTGCAAAGGAAAGCGTAAAGATTAAAATATCCACAGATAAGTGGATGAACAATAAGGGTGTAATCATAATAAAGATAGTTGACAGCAAGGGTCATGAAATAAAAAGCAACGGAAAGGTTAACTGCACCATTACCGACTCGCAGGGCAACTATAAATGGGAATATAAATCATATAACAGCAAGGGGCTGCGCATAAAATATGATACTGGCAGTTATAATGTCGTAGTCAAATTTAAAGGGGACAGCAAGTACAAATCTGCTTCAGCGAGCAAATACGTAACCCTTACAAGCACCAGTTCAGGTTTTGATGCATATAATTATTATGACAGCAACAATTGGGGTTTGAATCAAAAAATCGATGATTACATTGAATATAACTATTGGGATGAAGAAATCTACGATGACGCCTCTAATTATGATGGCGAGGGATATTGAAGATAGATTCCAGATGTTATAGAAATAAAATCATTTAAAAAGAGAGATTTAGGTGTTTATGCTTTTTAGAGAGTTATAAACACCTGAATTGTTTTTTTGGAAAATTTTTTGGCAGAATAATTTTCCGATATTAAATTAGAAAATTGTGAAAGCTAATTTAATATGTGTGTTTTGTTTTGGAGATTGTATTATTATTGACTAATAATATGTTTTGTTGAAGTGAAATATTTAGGCGTGCCTAAATATATGTCACTTGTATTAAAGTTGGTTGTCATAGTATATAAATGTTTCTAAATTTTTAGGCACACCTAAATTTTTAGAATCATTATCCATGAAAAAATAACTATTGTTATATAACAGTTGGTATATTTTAATATATAAATGTTATTATTTGGTATGCCTAAATCTTTAAATAATATAAAATTTAAAATAATATTCATGTTTAGGTTAACCTAATTTTTGGTAATTGATAAACTTAAACTAAAAATTTTTTTAGTATTCGATCATTTTAAAAATGGTCTATTAAAGTTAAATAAAAACGGGAGAATGGTTAATGACAAAATTAATTGTAGGATTAGCAGGAAACCCTAATGTAGGGAAAACTACTGTATTCAATCAATTAACCGGGATGCGCCAACATGTAGGAAACTGGCCTGGAAAAACTGTTGAAAGGGCAGAAGGTAGTTTCAAGCATGGCAGCTATGAATATGACGTTGTGGACTTGCCGGGTAATTATGCATTAAGTGCTCATTCTATGGAAGAAATCGTTTCAAGGGATTTCATTGTGGATGATGACTCTGATGTGATTATTAATGTAGTTGATGCTGCTAATTTAGAACGTAACTTGTATTTAACAGTTCAAATGATGGAGCTCGGTGCCAATTTGGTAATGGCTCTCAACATGAATGATTTTGCAAAGAAAAAGGATCATATAATAGATATAAATTTAATGAGTGAACTTTTAGGATTTCCGGTTGTTGAAGTAAACGCAAAAACCAAAGAAGGTTTTGACGAATTATTGACAACCGTCGAAAAGCAATCCAAAAAACCGGTTGATTCCAGTGAAAAATTGTCCTACGGAAATGACATCAAAGGTCATTTGTCTGAAATTCAAGCAGAAATAGAAAAGGATAAAAATTTATTGGACGTTCCGTCAGTCTGGACTGCAGTCAAATTATTAGAGAAAGATTCAATCGTAATAGAAAAAGTTCAAAAATCCAGCAATGGTTCTAAAATTATGATTGAAGTCGATAAAGTAGCAAAACACCTTCATGATGTTTATAAAGAAGGTGCAGAAGAAGTTATTGCTAATGCAAGATATGCATTTATTGGCGGATTGATGGCTGAAGCTGTCAAAAGGCCTGCTGTAGAAAAAGAAACAACTACTGATAAAATAGATAAGATTGTAACCAATAGGCTTTTAGCACCATTTATATTCTTATTTGTAATATTCTTATTGTTCCAGTTGACATTCACAATTTCAGCACCGTTCTGTGATGCAATTGATGTAGGATTTGGAATGTTATCTGAATGGGCGGAAACAGCAATTTCTGATCCGACATTAGCTTCATTTGTTTGTAATGGGCTCATTGGTGGTGTAGGTGGAGTACTTGTATTCTTGCCTCAGATTATCATCATGTTCCTGTTATTAAGTATTTTGGAAGACAGCGGATACTTGGCAAGAGCAGCATTTACATTGGATATCATCATGCACAAGCTTGTAGGTCTTCACGGTAAGGCATTCATTCCAATGATTTTAGGATTCGGATGTGGTGTGCCTGCAATCATGGCAACAAGGACAATGGAAAATGAATCAGACCGTATTCTTGCAATGATGCTCATTCCTTTCATGTCCTGTACTGCAAGAATGCCTATTTATTCCATGTTTACAGCTGTGTTTTTCGCAGCAATTCCTGTATTTGTACTCGGACCGATTGTTGTAACCCAACAGTCTCTTGTAACAACTTCAATGTATGTAATTGGTATTATCGTTGCTTTAATTGTAGCTGCGATTCTTAAAAGAACAATGTTTAAGGGAATGTCAGCTCCATTTGTTATGGAACTTCCAACATATAAAATACCATCTGTAAAAGGTGTGTTATTGCATACCTGGGAGAAAACCAAAGGATTCCTTAGAAAAGCGGGAACCATTATTCTCGGTGCATCTATCGTCATTTGGATTTTAAGTATTTTGCCGTTCGGTGTTGAATACGGATCCGCCGACAGTGTTTTAGGAATGATAGGTACTGCTATTTCACCAATATTTGCACCGCTCGGTTTCGGCGTATGGCAAGCGGGTATTGCAATTCTCACAGGTTTGGTTGCAAAAGAAGTCGTTGTATCCACATTCGGTGCATTGGCTGGTGTTGAAGAGGATGACGAAGCTGGAATGAATGCAATGGTTCATGATTTATTCACTCCATTATCTTCATTTGCATTCATGGTGTTCACACTTCTCTACATCCCATGTTTCGCAGCAATAGGTGCAATCAAACAGGAAACCAACGGTTTCAAATGGCCTTTGATAATGTCTGCAATAACATTGGTCACTGCTTACATTGTATCATTCCTTGTATACAACATTGGTCTTTTAGCAGGATTCGGATAGTTGAAATTCAATTCAGAAAATGGGGATTTTTGAAAAATCTTCATTTTATCAATTTTTTTTAGTCATGACTAAATATTTATATATGAGTATTGACATAATGTTAATTACATAATTTTTAGCATGCCTAAAAATTTATTTTTAATATATGGTGATATTATGAAAACCTTAAATGATGTAAAACCTGGTGAAACAGTCACATTGGTAAAATACCATGATTCAGGTGATGTAGGTTTAAGAAGACACTTATTGGGCATGGGATTCGTTAAAGGCGCAGAAATCAAAGTCAAAAAGGTTGCAACTTTAGGTGATCCTATTGAAATGAGTGTAAAAGGGTATGATATTTGTCTTCGTAAAGAAGAAGCTAAAAATATTGAAGTGGAATAAGCTTCAATGTTTTTATTATTTTTTTTAAACTAATTTTTTTGCGGTGTTATTATGAAATGTCGTATGTGTGGTTTTGAATTTGACGAAACCGCATTGGAAAATCGTGGATGTTCCAGTTGTGGTAAACATGGCTGTAACAGCGTACATTGTCCGAACTGCGGATTTGCAAACTCTCCTGAGTTGGACGATGAGTTTGAGTTTATTGTAAAACTCAAGGAAAAATTAAAAAATAGAAAAAAAGCTACAAATTAATTTTTTGTTGCTTTTAATATTTCTTCAACTGTTTCTTCAATGCTTAATTTTTCAGTATCAACATTTAATCCGTTTTCTTTTAGTTTATACAGTATTTCGGTTGTAACCGGTGCTTTTAAGTGAGCTTTTTTTAACAGTTCCTTGTCGGAAAAAATCTGGTGTTTGTCTCCCTGAGCTATTATTTCTCCATTATATAAAACAAATATCTTATCAGCAAACTCATTTACCATTTCTATGTCGTGTGATGAAATTACTATGCTCATTCCTTCACTGTTGAGTTTATTTAAGATGTCTAAAACTTTATCAACACCTTCAGGGTCAAGGCCTGCTGTTGGCTCATCAAGAATCATTATGTCAGGTCTCATAGCAACAATACCTGCAATGGCCACTCTTTTTTGCTGACCTCCACTTAGATGATGCGGTGTTTTATCTTCAAAGCCGCTCATTCCCACCATCTCTAACGATTCAGCGATTCTTCTTTCAACTTCATCATAGTCCAGACCAAGATTCATTGGTCCGAAGGCAACGTCATCTTTAACGGTAGGTGCAAATAGCTGGTCATTGGGATCCTGAAATACTATTCCTACTTTTTGCCTTACCTTAAGCAGTTCTTCCCTTTCAAATATGATTTTTTCACCGTCAATCTCAACATGGCCTGATGTTGGCTCGGAGAGTCCGTTGAAATGGGAAAACAATGTTGATTTTCCTGCACCATTAGGCCCCATTATAGCTATTTTTTCTCCTTTTTTGATTTGGATATTCACGTTTTTTAAAGCTTGAGTACCGTCATGATATGTGAAAGATAAGTTTTTTGTCTCTAAATGTATGTCTGTCATTTTCCCACCTAATTAATTGAAAAGTTTTGACCGAAATAGCCTAACTGTCCTGAATATTTAAATATTATGATTTCAAGTATTATTATGATGATTATGATTGTAATTATGTAGAGATAATCACTTTTTGCAGGTGATTTTTTCTCGTTAAACATTTCCGAAGCATCTGAAAATCCACGACTTACCATACTTCTGTGGACTCGCTCTCCCTGTTCATATGCTTTTAGAAACATCATTCCTATTGTATATCCTACCTGCTTTACCACCCATTTGTAGGGAACCTTTTTGGAGTGTATGTTGAAATTTCTTGATTTTTGGGATTTCCTGATTGCAGCAAGCTCATCAACGAATAAAAATAAAAATCTCACCATAATCGACAGTATCATTGCCAGATCCCTTGGCATTTTCAGTTTTCTAAATGAACTTGCCATTTCCTGAAGGGGTGTTGTTGATGAGTAAATGATGATTGCAGTAAGGGATACGATTAAGCGGACTAGCAAAAGAATTGCCCAGTTAAGTCCAAAATCGGTAATGTGCAGCCAGGAATAGCTCCAGATTATATTTCCTGGTTGGATGAAAGGCTGAAATATAATGATTGCTCCACCGAAAGGCAAAAGCATTAATAATCGTTTGAATGAATCAAAATAAGATAATTTTGCTATTTTCAATATGATTAACAGCATTATTTCCAATGCTATTGGTATAAAAAGTTCTTTTGATACTACACAGACAATAATGACTAGCAATGTTGAAATCAGTTTAATTCTCCCTTCCAGGTTGTGGATGGGACTGTCTTTTGATGCCAAATCATCAAATCTCATTATCTGTGTTATGTCTGCCATGTCAATTCACTAATTTAATATTAAAAATAGTACTATATTATTATTTGCTCATTTAATTTTAATCTAATTTCAATTTCTTTTTAAAAAAAGGGTTGTAGAAATTAAAAAGATTTAATTTCTACTTCTTAAAATTGCAGCAACTCCATATCCTAATCCTAAAGTAATTATAGCTCCGAGAATCAGCGCTACAATTTGTAATACTTGATTATCAGGGTCATTTGCAAATGCATAATCAGGGAAGATTGCTTCGGGAATTCCATTGATTTCTTCAACAGCAAAATCTTCAGCTAATCCGGAGTCTTCTGCAGATTTTTCAAGACCGTCTGGGTCACCAGATGCAATATATGGTGAAAGACAGCAAATTACGACACAAATGATTACTGCTACTGCGATTAAATAAGTATCTTTTTTATCCATATTATGCATCTCCTTCACTGTTCCATGCCAGTAAGTCTGGTCTAAATTTGTCTAATGCTACAAGGACGATTACAGTTAAAACTGCTTCGATTATTCCAATAAAGAAGTGGTATAATACCATTGAAGGGATACCCACATTTACTGGGAAAGTTCCTGCAATTGCCATTTCGATAGCACAGGCGAGAGCTGCGATAACAGTTGCCAACCATGCTGCAATACCTGCTGCAGGGTATTTGCCAACTATTCCTTGTAGTGCTTTAAAGGTGTATAATCCTACAAATCCTCCAACAATAGCCATGTTCAATACGTTTGCTCCAAGAGCGGTAATTCCTCCGTCTCCAAATATTAATGCTTGGATTAGCAATACTACTGTAAATACTAAAACAGCGGCTTCAGGAGCTAGGAATACTATTGCTACGAGTGCTCCACCAACCATGTGTCCACTTGTACCGAATGGGATAGGCATGTTCATGGACATGATTGCGAAGATACCTGCAGCGAGCACAGCTAAAAGAGGGATACGTTTTTCATCTAAGTTAGATCTTGCCCATTTCACAGAGAAATACAATGCAACTATTAAGATTACATAGTAAATGAGGCACTGTGCAATAGGTATAAATCCATCAGGTATATGCAATTAAATTCCTCCATTTTCCTAAAAGTAATACTTTTTTAGTTTTTATTTATAAACTAGGTATTACTTTATTGTATTATTTTAGTTTATTTTTAGTAATATCAAGTTAATTTGGAGTTTTATTAAGTTTAATGGTTAATAAATCCGAGATTTTCCTTGACATTTAATATTTTAAATGTATATTTATATATAAAGGTTATTAAAGTAATACAAATTAGTATTATTCAAGGTTTATTGTAATACTTATTGTCAAAAAAAGCAGCTAATTTCTTGATTTTACAAGTATTGTTAAATAGATGATAATGGCTATTGCGAAGTATAGAAGAACTTGAATGTCCAATATTCCTGTTTCAATGCCTAAAATGGAGTATGTTAAAATCAGGGAGTAAATTCCAGTATAGAAATAATCTTTGGTAATTCTCATTAATTTAAATCCGATTCCTAAGATGAAACCTAGAATGCACATCTCGACTGCAACACCGACTTTTCCGAAATCAACCACCATCTGACCTATCAGTGTCGGTGTGACAGTAACTTCGGTTCTCCATGCGATGAGTTTTCCAACCATCATTCTTGGACCTAAATCACTTCCCGGAATTGAGCTTGCCAGCAGTTTGCCGTGGGTCAGGCCGAAGTTTCCTCCAATGAAGTCAAGCAAATCGAGAACATGCAGTGTAAAATCAGCTCTGGACTGGAGCGTGTAGAATGGATTTGTTGCTGATGTGATTGTCAGCTCACCAAGTGATCGAAAATATCCAATTCCAATGATTGCACCTATACCAATCAGAGCACCAATTACAACTTCCCATAGAGAAACAATATTTCCATAGAAACCTATGATAATTATGATGAGAAATGCTGCAAGTAGTGGTGTCCTATAACCTAGAAGCAATAAAAATGCACAGTCCATTGCAAGTAAAAATAGGAATCTGAATCTTGCCTGTGAACGGGTGATTTTTTCGCCCTGAAAATCCTTCAGATATGCGCTTGCAAGCAGACATGTTCCAGGTATTATTAAAAATACAGGCATTGTAAATACTGGTTTTAGCAGATATCTGATTGATGGTTTTAAAAGAGGAATTCCACCAACGGTTGCAATGCTTATGAAGAAAAATACAATGCTTATCAATATCAAACAGAAACCAAGTGAATAAATGTCATCATCCGGAAATTTGAGGATTTTATCGGTTGATTTGTTTAGAAAAAACCTTGGCAGAACTGTACTTCCAATAAAAAATGCAGCAAATGCAATAAGAAGTGTTATAGTCAGGCTGGCTGAAAGTGTGTTCAGGGATAACAACAGAAAAGCCGCAAACAGGAACAGCACAATCAACGGATTAAAGATATGGCTTTTTAAAATCTCATTTTTATTCAAAAAGCTTAAAAAATTTTCGCCGGGATATAATTTTTTAAAAAAGCCATTGACCCATTGGTCCTCTATAAATGCAAGAATGGTAAAAATTATTGTAAATAAAAAGGATTTGTGGAATTCATCACTTATCCTGTTTACAAGAGAAGTTATTGTTGAATAAATTACGCTCATAGATTGCCCAACTTAAAAATTTCTGATATTTGTAACTTCGTAGTTATTTTTAATGTTATTCAATTCCGTATCGCTACAATTATAAATCCTGAGGGTGATTTCATCAGTAATTCCATTAATTGAACCTAAAATTGCATCAGCATCAATTAAGTTTTGATTGTTGGCCTTTGAAATAACTATCTGATTTGCAAGTTCACTATTTGACCCTTTAACGGATAATCTTTTGTTGTTTGATAAAATCTTGTTTTCTATCTCTTGGAGTAGTTTAGTATCAAATGAATCAAGAGAAATAGTAGTGGAAATCTCATAGTCAACATCTGTCAGATTTTTGTTCAAATCATTAATGGATGTAATATTCATAGGTTTGATTTTAAACTCAACGGAATTGTCATAAGTGCTTCCATCTGTTTCAATAGATATTGTTTTCAGGTAGATGTCTGCATTAGGAGTATTCTTATATAATCCGGTTAAATATGTTCCGTTTTCGGTTTCAAGCAAAACCTTGACCGATGATCCTTCATCAACCCACTTCACAGTACCGTTTACTGTAATCTCTTCGCCTGTACTGGAGTTGAATCCGTTCACTGTTGCCTTAACTATCTGCCCATCTTTGTAGTAGTTTAGATATGTTTCGGGAAGTTTATTTATTGTGGAAGCATCAAAAGCAGTTTTTTGAATATTTGATGAATCATCACTTGTGATGTGGATAAACGCAAATGCAACAGTACAAATCACTAAAATTATTATGATGTAATCTATTAAAGTAAATTTAATTTTCATTTTAATCTTCGTAAATAGCACCTACCGGACAAACGTCAACACATTCGCCGCAGGAATCACATTTATCATTGTCTATTACAATTGTATAGGCTTTCTTAACAATTGCCTCTTCCATACATACATCAATACAGTCTTCACAAACTCCGCATTCTTCCATATCAACTTGCAATTAATTCACCATTAAAAATCAATTTATAGAATATGATTATTTATAACCTTAAATATTTATATAGTTTGTTAAATAATATTACAATATAGTTTTTTCATATTTGCGAAAAATATTTGAAAAAGGGTAACATTTATATATTATGTTATCAAACATTACTATTGTATGCAAGGGTGCCCGAGCGGCCAAAGGGGGAGGACTTAAGATCCTCTGGCATAGGCCTTCGAGGGTTCGAATCCCTTCCCTTGCACTTTTTATGTATCTATCAAATTTTTATAATCTCTATTTTAGCTTTAGTGGCTCAGCCGGTAGAGCGCCACCTTGGTAAGGTGGAAGTCGGGGGTTCGAATCCCCCCTAAAGCTCTTAACTATTTTTTTTAACAACTGCTAATTTTAAATATTTGAAAATATAATATTAATTAGAAAATAAAAAATTATTTTTGAAGGTGAAAAAATGAATTATAAAAAGCTAATACTAGTCGGATTCATCTCTGCTTTTGTTGCAGTTTTAACCTCTGTTTTAGGAGTGGCAGGTACTATTATAGGTTCAGTTATTTCATCTGTTCTTTATAATATGCTTTCTGAAGCATTGGAAAAGCCAGTATCTGAAGCAACATTCAGTCACGATTTTGAGTGGGACATTGCATATGTGTTTCCGTTGGCAGTAATAGCTTTAATTCAATTATTGCTGATTTTTGCATTATTGTCAGAATCAGGATTTTTGCCGGGCACATTTGTAAATGTTTACCTTTCAATTCAGGATTTGGCCAACAATAACTTATATAGGATTTTGGGATTGGCTTTGCTGGTAATCAGTGCATATCCTTTGGTTTTAAAACCGGATTTCGTAAAAAAGGAACATGGGGTAATACTGGTATTTGTTGCATTAATCTTTTTGGCAAGAGGTTTTGTAGATTTGGGAAACAGAATTACAAACATATATGATACGATATTTGCCAATTTTGATTTGCCGATAGCGATAATTGCATTGTTATTATTGATATTCGTCATAATTAGAATTTTAATGTCAGCCAATAAGAATGAAACTGAACCGAAAGTTGTTAGGATGTCATCAAATGAGGAAATAAATCCTAGAATTCATCGTCACAATGATGATGGAAATTATGACAGATTCAGACAATCCATGAGGGTTAAAAAGCCTAGGAGGGTTGTCCGCAAGAGTAACAACAGAAATCCTCAACGTGTAAATAATCATGAACAGCATAACGTAAAATTCAGGTCTGACGTTGGTAACGGTTCAGCCAAAATAAATGAATCTTCACAAAATATCCAATTCGAATCCAATGATCTTTTGGATGAATATAGGAAATAGTTGATAAAATGAGTAAAAAGGACAAGACATTAAAGGACATATTGGATTTCATTTTGTACGAAAACCCCTCCACTCAGGAGGAAATAGCAGAAAAATTAGGAATATCTCGCAGATATGTAACTCAACTGTTACAGCCTCTGGTTAAGGACGGTACTGTAAAAAGGGCATACATGATTGATTTGAAAAGCTATGAAAAATTCAATGAGTCTTTAGACAGTAACTACTCCCGGTCTAGAAACAGTTCCGGCAATGTTTTGGTTAATGACATGCTTGCCAATATGGCCAAGCACGTTCACTCTCAGCTTGAAACTTCCTTTGATGCCATTTTGGAATATGACGAAGACAAGGCAAACAAGGCTTTGGAAATGGATTTTGCAACAAACAATATGGTTGAAAAAATCAGGACATCTGTTGAAACCATCTTAAGCATCAATAAGCATTCTGAATTTTCAAAATCAATGCTCTATAGTGAAATGGCATATGATTTGGAGCGTATTGGGGATTATTGTGGCCATATTGCAAAATTTGTTATAAATGATGTTTATGAGATTGATGAGAATGTCTTAAAAAAATTAAAAAAGATGTATAAAACAGCTCAAAACATGATTCGTCTGTCAATGAATGCTTTCATTGAAAACAGGACTGAACTTAAGGATGATTTGATGGAGCTTGAAGATTCAATTCATATTCTTCAATCAAAGGCAATTAATTTGATTGCAACCCAAATGGCTGAAACTTCATTTGATGAAAAGGAAAGGTCAAACTATTTCATATATCTGTTTAGGGTAATCAAGGCATTTGAAAGAATTGGAGATATTTCTGTTGAAATGATGGATGTGGCCATTGAGTTTCATGACAATATTCCAAGACCAACAACTCCAAGGACTTTCAGATATTAGTTGTCATAGATTTTTGTTGTGGCATGCCTGTCAGCCCAGCATTGGACACAAACGCCAATCGGAAGGCCTGCAGTGTGTGTATGTGCCTTTAGGATTTTCACATCAAGTGCGGTGGTTTTCCCGCCCAATCCCATAGGGCCGATTCCGGAGGCATTGATTTCTTCCAATATTTCTGTTTCTAGTTTAGCTATTTCCGGATCGGGGTTTCTCTCACCCACTTTTCCAAGCAATGCTTTTTTACCGAGTTTTAGACATAGGTCTGATGTTCCGCCAATTCCCACGCCGATTACTGTTGGAGGACATGGTTTGCCTTTGGCTTTAAGAACGGATTCGACAACAAACTCTTTTATTCCTTCGATTCCTTCAGCAGGCAAAGCCATTTTTAAAGCATTGTTGTTTTCAGAACCGAATCCTTTTGGTAATATTGTTATTTCGATATAATCTTCATCAATTAGCTCAATGTCGATTGGTGGAATGTAATCTCCAATGTTAATGTTTGTATTTTCCCTGGTTATTGGATCTACAATATTTGGTCTTATTGGAATTTCTTTTGTAGCTTTTTTAATTCCTTCTTCGATTCCACCGCGCAGATCTTCAACTTCGACATTCCCTAATTTAACAAAAACTACTGGCAGACCGGTATCCTGACACATCGGAATGCCTTTTTCTTCTGCAAGTTCAATATTTTTTAAAATAGCTTCAAGATTTAGTCTTGCAAGGTCATGTTCTTCTATTTTTAATGCATCTTCAAGCGCGTTTCTTACGTCACTGCCTAAAACGATAGCCGCCTGTTTGTAAAGTTCATAAACACTATCTTTAATAACATCTTTAGTAATCAAAATAAAACCCTTTAAAATTTAATTAATTTTATTTTTGATTTCAAAATATTTAAATTTTGATTAAATGTTAAAGTCTGGGCTGATTATATTGTGTGTACCATTTCAATTGGGAAAATTAGTTTATAAGCGGTTCCATTATCAGTTTCAATTAAGCTGATGTTTCCGCCTAACTGCCTGCTTAGGCTTTTAATTATTTCACATCCCAGATTTTTAGTAATTTTTGAAGTATCTTTAATTCCAACACCATTGTCTTTAACTATTAACTGAGCAGTATTATTATCTAATTTCTTTATTTCTTTAGTTATTTTTTTATTTGGTGCTGTCTTGTCTGGGAATGCATGTTTGACGGCATTCATGGTTAATTCATCTATAATTAAAAGTAATGGGGTCATAACTTCCACACTTAAATTTAAATCCTTATCCACGTATGTTTCAAACTCGACTTCCACAGGCAAATCAACCAGATTTTTTGTTTGCCTGTCATGGTCAATCAGATATTCACTTAGATTAATATTTTTGAAATCCCTGGCTCTGTATGTTTTTTCATGAAGCAATGCAAGTGAACTTAAGCGTGTTTGCATATGTTCAATAATTAACTCAGGATTATTTTTATAAGCTTTCTTTTCAAGATTTAAAAAGCTGTTAAGGACTTGCAAATTGTTTTTAACTCTGTGGTGTATTTCTTTAATTAAAATCAGTTTTTGCTCATTTGACTCAACCAATTCATCTTGTTTTTTCATATCATCGGTAAGGTCTGTTAAAAATCCAAGACTGTGTCTTCTTTTATTATATTCAAAGCTTTCAATGTACAAGTTGAGAATTTTTTTATTATGCGGATTTCCATTGACTGCATATGTAAATGTTTCATCGATTTTTGTTGATTTTCTGTCGATTAAATCTTTAAGTATTTTAGAGGAGTCTTTTTCAACAATATTGGTTATAATGCCTGGGGAATTATAATATGTTTCGCGGTCTGTTTCAAGTATATCATAAAATCCTTTGGAGTATTCATATTGTCTTCTGTTTAGGGGTTCAATTAACAAAGCAATTTTTTTACTGTTTTTAAACCCTTTCAATAAAAAATCAACCGGTTTGGTAGTATCATCATCGGAGTACTTTGTAATGTCATTTATTAATCCTTGACGAATAATGATTCCGCTTTCATCAAAATAAGAATATATATTTACTTCTATTACTTTTAAAACACCATTCATAGTTTGAATACGAATAACCTCTTCGCATTCTGCAGTTTCGTTGTTGGTAATATTGAAAATTTTATCGACTATATGTTTATCTTCCGGTATCACCAAATCAAAAACGATATTGTAGTATTCATCGGCTTCTTCTTTTGCACGGTTGATGATATTATATATTCCTTGTGACCAGGTATATTTTCCATTTACTGTGTAATAACTTCCGGTTTGAGAAAAACTTTCCATTACATTAGTTTTATCTTCATCAAAAGTCCTATGATTTGCATCGATACGTTTACTCACTGTTGCATCAACATTATGGACAGTTATAAATATTCTTTTCGCATCATAAATTATTTTTGTAGTATTTACTTTTGTTACTTTGTTGTTGTTATAATAAACAAATCTTATATTTTTGGTGTTGTGGCTTGTATAGACATCAAATAAATAATCATATAATATGTTAAAGTATAATGGGGAAAGTTTGCTTAACAATCTGCCTTTCGCGTCTTCTTGAGTTTTACCATATCTTTCAAGGGTAAAATTGCCTATGCCGTTAATAATAAAATCTTTCCCGTCCTCATATGGAATCAATGTATGAATTTCGACAGGGATATTGTTTATGAGATTTTGTACTGTAATGTCTTCTAGATCAAACTCTTTTGGAGTTGGTTTGTAGAAATCTTTTTTTGCAGCATTAAAAATTCGAACTTCATCAATACCTTCCAAATGCCTATATTCTTTTTCAACTCTCATCTAAACATCCCATTTTATTCACATATTTAATATATTTATATGGTTTTATTCATATTTAAATTTTGATTATTTCAATTGGGCAGACTTCTACACATTCCCTACATTTAGTGCATTTTTCATAATCTAGTGTGACTGCACCGCCCAATACAAAAATAGCATTTTCCCCGCAAACTTTTATGCATGGGGCATCTGATGGTTGGCAGTGCATACAAAATAAAATAGGAGTGTCAACATCTGGTGTTTGTTGACAGCTTCCACAGGTTGTACAGTCAGTACAACTTCCTTTAATATTATACATAATTCTTTTTTTTATTCGTCTAAAACGAGTCTTGCTCTTGCTTGACCTGTAATGACATGAACAAATCCACCTTTGCCACCACTAGGTTCGTATAATCCCGCCATTTTGGCAAGATATTTTTCCTGATTTTTAGCGCGGACCTTTTCAGGGTCGGCAACGCTGATGGCTCTTTTGGTACATGCTTTTATACAAGCAGGACCTTCTTCTCTGTCAGCACAAAGATCACATTTTTCAGCAATTTTTGACTGGAAAGTCATTGCACCGAATGGACATACCATTACACACAATCCGCAACCGATACATTTTTCTTTATCGACACCTTCGTCGGTAATAGCGTCAGTCGGACAGATTTTTATACATGGTGCGCTTTCACAGTGTTGACATACAATGGCATAAAAGGAAGAATCATGTTCTATTATTTTTATCCTACTAGCACTATGGACTGATGCACACATGTTTTCACAGTTAAGACATCCGTCACATAAATTGCTGTTTACAAGAATACTTTCCATTGTTCTCCTCCTATAAACCTAGTTCTTTACACTCTGCATCAACATATTTTTGGATTTTTTCAATGTGCTCTTCGTCTAGGTGTCTGAATCTTTTTTGTGGTGCCAAGTATTCTTTTACAGGTTTTCTTTCTTCAGGCCTGTATGTAATTTCAAATTCACCATTTTCGATTTCATACAAAATCCAAGATCCAGTTTCAACAGCTAATCTGCCCATTTCGATAGTTCTTTCGGAAGGATATCCCCAACCTGTAGTACATGGTTGTTGCAAGTGAATGTATGCAGGTCCTTTGATTGAAGCTGCCTTTTTCACTTTGTTGACATAATCTTCAGGATATGCGATTGATGCTGTAGCCACATATGGAATTCCGTGGGCTGCCATAATCATAGGCATGTTTTTCTTAGGTTTGTCTTCTCCAAAACTTGCACTACCTTGCGGTGAAGTGGTTGTACTTGCACCATATGGTGTTGCTCCACTTCTTTGGATACCTGTGTTCATGTAAGCTTCGTTATCGTAACAGATGTAAAGCATGTTGTGTCCTCTTTCCATAGCTCCGGATAATGATTGTAAACCGATATCTACAGTACCTCCGTCACCACCGAATGCGACAACATTAACATCGTCTTTTCCTTGAATTCTTAATGCACTTTCAACACCGGATGCTACTGCTCCTGAGTTTTCAAATGCAACGTGTATAAATGGGACTTCCCATGAAGATTCTGGGTATGGGGTGGTCATAACTTCAAGACAACCGGTAGCAGAAATAGCTACAGTGTTTTCGCCTAAAGCATTAAGAGCTAATTTTACAGCAATGGATGCTCCACAACCAGCACAGCCTCTGTGTCCCGGTGCTAATAAATCTTTATCAGGTATATCTACCATATCTATTCCTCCTTAAGTCCAATCCATGTGACATCTTTTTCTGGCACTTTGGTTTTTTCGTAAGCTTCCAGGATATATTCCGGTGTGATGTCTCTTCCACCTAAACCTGCAATAAATCCATAGATTTCCTTATCGATTTTAACTTTCATGTCTGAATAAAGCGCTCCGCCAATTCCGAATGAGAAGTTTTTATCGATTACAGCTATTTTATCACAATTTGCAACAGCTTCCTTAATTGCTTCTACAGGGAAAGGCCTGTAAGCTCTGATTTTAAGTAAACCTACTTTTTCACCTTTTTCTCTTAGCTGGTCTACAATAACTCTGATTGTACTGCAAAGTGATCCCATTGCAACGAATATTATTTCAGCATCTTCTGTTTTGTATGCATCCACAAGACCATATTGTCTTCCGAATATTTCTGCAAATTCATCGCAGGTTTTTTGGATGACGTCAATGGAATTGTTCATTGCAACTTCCATTGCATATCTTGCTTCAGTATAGTAATCCGGATCAGCGAAGTTACCGATTGACATAGGTTCTTTCGGATCAAGGTAGGCGTGTTCTGGTACATATGGAGGTAAGAACTTGTCTACACTTTCTTGATCTGGAATTTCCACAGGTTCAACGGTGTGAGTTAAAATAAATCCATCTAAACAGACCATTGATGGAAGTAAAACATTTGGATTTTCTGAAATTTTATAAGCCATTAATGTGGTATCCAATGCTTCCTGAGCATTTTCAACATAAATCTGTAACCATCCAGCATCTCTTTGTGCGATTGAGTCTTGTTGATCGTTCCAAATATTTAATGGTGCAGAAATTGCTCTGTTTGCATCAGCCAATACGAATGGGGTTCTCATACCTGCTGCTGCAAATAAAATTTCGTGCATTAACATTAATCCTTGTGAAGATGTTGCTGTAAATACTCTTACTCCAGCGCCACTGGCTCCGACAGCAGCACTTATTGCACTGTGTTCGGATTCTACTTTAACATATTTAGCATCAATTTTTTCATCAGCAACATACTGTGCTAAGTATTCAGAGATTGTAGTCTGTGGAGTAATTGGATAAACAGGAATAACTTGTGGTTTAGCTAATCTTACAGCTTCTGCAACTGCTTTGTTTGAGGTCATTACTTCTTTTACCATTTCATCACTCTCTCTATTCTTTTACCATTTCGATTGCATCGGAAGGACATTCGTATGCACAAATTCCGCATCCTTTACAGTAATCGTAATCAATATCGTGTTGTTTGTTTACACTGGCATCTGGACAAAACAGAATACAGTTGTCACAATCAATACATTTTTCCTTATCTAGGATAGGTTTGAATGTTCTCCAGCTTCCAGTTTTGTTATTTCTACTATTGCCTGGGTTTTTAATTACACATCCTATACTTACCATTATAATCACCCTCATCCCATTTCGTAAGCTTTTTTAGTAGCTTCGACGTTTAGTTCTCCTACTTTGCCTGGGAATGTTTCTTTAATCACTTCAAGAAGTGAATCGATTGTCACGGCTTGGGTTTTCTTAGCGAAATATCCTAAAATAATAGTATTAACAATGTTACGTCCTAACATGTCTAATGCAATTCCGGTTGCGTCAATACTGTAGACTTCATGTTCTCCACTGCCTTCAAAGCTTTGGGTGTTTATTGTTACTTCAGTATTGTCTTTAATACCTGCAAATACATCTACTACATTTAATAACCCATCATCTAAAACAAGTACATAATCTGGATTATAGACTTGATATCTTAAATCAATTGGCTTGTCATCAATTCTTGTGAAAGCCATAACTGGAGCTCCTCTACGTTCAACTCCAAAGAATGGAAAAGCTTGGGAATAGTTGCCGTCTTTGAATGCTGCTTTTGCTAAAATTTCAGCAGCAGTTACAGCACCTTGTCCGCCTCTTCCATGAAAACGAATTTCAATCATTAATTTTTCCTCCATATATTTATCATGTATAATCATTATAAATTACAAAATATATAAATCTTATGTTAAATTTTAATTATTTGAGAAATTTGTTTAAATTATTTTGTTTAAGTTGATTGTTTTTTGTTTATTTTTTCAACGGAGCATTCAGATTAATTAATAACAATTAATAAGATTTAATAGATGTTTTTTTAATCAAATTTTTCTAAAAAGATTAAATATTAATTAATTCATATAATAATTAATATATTGACTTTAATTGATGGTTATTATGAATGTTTTGATTATTACCGGTAACTTGGCTTATCCTTTAATAAAGGATGTGGTTGCAGATTCCAAAGAAAACATTATTGTACATGTTGCAGAAACACAGGTTGCCGCATTTTTAACTCCTAGACAAATTATAAAAGAAGTGAAAACTCATTTTCAAGATAAACTGGATGAAATCGATTTGATTTTGGTTCCGGGTTTAATTAAAAAAGGCACAAGGGAAATCACAAAAGAATTGGGAATTCCTACATTCAAGGGATCCACTGACGGTGCTGACCTTGCAATGGTTTTGAATTTAATAGAAGACATAACCCTGTCGGAAGACAAGCCTGCAGATAAATTGATTGAAGAAGAAAAAAGAAAAGAAGCATTCAAGTTTATTGAAGAGTTTGAAAACGATGAAGAACATATCAAAGAACTTCTTAAAAAACCTAATAACATCCTAATAAGAAATCTCCCGGTAGGTGAAGATTTTCCAATGAGAGTTCTTTCTGAAATTGCCAATGCACCATTCTTATCAAAGGAAGCTCTGATTAACAAATGCCAATATTTTGTTGACTCCGGAGCAGACATGATTGATATAGGTATGGCTGCAGGTGAAGATTTTTCAGATAAAATTCCCGAGTTAATCGAAACATTGAGGCCTATTGTTGGAGATAGGCCATTAAGCATAGACACGTTAAATGCCAAGGAAATTAAAGTCGCAGCAGAAAATGGAATTGATTTTGTTTTAAGTTTGGATTTGGGTAACAATGGTGAAGTTCAGGAAATTCTAAAAGAAAAAGACATTCCTGCAGTTTTGCTTCCAACAAATTTTTCCCAGGGAATTTCTCCGGAAACTCCTGCTCAGAGAGTCGAATCAATGCATCAGCTAATTAAGGATACCGAAGGATTGAGATATGTTGCAGATTTGATTTTGGATCCGGTGAACAGTTCCAGCATAGTCGAGTCAATTATAGCATGCCATGATTTTCATAAAGTTAATCCTGCACCGATGTTTTTTGGCGTTGGAAATGTAACAGAATTGATGGATGCTGATTCTGGTGGTGTTAATGTGCTTTTAGCTGGAATTGGTATGGAATTGGGAGTCAGCATATTATTTACTCCTGAAGAAAGTGGTAAAACAAGGGGCAGTGTTTATGAGTTATCCACAGCATCAAAAATGATGTTTTTAGCAAAACACAGAAAATCAATTCCGAAAGATTTGGGAATAAATTTAGTTGCATTTAAAGATAAGCACAAACGGAATGATATTATTTTAAATGAAACGGATGGTGTTGAGGAAACAAGGCTTCAAAAACCTTTGAAGTTCATAAGGGATAAGGCAGGTAGTTTTAAGATAAGTGTTGATTATGGAACTACTGTAAAAGACAGTAGGATTATTGCAACTCATTTCAAGAAAAATAAAGCGGATTTGGTTATTGTAGGGCAATCTGCAAAAGAAGTTTATGAAGAAATAATAATAAAAGAGTTGGTAACCAGAATGGAGCATGCCGCCTATCTTGGTTCCGAACTACAAAAAGCAGAAATTGCAATGATTACAGGTAAAGAATATGTTCAGGATTTTGATTTGTTCAAAAATCCTGATGAGTTTAAAAATTAGTTCTAATCAAAGTCACTTGGGTCATAAGTTCCTTCGGCCTGTCCGGCTTGTTGTGCGCCTTGGGATTGGCTTGAAGTGTCAACGCTGGATTGGCTGCTCTGAGAACTGCTCTGGGAAACAGATGCGCTGGAACTTGAACTGCTGCTACTTTCGGATGAAGTTGGTGCAGTGGCTCCGGTATCGTGGGTTTGAGTTGAATTTGTTGAACTATTGTTTATTGAAGTATGATTTGTATAGGTGGTATTATTTACAACAGGATCATCATTATGCACTAATGTTAATCCGGTTCCACTTATAACTAAATATGCTCCTAATGCTAATACAATAAGAATTAATAATATTATTATGATTGCATTATCAGTTTCCATATATTTTTAACCTCCTTGAATTAATAATATATTAATCATTAACTAATATATAACTAATTACATAAATCTTATATTTAACTGTGTTAAATTATATTTTAACAATAAAATTATGGAAGGTAAAATCTTGCAGACAGAAAACATGACAATAAAAGACATAGATAAATTACTTTTAAACTCAGATTATGTCTCAAATAATGAGATATCAACTACAGTTTATTTATCTTTTCTTTTAGGAAAACCTATGCTTATTGAAGGGCCTCCGGGTGTTGGAAAAACTGAACTTGCAAAAGTAATTGCTAAAGCATTTGAAAGAGATTTCTTCAGGATTCAATGTTATGAGGGAATTACATTTGAGCAGATTGTAGGGGAGTGGAATTACCAAAAGCAATTGCTGCATCTTGAAGCCGCTAGAAATGAATCAAACACTGAAGAAAAAATATTTGATGAGGAATACTTTATAAGAAGGCCTTTGCTTAATGCGTTTTTAAATGATGCTGATTCAGTATTGTTGATAGATGAAATTGATAAGGCTGATGAGGAAGTGGAAAGCTTTTTACTTCAGGCATTGGGTGAGCAGGAAATTACTATCAATGACCTCGGAACATTCCAGCTTCAAAATGATTTGATAGTGATTTTAACTTCAAATTCACAAAGGTCTCTTCTTGATGAAACCAAAGACAGATGTTTATTTTTATATATTCCTTATCCTACTGTTGAGCGGGAAATTGAAATTGTCAAATCTAAAATACCTGAAGCGGATGATGAAGTTGTCTCAAAGATTGTTAGATTGGTTCATGATATACGTAATCTTAATTTAATGAAAAAACCTTCTGTAAGAGGAACTGTTGATTGGGTTAAATCAGTTTCTAATTTGGGAACTAAAAACATGGATGAATCACTGGAAAGCAGTATTGGTGTGGCAATTAAAACCGAAAGTGATAAAAAAAGAGTCATTAAGGACATTTTAAATAAACGATAAGATGATTTCAAAAATTGCAAATTTGTCCTCTCAGCTTAGAAGTGAAGGTTTGCCAGTAAGTGTTAGAAGCACACAATCAGCTGTTAGGATTTATATGGATTTAGGTGAAGATGACAGGCAGCTGTTAAAAACAGCTTTGATGGCAATATATGTTAAAGACAGATATGACATCCCTAAATTCAATAAGGTTTTTGAAGAAATTTTTAAAAAGGAAGTTAAAAAAGAATCTGACCAGCAACTGGAGATGGGTAAAGCATATAGGGGAAGAGGCCCTAAATCAAATAAATATATTATCAAAAAGCAAAATAATACTTTTCAAAAAATCAATAAGGAAAAGGCAGAAAATGAAAAATTAAAAATGCTTTCCGGCCAGCCTCTTTTGGATGAAGTCAAGCAGCTTGAACGTGACGGCGAGCTGATGAATAAGGATTTGACAAAGCTGAATAGATTCGACCCGAGAATGCTTGAAATATGTCAAAGGTTGGGTAAAAAAATAGCAAATAAACGTTCAAGAAGAAAAACTCAAACCCATTCCAACAAGATTGATATTCGAAGAACCATCCGAGCTAACTTAAAATATGGTGGAGTGCCGTTGGAGCTTGTAAAGGCGAAACCTAGACCTCATAAAAATGAGCATTTGTTTTTAAATGACATCAGCGGGTCATGCGAATGGATCAGTAGCTGGTTTTTCATGCTGATGTTTTCAGCGCAAACTGCTTTTAAGCGTTCAAGAACATTCGAATTTGACAATAAGGTAATTGAAACTACCAAAGCCTTAAAGGAAGAATACTTGATTGATTCATTTGTAAAAGTTAAGGATATGCGTGTAAAAAACATGATGGTTCATGGTACCTCCGATATGTATTCCGCATTCAAGCAGTTTCAGGAGGTTGCAAATATTAACAATAAGTCTTATATAATTATTTTATCTGACTGCAGGGACTGGGCAGGTCCGAAGGTCCATGGTGTTCCT
Organism: uncultured Methanobrevibacter sp.; assembly: GCF_947170395.1. Lineage (GTDB taxonomy): Archaea > Methanobacteriota > Methanobacteria > Methanobacteriales > Methanobacteriaceae > Methanocatella. The sequence continues at coordinate 8,376 of NZ_CAMVTE010000003.1, read as the reverse complement.
GCCAGTGTGGAACTCGTTGAGGAAATGGTGAGAGATTCCAAAAAGCTTATTATTCTAAACCCTGAAGACAGAAATAAATGGGATGTAGTTGACAGTTGTGTTTCATTGTATAGGGATGCGGGAGCACAGGTTTTTGAAGTCAACACCCTAAACCAGTTGGCAAGATTTGTAGAACAGATGTAGGTATTATTATGCAGTGCAGTAAATGTGGAAATCCTAAAGTCATTATCAAAAAGCAGCAGTCAGGGCAATTGTTATGCAAAGACTGTTTCATTGAATCTATTGAAAAAAAAGTTATAAAAACAATCAAAAAAGAAAAGTTGCTTAACAGAGGAGATAAGGTTTTGGTAGCGCTTTCAGGCGGAAAAGACAGCGTGACAGTTTTGGAAATTTTAAACTCCTACAGAAAGCGAAACATCATAGATATTTGCGCTGTAACTGTTGATGAAGGAATTGACAATTACCGCCAGGACGGTGTGGATATTGCTCTCAGGCATGCCGAAAGGCTGGGCATTGAACATAAGGTGGTATCCCTTAAGGACGAATATGGAATCACTCTAGATGAGATAATGCAGAAAGATAACCATAAGGGATCCTGCACATACTGCGGAGTATTCAGACGCACCATCATTAACAAGGCAGCCCGTGAGATGGGAGCTACAAAGATTGCAACAGGCCATAACCTTGATGACGAAGTCCAGGCAATCATGATGAATTATCTTGAAGGAAATACTGATAATCTGACTAAACTTGGTGCCAAAACGGAGTCAAAAGCAGAGGAGTTCACAGTTAAAATCAAACCTTTAAGAGAAATTCCTGAACGTGAAATCGGACTTTACGTTGTTGCAAAGGAGTTGGAAGTTCACTTTGACAGCTGCCCATATGCAATGCAGTCTTTTAGAGGAGAGGTTTCTGAACTAATCAATCAGCTTTCAGAAAAACATCCTACAATTAAATACTCAACCCTTAGGGGTTATGATAAAATTAAAAACATTCTGAAAAAGGAACTTAAAAAGGATTATGCCCATGGAAGATGCGCAATATGCGGTGAACCTTCAGCCAATGAGCTTTGCAAGGCATGTTCCTTTTTAGAAGAATTAGGATTGTGATTATATGTCATTTACTTTAAAATATAAAAACATTAATGAAGAAAGGGAAATTCCCAGTGAAAATTATACTATTAAAGATTTGCTCAATGATTTGGAGTTATCCGCTCAGACAATTGTCTCTAAACAGAATGGGGAACTTGTAATTGAAGATACTGTAATCGATGAGGATGATGAAATTCAGTTAGTTCAAATTATTTATGGGGGCTAATTTTGAAAATTAGTTATGAATGTGGGGCATGCTTTTTAAGACAGGCCCGTGAGGCAATGGATTTGGCTTGTGACGATGATCTGCTTAAAATTGAAATCATGAATGATATTTTTGATTTTCTGGCGGATAATTTTTCAAAGGACACTAATTCTAATAAAACAGGTTCCATAATGCACAATATTATCAAAACCAAAACTGGTTGCGAAGACCCGTATTATAAAGAAAAGATTCAAGGAAACGAAATAGCTCTAAAATATTTACCTCACGTCAAGGAGATTTTAAAAGAAAACGACAGTTTGGAAAATTATGTAAAAATAGCTATTATTGGAAATATTCTGGACTTCGGAGCATTTACTCTTGATGATGATATCGATTCAATTATTAATGAATCTTTAGGCAATGATTTAGCTGTTAAGGATATTGAAGAGTTTGAAAATTCACTTAAAAAACATGATAAGGTATTATATTTAGTTGATAATACTGGGGAGATCGTTTTTGATAAGTTATTAATGGCAAAAATCAAGGAATATGATTTGGACATTACAATTGCAGTTAAATCAGAACCGATTTTAAATGATGCCTGCATGGCTGAAGCATTGGAAGCCGGGCTTGACGAGCTTGGTGAAATTGTTGAAATTGGTGCCGGAACTGTAGGTTATGTTGATAGTGAGATTTCAGATGAATTTAGAGAAATCTTCAAATCCCATGAATTCATAATTTCAAAAGGCATGGGAAATTATGAAGGATTAACAGAAATTGATTTATCTGATAAGGATGTTTATTTCTTGTTATGTGCAAAATGCAATACTATTGCCCGTGATATTGGTGTTGATTTAAAAGATATGCTTCTTTTTAAAAAATAAAGTGATTTTATGATTATAGGGTTGATTGGATTTGGAAAAGTTTCTCAAAATATTGTACAATTAATAAAATCCAATGATATAAGATTTGTCACTTCTACGGAGAATAGATCAAAATCAACAATTGAAGCTATCGATGATTTCAATATTGGAGTGGCGCCTACCTTTGAAGAAGTTGCCAAAATATCGGATATTTTAATTTCAGCAGCATCACCCAAAACAGCATTAAGCATAGCTAAAAGATATGGGAAATTCTCAAATGGAATATATTTGGATTTGAATAACATTTCTCCTGAAACCACATTGGAAATCAATGAATATGTTGATGATTTGGTGGATGGGGCCATAATCGGTAAAATAGATTCGGATAATCCTACATTATATATTTCTGGAGTTTCTGCTTCGAAATTGCTATTTTTGAATGAGTTTTTAAATGTAAATATAATCAGTGAGAATGTTGGTGATGCAGCCTTTTTAAAATTACTTAGAAGCAGCTATACGAAAACACTTACTGCACTTTTAATCGAAAGCTTTGACATTGCTAAAAATAATAATCTGGAAAATGAATTTTTCGATATAGTTTCTATAACTGAAGGAGATAATTTTAAAGATGACTCCCTATCAAGGATTAAAAACACTTTAGATAATCCAAAAAGAAAGTCTGAAGAATTAGAAGAGTTAATTAACTATTTTGATGATGAAAATTTGGTAATGGTTAAAGCCGCATTGGAAAAATTCAACCAATTGTAACTTCAACTTTAAATCCTCTTTTTGCTTGTTTTATCAATCCGCTAACCGGAATGAAATGGGAATCCATAATATACCTTAAATAAGTAACTTCTTTTGCAGGCAATCTTAGGTTAGTTTTAATTTTTTTACCCTCACTTTTAAACTGGACGGAAATTTTACCATTTTTATCAACATAAAGATCGGTAGCAATGCCTTCTTTTGTAATTTTGGTTTCAAATTTTGTCAGATTCAATCCAGCCTCGATTCTTGTAGGGGCATTATCAACAACAATACTTTCACTTCTAAATTTTTCATTTGCTTCTTTGGCTGGAAGCTCACTGTTTGAGACATACCAGGCTCTATCGATTACCCTTTGAACTTTTTGATTATCTGGAATTACTCCTTTATCCTCATAGCTTTTCATCAAATCCATTACTTCCCTTTTTGTAACATTTTCTTCAATTGCACTGATTGCAAGACGGGTCATTACTGGTCCGTAATCAGATCTTCTAAAAACAGCCCAAATGGATTCGGGGTCTCTATATACTCTTCTTTTAATAATCTCATTAATCGTTTTTCCATTAAGGTAAGCTATCTTTTCGAGATTTCCTCTTGAGTAGGTATTCATTCTTTTGTAAATCTCGTTCCAGTTCCTCTGGCCGGGAATATTTCCTAAAGCAATTTCGCGTTCGAGAATTTCGATGGTAGTTTTTGGAACTAGCTTATAAACATTTGAGGGGATTGCCATTCCATTATCTATGATTGATTGCCTGATTAGCCTTCCGGAGTATTTGGATTTGTCAAGTTCCGTGACAATGTGAAACTTTAGTTTAGAGCCTAAAAATTCATTTAATGCATACCAACGAATTTCATTTCTATTTGTGTAGTGCTTAGGCATTCCGACAAAATTTCCCTCATCAATAAACTTCTGGGCCTTTGATTTGATTTCATCTAGAGATATGCTTGCTGAGGTGATGTAGTCAGTAACTCCATCATCAATCATTTGTTTAAGTCTGATTGGAACGCTATATGACAAAACAAGCCTGTGGTGAAGGCCTTCAAAAGACCTGACTTCATCAACACCTAAAGCCAGCACCATTTCACGACGAGCTTCATAATCAACAAAAAATGGAGCATGATTTGCACTATAGCCCTTGTTCAAATACACAACAACTTTTTTATCTTCTTTAGCCGCAATTTTTTGAGCTTCTCTGATTAATCTTTCATGACCCTTATGCACGGGGTCAAAATCTGCACTAATTCCAATCAATATTAACACCAAAAAATAAAAAGAGAAGGATAGTTTATCTATCCATTAATTTTAATATACCGCTTATTACCAACCATATTCCAATTAATGAGCCGAGAATAATTGGATTTGCGAGGTAGGTTCCAATAATTATGTATAATACGCCAAGAATTATTCCTGATATGCCAATGTAAAATCCATATCTGCTGCTGCGGTTGTTAATAAGGGAAGCTAGTCCAACGATTATTAACATTATTCCTGCAAAGTATAATGAGATTTCAGTTAAAAATCCAAGGAGTGTTGGATTGAATATTAAACCGATACTTAAGAATAATAGCAGCAAACCTAAAATCAAATCAATTATGGCACCACTTGTATTATAGTCTATTATGGATACTCCTAATACAAGTAAATAAATGGATACTAACAATACGGATAATCCAATTAACGAACTTACCCCAATAACTCCGAGCACTGGAAATATGATAATTACCATTCCTAATAGTATTGCCAGTAAACTAATGAATTTAGTTTTCATGTAATTCTCTCCAAAGTATTTAATTTATTATTTCATTTTTTAATTATATAAAATTAATCTAACATAATTCTGCAATGAAATCCGTTCTTAATGATTTACCAATATAAATGGGCAAAACATTGACATTAACTGCTTGAATATTTGTATTTTTTAAGAAATATTGCCGCAATGATAATCATTGTAATAATTGAAATCATGGCTATAATATATTCAACATTGTTTAAGTTAATGTTCATTGCAATAGTCGTATTTTCATCGTGGTTGTGTGTGTTATTTTCTCCATTAATTGCAGTTATAGTACTTTCATTAGCCGGCTTATCATAGATTTTGCTGTTGGCATTGGCATCATTAATTGCAGTTGTAGTACTTTCATTAGCTGTCGCAATTCCATTATTGTCTTTTAATGCAGTAGCGTATTCAATTTCAGTAGAATTGCTGGTTAAATTTTCAGCAATTGTTTTTTCAGGAGGTGCGAGTGGGGGGATGACTTTCAGTAGTTGTTTTGCTTCTTTGAATGCTTTGGTCTGCATATCATTACAGTATGAAGTAATATAAATTGCTCGGGCATTGCTATCCTCCATTTCTGCCGCTTGTGCGAGTACTTCACTCATTCCAGCAAACATATTACTTTCAAAATTATACCAGTACTCTTGCACAGGTTGACCATAAATATTGTAGCGGTCGGGTCCTATACAGCGAGTGCAAAGTTCTTTAAAGACATAATATGGGTATTTATCTGTATCAAACACTCCCATATCCTCTGCAGGTTGATTAGCTCCATAAGCTTCACTGACATTTATACAAGCATTGGATATTGGTACAAACACTCCATAAAGTTCTGGACCAGAACTAACCCAGCTAACGCATGACATTTCTGCTGGAAGGTCTGGAAACACCTGTATTACATGGGCACTTAGAGTAACATCATTTCCAATTGCATATACATCGGTTCTACCGGTCTCATCAGGAGAATATTCGGTTCCTTCGTATCTATTACGTAAAATTTGACAGACGTCTTGCACTGAAACCTTCTTATCTGGTGTAAAACAGAGCGGATATATGGTGTAAGGATTGTAATCTGCACTGAATTTTGAAGGTGCTAGAAGTTGGTGTCCAATCCAAGTCCTCAGATGCCCGTAATCTAGAGTAAATCCGGAATATGTTTCAAACAGATTGATTTCACCATTTTTACCATATATGGCAAAACCATTTTCCTCTGCAAGACTAATTAATCCTTTAGATATAATAAATTCATCAAAATCAGATAAGTACTCTAAACAATACTCATTACCAAAAACGGATACTTTGTCTGCCGGCAATTTTACTGCAGCATACTGATGTCCAGTATACATCTCCACATACCACGCTTCACTCTGATCAGCAATGAGAGCAATATTTGACTCGCTACTGCCATATTTATCAATGATTCCCAAAAGAACCTCTACAGCTTCTCTAGCCGTTTTGCTCTGACAAATCACAAGATCTGTAGCGGCATCTTCACAAAGCCCATCTTCTACTAATGGGTCAGCTTCCAATGCATTATCGATTGGAAATGCTGTAACAGACATGGTCATGGCTACACCGTATTCATTAGTGCATGCAGCCGCATCATAAACTGCCTCTTTGTTGGACGCTATTGTACTATTCATATATGGTGTTGCGGTGTATTGATAGGTGGTTTCAGGAAGTTCTGTTTTTACGGTTCCATCCACACTTACGGGCATAAGTCGACCAGATTCATTCTCTACTCTAGGAGTCACTGTGACATGATTTCCCCAAGTTTGAGGATAATCATTTGTTCTGGCAACAATTATTGAACCGTCATCGCTAACTTCTGGACCCACATATACTGCAGTACATGCTGCACAGGCCTGCATGCTACACATTAACAGCACGCATAAAACTAAAAATATCAATTTTTTTGATGAATATTTTAACTCCAACATTGAATTTCTCCTTAAGTAATCTAGAAATCAATTAATATAATGGGATATGCTTTATTTCAACAGTTGAATTATTCATATCGCAATTTTCTATTTCAGCTAACCATTCTCTTTTACATTCACAATCATGCTCTATTTTACTTTGAGTTAAATTGTTAGCTATTATCATATGTTTTAAATCTTTATTACATTTTTTACAATTGTATGGACCACGTCTAGATCCAAATCCGGAAGTATCTAAAAGGGCGGGTATGTCTAGTTCATCCCTAACGGTATTAATTATTTCAATACATGACCAGATCCATGGTGGCTGATATGCACCCTTTCTCCAGAACCTTTCAATTACAGTTCCTCCATGTATTGTTGCAGGGCAAAATGAAAGTCGGTTTACTCCAATTGAATCGCAATATCTTGCAGTTTCTATTGCTTCTTCAATGGCTTGCTTTTCAGATACCAAAATTGGTTTTACAAAGATATATGCTTTTGATTTTAAATTGTATCCTTTAGTCTCCTTTAGATTCTGCATTAGTTTCACTGCATCTTCAAAGTCCTGGCGGGTAAAACCTTTGTTGATTTTTTTAAGACGAGTATAGTCATTGGATGTTTCAAGGCCAATGCTTACTTCAAACAGTGTATCTCCGATAATTTCAAAAATCTCATCCAGAACATCCTCTTTAACATATTCCGGTCTTGACTCGACAATGATTTCAGTCACATTACCTAAATTAACCAATGTTTTTAGAATTTCATCACGAGCATCCTTTGGAAGTTCATATGGGTTTAAAAAACTTCCTGAAGCAAACAGTTTCACTGAAATCTTATCCTCTTCAGCTATTGGATGCCTTTCGAGATGCTGGTTGAAAATCCTTAAAATTGTTTCGGTATCTATTGGCTCTAATGTACAGTCTGAAACGTAACTGCACATTGTGCATCCGCCACTGTCACCAAGTGCCCAAGCACATCCTGGTGTAGGCAATATGATAAATAATGTTTTTGAAACACCATCATAAGTCAAGTCATCATTATACCAACTTGCCCCAACCTGTTCTGGAGTTTTTGGATCTTTTCTCTCAAAAGCTCTTTGTCTAATGTCTTTACATAAATTTTCAATTTCCATTATAATACCTGCAATATAATAATTATAATATTATATAATTAGGATTTTTTTATAATTAAAATTGTTGTTGAAAAATAGTTTTGTTGTTAAGTTGTGTATAATGGTTTAAAAAAATAAAAAAAGAAAGAGTAAGCAAGTTTAGAAACTTGCAATTACGTCTCCTAATAATTTAATGGATTCTTCTACGTTTTTACCAACAGGGGAACCTGCTACGTATTGAGTTACACCCATTTCAGCTAAGCCTTCAATTTTTGGAATGAACTCATCAGGAGTACCACATACTGAGAATGCGTCTAATGCTTCGTCAGTTACAGCACCGATAGCTCCACCGAAGTCACCTTTAGCTAAGAATTCACCCATTTGGGTGTTGAATCCTTCAGGTAATCCGTGTCTTTCGATAACTGGAGGTGGGGAACCTGCTGCAATAAATGCAACTACAATTTTAGCTGCGTTTTTAGCTGCGTCTGAGTCAGGTCCGATGGAAGTTGCAGTGTATGCACCTACATCAAATGCTTTGTCTCCACCAGCTGCTTCAATACCTTTTTTGATCATAGGCATAGCTGCTTCATAATCTTTAGGGTTAGATGCGTTAATTAATACACCATCTGCGATTTCTCCAGCGG
>NZ_CAMVTE010000002.1 GCF_947170395.1 uncultured Methanobrevibacter sp. | reverse complement strand
TTCAAAACTAATTTTCATCAAAAAATTTCAAATCAACAAAGTTTTTGAAAGAGTCGCAATTTATAGGTAAATATATAATAATAAAGATACATAACATAAATTGAGGATTTAAATATGAAAGTTGGTAAAGGTATTGTAAAAAAATATTCAAGGGAGTATAACAGGACCCTGAAAAACGGGGAGAGAAAAAAATACACAACAGAACAGATACAAATTACAGTGCCAAAACATGAAGACATCTACCAAAACAAAGAAGAAGTATTAATTATTCCTCAAGCAGAAATTGAAAATTTTAAAAGTATAGAGGAAGAAAATCAAGCATTGAAAATAGCTAATTATTTACATGTCGAGGAAGTGAGGAAATTGGAAAAGCAACTAGAAGAAAATTTAAACCCATCCACTCTAGAGTTTCAAAATGAAATTGAACAGTTGAAAGCCGAACTTGCTCAAAGAAACAGTGATTTGGCTGAAATGGAAACAAAATTCAATTCCTTGCATGAAAACAACCTCAATGACTTGAAACATGAAAACACTCTCATCAAAGACAAGCATTCAAAACTCATTATTGAAAACGAAAACCTCAAAACCAAATTCGTTAATATCAAAACCGAAAACGAAAATTTGAAAACCAAATATTCAAGCATAAAAGAGGAAAACAAGAATCTCAAAACAAAATGTTCCAGCCTAAGGGAAGAACATTCTTCAATTAAGGAAAGCTACAACAAGGTAAGCAGCAAATACGATCAGCTTAAACAGGAAAATCTCAATACAAAAACCAGTTATGCTGAAATGTATGAGCTCAATGAAGACCTCGAAAAGGATTACGATTCCCTGCGTGTTGAATACAACGATTTGGTTGACAAATACAATGCTTTAGAAGAGGAGCTATATAACATTAAAAACAGTAAAACCCACGATGAGTATATAGCCAACAAAGTAAGGGAATTTATTTTAAAAAGCAGAAGCTAAAGAGTTTTGTAGTCATCCTGGAATTCAGGATTCCATCTTTTCAATCCCGGAATGAACATTGCGGTTATGCCTGTAGCCTGGGTTTCAGCCAATCTTGGATTTTTCTCCATCATTTCTTTTGTTTTTCTAACGATCATTTCATTCAGGGTTATGTCAGGTTCTGTGTATTGTCCGTCCTGAAAGCAGTCCTTACAGAATTCAGGATTCAGACTTCCGTCCTTATTTGTTCCATAATCTTCTTTTACAATCGGTCTGCCGCATGAATTGCAAAATCCCATAATAAAAAACTCCTTTTAAAAAAAAATAGTAAATAAATTAGAAATTAATCTAATCTATTTTTCAGAAATGTTTTCGTCTTCATCCATTGCAAGTCTCATGTTGTCAGGATCCGGTGCAAAGTGTGCCAGGAAGTCTTGTGCGGATCTTCTTACATCTCTTGAACCGATGATGTATCTGCCTGCAATGATGATGTCTGCGCCTTTGTCGATTGCTTCTTCGACGTTTTCTGGAGTAATTCCACCAGCTACAGCTACAAGGCTGCCGGTGATTTCTTTGATTTTCTTGATGTTACCCCATTCGGTCATTTCACTGGTGTCTCCACCGTGTTCCTTAATCCAGGTTTCCAAGTCGACATTTCTGTGTAACAGTACTATATCCGGTTTTAAGTCTTCAGGCAATGCGGACAGTTTTTCTTCAAAGTCTTTTACGTTCATCATATCAAGGATGGAGTAAATACCTTGTTTTTGAGTTTCATGAATGGCCTTTTGAATAGATTCTAAAGTACCGAGACCGGAAATTGCCACAGCGTCTGCGGTTTCGTCAGCTGCCATTTTGACTTCCACACGACCGACGTCTAAAGTTTTCAAATCAGCAATGATGAATGCGTCTGGGCGCAATTCTCTGATTTTTCCAACAACGCCAACACCGAATTTTTTAACAAGAGGAGTTCCTGCTTCAATGAGCACTCTTTCCTTATTAGGCAAGTCTGCGAGAATTCTTTCTACAGCATCCAAGTTGTCTAAGTCAAGTGCAACCTGCAAGTAAGGCGGAGCCCAAAGTCTTTGTACTCTGAATCCCATGATTGGGTGAGTTCCACGGTCTTTTTCTGCAAGTACCTTTTCGATGGATGGGTATCCTTCCATTGCTCTTCTGATAGCCAATTTGGTTGCTCCGTAATTGTATTGGTATATTTTTCTGAAATCCTTTGCAGACGGATCGATAAATACACTTACGTTAATGACAATATCTTCGACTATATCTTTTGGAATGTAACCGTCTTCCACTGCATCAGCCACTGCTCTTGCAACAGCGGTTTGTGCAGGTCCGAATATTTTACTTGCATCTTCTAAATCACCAACAGTTACTTTAGGAATAATTAAAGTAGCTGGTTTGGTCATTAAATTAGGTCTAATTACACTTGTTAAAGGAGTGTGGCCTACGGAAAGGTTAGATAAACCGTTAGCGAATGCTTGACCAACAGGTCCGAATTTATCGCCTATTAATAAATCAACGTGTGCTAATTCAGGGCCGTCTCCAATAAGAGCTTCTCCTATTCTATACATTGGGTCCATTAAATTTCCTCCGTTATATAATAACATTTTATAATTTATTTTTATTGATAAATATAATTATTGGAAGTTAATCCTTCTTGAAATATCCTTAGGCAAAGGCAGTTTTCTGAAAGGTTTTCCTTCGCATTTCTGATTGATTTCAGCTATAAGTTCATCGGCTGTCATATCGACTTTCTCACCGGTTTCACGTACGGTTACCTGGAATTTGCCTGTTTCCATTTCCTTGTCTCCGACGACAAAAATGTATGGAATCCATTCTTTAGCTGCGTTTCTGATTTTTTTACCGACACTTTCATCCCTGTCGTCAATGTCCACACGGATGTTTGAAGCGTTGATTTTGTCATACAGTTCATTTGCAAATTCCTCATGGGCATCACCAACTGTGAGAATTCTTGCCTGAATTGGGCTTAACCAGGTCGGCAACATTGGAGAGCGTTCGTTAATTTCAATCGCTGTTTTTTCAAGCATTGCGCATAAAACCCTTTCGATACTTCCGGTTGGGGAAGTGTGCAATATGGTTGGATTGTGCTGTTTGCCGTCTTCACCCAGGTAAGTGATATCGAATCTTTTACCGCTTTCAACGTCGATTTGGACTGTCGGGTTTTCAATAGGACGGCCCAATGCGTCAATGTTTGCCAGATCTATTTTGCATACCCAGTAGTGATGTCTTTCAGGCAATATTTCCAAAAGAATAGGCTTATTGAATTTGCGGGCTATATCATACATCCATTCCTCGTTTTCTTCAAAGAAATCCTGGGTTGCTCTAAAGATTACTTCAAAGTCCAGATTCAAATCCTTACCGGTTTGCATACACATGTCGGTTTGAGCGGAAAACTCTTGTAAAGATGACGGCACATCACAGCAGAATGAGTGACAGTCAGGCATGGTAAATGCTCTTAATCTTTTAAGACCGACAACTTCGCCTTTTTTCTCATAACGGAAACTGTACCTGGTCAATTCAAAAATCTTGGCCGGGAAATTTTTCCAGGTCAGATATGAATCAGACATTAATCTGAATGCACCGAAACAGGCTGCAAATCTAAGCATTAAGTTCTTTTTTGTGTCGGTTCTGTATTGTCTTTCACCAAACTTGTATGCATGTTCATAAATTGCCTGGTTATCCAAATCATAGAAAATTGGAGTTTCAACAGGCATCGCTCCACGTTCAACAGTCAGGTCATAAACGTAATCCGCAAGCAAATCTCTGATCAGTTTTCCTTTAGGATACCATCTGAGGTTTCCGACATCGGAAGCAGGCTCATAGTCACAGATTTCCTTTTCCCTCATCAGTTTGACGTGAGGAGGTTCGCCTTCATCTGATGCGCCACACCCGAGTTCATAGTCGACAAGCTGTTTGAAAGCCCTGTTGTCAAAGTTAAAGTCTTCGATTTGTGTGATTTTGTCACCTTCAAGAATCTGCCAGGTTGAAGGTTTTCGCTCAACTTTCTCTTCCTGTTTTTCAGCAGTTATTGTTCTTGAAAGTTCACTTAGAGGGTGACCTTTACAGGAAATCTCAAATGCCTTATACCATCCGAAAGGTACTCTTTTAACGGTCAAATCTTCAGCAAGCAAAGCCTCTTCAGCGCTTTTTAATATTTCAACAGCCACTTTTGGAGAGCTTAATGATGAAGACAAGTGAGCATACGGATATAATACGATATTTTCAGCCCTGACCTGATCATTAGCTTTTTTAACTTCGCTGACTAAATTTTCAACAATGCCTTCCGGATTATTTTCATCTTCTTTTTCAACAGCTGTAAATACAACCAAAGAATCGTCAAATGAGCCTTCTTTTTTGGCCTCTTCAATTTCTTCAGCTACAGGTGTCTTATTCTTTACATTGTAATTTAAATAATCAGAATGAATTAGTAAAATTCTCATTTAACCACCATATATTATGATTTAAATTTTATTTTTAATATTATATAAAAATAGCTAATGTTAAAATTTAATATAATCTAATTACAAAGTATTATTATGAGAATTATTTTAGCGGGAACTGGCAGTGCAGTCGGAAAAACAACAATAGCTACCGGAATAATGAAAGCGTTAAGTGAAAAGTACAATGTACAGCCATTCAAAGTGGGACCTGACTATATCGACCCGTCCTACCACACATTGGCTACCGGAAACACTTCAAGAAACCTGGATTCCTTTTTCATGAAGGAAGGTCAGGTAAGAGACTCATTTCTTAAAGGTATGAAGGGCAAAGACATAGCCGTTATAGAAGGTGTAAGAGGCCTTTATGAAGGAATAGATTCAATAAACGATATCGGAAGCACTGCATCGGTTGCCAAATCCCTTAAAGCTCCCGTCATTTTAATAATCAACTCACGAAGTCTGGTAAAAAGTGCCGCCGCTCTGGTCATGGGATTCAAGGCATTGGACCCGGAAATAAACATTGCAGGAGTAATCCTGAACAAAGTAAAAAACAAAGCGCACTATGAAAAGACCAAAAGATCCATTGAGGAGCTCACGGACACCGAAGTAATCGGCGGAATCGTTCGTGACGACAACATTTCAATAGAGCAGAGGCATTTGGGTCTTGTTCCTGCCGTCGAGAGGGAAAATTCATTGAAATTCATTGACATCTGGTGCGAAACAATAAAACAGTCCATCGACCTAGATAAATTAATTGAAATAGCAAAAAGCGCACCGAAAATCACCTCAGAGCTTATCCCAATCTGGAACAAGATAAACAAACAGCCCGTTAAAATCGGAGTGGCATTCGATGAGGTGTTCAATTTCTACTATAAGGAAAACATTGAATCTTTGGAGGCGAACAATGCCAAAATCGAATATTTCTCACCTCTAAAGGATGAAAACCTGCCGGATGTTGACGGACTCTACATCGGCGGAGGATACCCTGAGCTCTTTTCAAAACGTCTCGCAGAAAATGAAAATATGCTTAAAGATATCAAGCAGTTCCACCTTGAAGACCGCCCGATATTTGCCGAATGTGGCGGTTTAATGTATCTTATGAATTCCATCCACGAAGACATGGTTGTAAATGTATATCCCTACAAGTCAGTTTTGACAAAACGTGTCCAGGCACTGAAATATACCATTGCCGAGGTAACCTGCGACAACATCATCTCCAAGAAAGGCGAAAGGTTCAACGGACATGAGTTCCACTACTCAAAGGTAATTGTGGATGACCTGAAACATGATATGGCATTCAAAATATTAAGGGGAAAAGGCTCATATAACCAGCAGGACGGATTCATGGAACGAAACACCCTTGCAAGCTATGTCCACACCCATGTGGCTGCAATGCCTGACTTTGGAGGAAACCTTGCAATCTCATCACGTGAACTTGAAGGATAGGATGAACCTTAAAGAAACTGACCTTTTTCAGCCGCTGATAGTGGTCGTTGCCATCCTTGCGTTTCTGGCAATGGGCTATATCGGATCGTTCAACTACAGATTTGAAGACCCCCTTGATTTGGAAGTGATTTTGACAATACTGTTTGCATGTCTGGCGTTTATGGCAGGCCTTGCTATCGTGAAGTTCAAAGTCAAAGTGGAAAACATTAAAAAAACAGATTTTTTATCTGAAAAATTGCTTGTCATTTGCGTTTTGATAGCCTTAATCCTGCAGGCAGTTAATCTGATTTTGATAGGCGGAATACCTCTTTTCAACAGCGTTTTAAAATCGAATGCAACCACAAACATCTGGAGAGTAGCTTATCCTCTGTTTTTAATAATGATCAACGTTCTTCTTGCAAAATACTATGACAGGAAATATCTTCTGCTGGTTGTTTTGGGTGCGGTGATATTTGCCCTTAACGGCTACAGGACTTCCGTTCTGGGAATTTTGGCCAGCGCATTCATTACCCTCTATTATCTGGGCAGAATCTCAAAAAAAGTGGGAATTGCATTTGTTGCGGCAATAATCATCACTGTTATGGCAATCGGCTATATTGCATCTCAATCAATCGCAACCCAGCAGTGGACATTAAATCCCATCGAATTGGTATTCTACAGAGCAGGATTTACGCTAGAGGTATTTGAAAGGATATTGCCTTTGGCCGGCACCACACACGGCCACATCCTAAGCATGATTTTTTCATCAGGAAGTCCAAGAACATTTGTTGGTCAATATGTATTATCAGATAACGTATGTCTGACATCAACCCTGTTCGGACCTGTAATGCTTGATTTTGGCCTAATCGGCCTTGCAGTTCAAATGTTATTCATGGGACTGTTCTTGGGTATGATGGATAAAATAAAAAAAGGAATCGGTATCGGCATTTATTCAATAATTCTAACACACACGTTGATTTGGATAGAAACCGGGCCGACCGACATCATGATTTGGTTTTTGTATCTGATAGGATTTGTCTTAATAGCGATTAATTTCACTCATATCAATCTAAACAAAGATTAATATGATCAATATTACCAGTGAAATGAAGAATATGAATGTTCCTTTGATTACAAAGTCACTGTTTCTTTCCGTGTATAGGGAAAGACCGTAAGACAGAAGTAACGCCACAATCATCTCAATCATTCCCGCAACTCCGGCATCAACACCTAAAAGGTTTCCGAAAATAAATGCAAGAGCATAGGAAATCACAACTACCATTATGATTAATATGATAGGGTTATTGATTAATGTAAATATTAACGATCCGTAATCCCGGCGATTGGAATAT
This sequence comes from uncultured Methanobrevibacter sp., assembly GCF_947170395.1. Classification (GTDB taxonomy): domain Archaea; phylum Methanobacteriota; class Methanobacteria; order Methanobacteriales; family Methanobacteriaceae; genus Methanocatella. Next base: position 113,515 of record NZ_CAMVTE010000002.1, on the reverse strand, counting down.
GAATCATAGTTGTAGAGATTTGTTTGGGTTTGTCGAATGCCGCCTGAAGGTTTGAATCTGTTTAAAAGGGATGATACGGAACCTATTCTAGGCTCATCCACCTGCCTGTACAATGAACTCTTGTAGACATGAGGATTTGCATCACGTCTCTGCATGATATATTCCATGTCTGAAGCATCATAGCCTTCATAACCCGGATATTCCTCCTCAATATATGCGGATGCGCCCCCGTCATAAGGGGTGTTATCCAAAGTGGTTTGAGAAGTGGTATCCTGATATCTCTTAGCCATTTCAAGCAGATTGTCTCTGTCTACCAGTTTTATGTTTTTCCTAAGCGCATAGTTCTTTGCCTGATTGGAAAAATAGGAAGAGGAAACAATAGTTACCTTGGATGCTTTAATACTTTGCTGAACATCTTCCATTTCCTTAAGGACATCTACACCAATTTCAAAGTCTTTGTCATAGTTTTTGCATGCTACAACAACACCAAAATCGCCTATTGTTGTTGGCAATACAGCATATATGTCTATGACTTTCTGTGAGGTTTTAAAGTTCTTGTATACTTTGAAACCGGAGTCCTCCATTACCTTTGCTATAAAATTAATCAATTGTGGTTTTTCCAAGTTTCCACCCTCGTGTGTATTTTATCAATAATTTCTAATATTATATTTTATAATTAAAATTATTATTAAAGTTTTTTATGACGTGAAAAATCATTCCATTTTCTAAAATCTGAAAGCATGTAAAAAAATATTCAAGCGCAAAAAGGGATTTGACAGCTCATTTTTTGCAGTTTATGCATCATGAACCGTTTTAAAAAGAAAAAAAAGAGTAGATGATATGACCAATTAGTTTTAAAACATTCCATGTGTAAAAATCACTATCAAAAATTATTTAAAAAAAGCAATACTTTATAGTAATATATGAAAGCATTGATAAGTAACGATGATGGGATAACCGCTTCTGGAATTCTTGCTGCAAAAAAGGCGGTTGACGGTTTATGCGATTCATATGTTGTTGCTCCCGAAGTGCAGCAGAGCGGAATAGGTCATGCATTAACATTATATGAGCCATTGAGGGTAAACGAACATGCATTGAGGGATGGAAGCAAAGGCTATGGAGTAAGCGGAACCCCGACCGATGCGGTAACAATAGGTTTGTTTGAAATTATGGACGAAAGGCCCGACATAATGATTTCCGGAATAAATACCGGGTTTAATATTGGTCAGGCCGAACTTACAACATCCGGAACCCTTGGAGCTGCAATTGAAGCTGCAAGCTTTGGCATTCCAACAATTGCAATTTCAAAAGAAGTGACACAGGACCATATAAAATTCGAAAATGGGGAAAACCAGATAGATTTTGATTTCGCAGGAAAAATGCTTAAAAAATTAGCCAAAATAGTATTGAAAAAAGGATTGCCTGAAGGAATTGATCTTTTGAATGTCAATATTCCCGAAAATCCAATCAATGAAGAATTTGAGGTTGTTCATTTGGGAAAAAGAATGTATACTCCAGTAATCGATACCCGTCTGGATCCCCGAGGAAAGCCATATTACTGGATTGGCGGTGAACTGTACGAATTGGACAAGCCCGGAAGTGATGGCTACGAACTGCGTAAATCACAAAAAACTACAGTAACACCATTAAAACTTGATTTAACTTCAGATATGAGTTTGTTAAAAGAATGGTTGGATTGAAATACTTATAAGTTTAAATCTTTAAGTATTTTTTCTCTTTCTTCTCTTAATTCGTTTAAAATTTTCTCATCAGTGCATCCGTCTTTTTTTAACTGTGCTATTGTACGAGTAATAGCTTCTAAATTACTTTCTAATTGATTAATTGCCATGATATTATTTTGAACATTAAAGTATTTAAAGTTGAAACATCAATATTAATGTAGAATATTCAAGGATTTGAAAAAATGAGTTTTGATAAAGATAATGTAAACAAACTTTTTGCACAGTTTAAAAACAAGTATGTAAGTGTCGATTTGAGAGATAACAATCAAAGCGAAGGAAAAGTAGTTGCAATTGACAACTATTTGAATCTTGTCCTTGAAAATGAAAACGGCCTTGAAACCATCAAAGGCGGAAACGTCGTCTTTGTAAGTCTAAAAGAAGATAAATAGAAGTTCAGATATCAACTTCTATACCTAAAATTTCCTTTTTACCATTGAAAACATCCATCGCTATTTGGGCAGCACCGATTGCTCCGGATTCTTTTGAAATAACTTTCAATTCATATTTGTTTTTGAAATATCTGTTGATTTCATCTTCAAAGTTGAATGGTTCTTTTGCAGAACCGACAGAACCTGTAAGGACAATTCCTTCAATTTCATTTTCACATACCACATCAAGGCCTGCAATTTCCATGGCAACTGTCATAATCAGGGTATCGATAGCCAGTTTTGCCTTTTCATCACCGTTAGTATAATTTTCCAAAAGCTGATCTTTCATATTGGCTACTTTACCATCAATTTCAGCTATCTTAATAGCTCCCGCATGTGAAAAGCATCCGTTGGCAGATGCGCCATTCTCATCAATGTCTCTAAGCATTTCCAAATCGAGAGGACCGTGAACAATACCCATTGCACCAAGACATGCGTCAATAGCTCCCTTGATTTTTCCGTCCTCGATTAGGATATCCACACTGTTTGATGAAATGTCTGCTACAATAAAATTGGACCATCCTGTTTCTTTTACAGCATTATAGGAAATGCTTACCTTTTCCGGACTTGCCTGGTGAGAATAGGCCGCCCTAAACAATTCATTTAAGGAAGTAGAATCCTTGTGAAGACCGGGAATCATTATAGAATCTATGTCCAGCTGTTCCAGCTCTGAAAACACTGATGTTCCACCGCCTGTAACCTTACCGGCTCCGTTGATTGATAAGATTCCTCTGTTTTCAACATTATCTGTCGGCAGGATTTTGCTTATGCCGTCACCCATCGCATAGGTAATTGCCATCAGTTTGACATCACTAAAATCAACACGTTTTTCAAGCTCTTCTGTTGCTGAAACAAGTCCTTTTTTACTTTCCTCTCTTCCGATTTTAAAAACATCGATAACTTCGCCATCATCAGACATTATGCAAAAGGAGATTCCAGTAGTTCCATGGTCCATTCCAATAAATACCACAATAACCACACTGTATAAAAATAATTTAATAAAAAAATAGTAAAAAGGATTAAAAAGACTTAATCGTCTTTTTGTAATCCACAAGCTTTTCTTAATCTTTCACCAACAATTTCAATTTCTTTTTGACCTTCAGCTGCTCTCATTTCTTTGAGGTTAGCTCCGTTGGTTGCGTTTTCATCAGCCCATTGTTTTTTGAAGGTTCCATCCTGGATTTCTTTTAAAACAGCTTTCATACCGTCTTTTGCTTCCTGAGTAATGATTCTGTTTCCTCTGGTTAAACCACCATATTCAGCAGTGTTACTTACATCAGTCCACATTCCGGCGAAACCTTTTTCGTAAATTAAATCCACAATGAGTTTTACTTCATGACAGGTTTCAAAGTAAGCGATTTCAGGTTGGTATCCTGCTTCAACCAAAGTGGTGAACCCTGCATTGATTAATTCTGTGATTCCACCGCATAAAACGGTCTGTTCACCGAAAAGGTCAGTTTCGGTTTCTTCCTGGAAGGTAGTTTCCAAAACGCCCGCTTTGGTTAAACCGCATGCTTTTGCCATACCCAATGCAAGTTGCATTGCGTCTCCTGTTGCATCCTGCTGTACTGCTACAAGTCCAGGGATACCGAATCCTTCTTCGTAAGTTCTTCTTACCATGGATCCAGGTCCTTTAGGTGCAAACATTACAATGTTTACGGTTTCATCAGGTTTGATTAATTCAAAGTGAATGTTGTAACCGTGAGAGAAGGAAATGGTGTTTCCATCTTCAACATAAGGAGCGATTTGTTCGTTGTATACTCTTTGCTGAATTTCATCAGGAAGTAAAATGTGAATAATATCTGCTTCTTTAGCTGCGTCTTCAATGGTTTTTACAGTCATGCCATCTTCTTTTGCTACATTCCAAGAGCTACCATTTTCTCTTAAACCAACAATAACGTTAGCTCCACTATCAGCCATATTTCTGGATTGTGCTCTACCTTGGGAACCATAACCGATTACAGCAATGGTTTTTCCTTGTAAAGCATCAGTATTTACATCTGCATCGTAATACATTTTCATTTAAAATCATCTCCTATAATAATTAAGATATATAATAAAATATCACTTAATAGGTTTGAATTTCAATATTAATAAAAGTAACTTTAAAAGTGGGTAATTTCTACAAAATTAATACACACTATCACCGCAATATTGCTTTTAATTCGTAAAATTGACCTCACAAGAAAGAAAATATATAAATAAAAGACAAAATATACCCTAATTACATCTTTTAAAAAATAATTGATGTGAAAAATGAAAATCACAATAAAAAATGTCAAAAGAGCAGCAGCACCCAATAGTGAACCTCAATTTGAGAATACAAATCTTTTAAAATTAATTGGAGATAACTTCAAAATACACGGCGATAATCCTAATAAGATATATTCTTTCATCAAAAAAGATAACGAGCTTGAAAAAATCATTTTTGATTTGCCAAATTTAATTAAAAAAGAATTTCCCCACGATAAACTCCAAATTAAATTTAATGAGACAGAATTAATCTTGGAAGTGGGTATTTTCACCTCTTTTGGAGAAAAAACATCATTTGAAAAAGAGAAAAAACTGGAAAATCAATTATATGATAATTATAACTGGGATTCTGCAGACAAAATCCTGATTGTTATGGAATACTAAAAAAAATAAATGAATAGATGATTAGTAACCATCTACTAAAACTTTCAACTCACCGGTTACGATGTCGATTATAAGACCGTGCACAGGCACATCAGGAATCAACGGATGGTTTTTGATTTTTTCAACGACATTTTTGACGTTTTCCTCTTCGTCTTCAAATCCGCCAATCCATGCTGCAAGGTCATATTTTGCAATGTCCTCTTCGGCAATACCACGGGCAAGCATCTTTTCTTTTAGTGCTTCAGCATCTGCACCTGCCATACCGCATTCAGTGTGGCCTACAACAAGTACCTCTTCACAGCCCAGGTTGTAAAGCGCTGCACCGATTGATCTGATTGCATCCTCACCTACGATTGAATTTCCTGCATTTCTGACAATTTTTGCATCTCCTCTTTCAAGGCCTAATGCTGGTTCAAAAAAGTCAATCAGTCTGCAGTCCATGCATGTTAGGATAGCTAACTTCTTTTGAGCATGGTGGGACATTTCTTCGCCTTCAAAATTTTCAACAAACTTCTTATTATCTTCCAAAACGTTTTCCAATATAGTCATTTTTATACTCCCCTTGCCATTGCGGTAAGGCCGGTTCTTGAAATCTTTTTGATTCCATAACCTTTCAATAAAGATACGAATGCATTTATCTTTTCCATATCCCCAGTCAGCTCAATCATCAGTGTTTCCTCTGAAACGTCAACGATTTTTGCCCTGAAAATATTAGTATATTGCATTATTTCTGCTCTTGCCTTTTCATTAGGAATGTTAACCTTAATCAGGCACAATTCCCTCTTTACGGCATTATTAGTAATATCTTTAATCTTGATAACGTCAACCAACTTATTCAATTGTTTGGTGACCTGTTCCAGTCCTTTCTTATCGGCATGCACTGAAATAACCATACGGGACAATCCTTCCACTTCGGATTCCCCAACAGTGATGCTGTCAATGTTGAAACCTCTTCTTGTAAATAGGCCTGCCACCTTCTGTAAAACACCCGGCTTGTCTTCAACCAGTGTGGAAATAACGTGATATTCAAGAGCCATCTAAATCACATCCTTTTCAAGTTTATATTCACCAATCATCTCATTGATTCCAGCTCCAGGAGGAAGCATCGGAAGCAGTTCATCAGGATTTACAACAACATCCAGCAATATAGGTTCATTGTCTTTAATAGCTGATTTTAAAGCTTCTCTGGTCTCACCCGGTTTTGTAATTCTAACTGCATTGACGCCGAAACTTTCGGCCAATTTAACAAAGTCAGGACTGTTTCCAAGCAGTGTCTGTGAGTGTCTTTCATTATACAAGAGACTTTGCCACTGATATACCATTCCCAAAGTTCTGTTTTCTAAAACAACTGCTATAACAGGTATATCATATTCACGAACAGTGGCCAGTTCCTGACACACCATCAGAAATCCGCCGTCACCGTTTATTGAAACAACAGTATCATCAGGACAAGCTATTTTGGCACCGATTGCTGACGGGAATCCGAATCCCATAGTGCCCAGACCGCCTGAGGATATGAACTTGCGCGGTTTTTGGGTATCGTAGAAATGTGCCGCCCACATCTGATTTTGACCTACATCGGTTGTCAGGATAGATTCAGGAGTCAATACCTCTGAAATTTCCTTTATGACCGTTTGCGGTTTAAGCGGAACATCATCATAAGTTACCCTTGGAAGCAAATCCTGTTTTCTCTGTTTAATCATGTCTGACCATTTATTAACATCATCAGATGCCTTATAATCATTTAAAAGCTTATTTAATGATGACAATACGTTTCTGGCATCACCTACAATAGGCAAATCAACATCTACATTCTTGCCTATCTCAGCAGGATCTATATCAATGTGAATGACTTTAGTATCGGGAACGAAACTGTCGAGTCTGCCGGTTGTCCTGTCTGAAAACCTGATACCGATAGCTATTAACAAATCAGACTCATTTATTGAATCGTTTGATACTTTTCGCCCGTGCATGCCAAGCATTCCTAAAGCCAAATCGTCAGTCTCATCAATAGCTCCTTTACCCAATAGGGAAGTCATGACCGGAGCGTTGATTGTGTAAGCCAATTTCTTTAACTCGTAGCATGCATTGGATATGATTACACCTGCACCTGCTAAAATTAATGGTCTTTTAGCTTCTTTTATCAAATCACGAGCTTTTTTAATTTGTCTGATATTTCCTTTTGTAGTAGGATTATATCCGGGTGTCTGAATTAATGAATCGTCAAATTTTGTAAGTTCGCCTTCCTGAACCTCTTTGGGAACGTCGATTAAAACCGGTCCCGGCCTTCCTGTCCTTGCTATTTCAAAACTGGTTTTGACAATGGAAGGTATCAAATCAGGATCTTTAGGCTGATATGAATGTTTAACTATAGGCATTGTGATTCCAATAATGTCTGCTTCTTGGAATGCGTCATTTCCAATCAGATGAGTAGGAACCTGTCCGGTAATTGCCACTATTGGAGAAGAATCCATAAAAGCAGTTCCAATACCTGTTACAAGATTAGTTGCGCCCGGACCGGATGTTGCCAAACACACACCAACTTTGCCTGAAGCCCTTGCATATCCGTCTGCCGCATGAGCTGCGCACTGTTCGTGCCTGACAAGTATATGATTGATGTCCGCATCATACAGCATGTCATAGAATGGTATGGTCTGTCCGCCAGGATAACCAAATATTGTGTCTACCCCCATATTCTTGAGGGATTCTATTATCGCTTCTCCGCCTCTCATTTTAAAAACCTTTTTATATATTATACAATTAGATATGAATACAAAAATATATATAATTATCTTAAAATATTAAAAAATGATAAAATGAACATTGGAAAATACCTATGCCATCAAAAGCCCGAGAGAAGTTTTTTCATCAAAGGCCATCAGTTTCCGGTTTGTGCAAGATGCACAGGATTTTATACCGCACTAATCGTGTATCTAATCTGGAATCACTTTTACACACACGGTTATGATTTGAATATGCTCATCATTTCAATGATTCTTCTCATACCCGTGACAGTTGATGGCGTAACACAGTATTTCGGTCCAAGGGAAAGCACCAATCCCATAAGATTCATAACCGGTTTTATTGGTGGAATCGGTCTGATAATATTCATGAAAATAATTTTGAGGATGATTACAAATGTATTGCTATAATTGTGGTGAAAACAATCCTGACGAAGCTACATACTGCAAAAACTGTGGAGCAGTTTTAAGAAAGGAAGAAACAGTTAAAAAAGTAGAGATAATTGAAAATCAATCATCAAACAACAATACCCACCAGGACAGCTCATCCTCCAGCAATGACAGTTCTGATTGGATCGGCTGCTGTCTGTGTTTGATTGGAATCTTCATTGTTTTTGCAATAATAGGTTTATTTTAGATAATAATATAAAACAGCCTTTTGGGCGTGCATTCTGTTTTCTGCCTCATCATAAATCACGGATTGAGGTCCGTCAATAACATCGGAAGTTACTTCCTGGCCTCTGATTGCAGGCAGACAGTGCATGAATATGGCTCCGTCATTTGCAAGCGCCATCAAATCGGAATTAACCTGGAACGGTGCAAAATCAATTTCTCTTTGTTTTGCTTCGGCCTCATCACCCATACTTACCCAAACGTCTGTGTATACCACATCAACATTTTCCAATGCTATGCCTATATCATCACTGACTGTTATTTCTGTACCGTTTTGTTTTGCAAATTCTTCAGCGGTTTTGAGGATTTCCTCATCAGGTTCATATCCTTTCGGACAGGCTACGGACATGTCCATTCCCAAAAGAGGGGCAATCAATAAAAGGGAATTGCATACGTTGTTTCCATCGCCGACAAAGCAAATCTTTTTGTTTTCGAATGTTCCGAAATGTTCCTTGATTGTAAGTGCGTCGGCAAGGGCTTGGCAGGGGTGTTCCAAATCTGTCAGGCCGCTGATTACAGGCACGTCTGAATGTTGGGCCAGCTCTTCAACATCGCTGTGCTTGATGGCTCTTATCATGATTCCATCAACGAAACGGCTTAAGACCTTAGCTGTATCAAGGATAGGCTCTCCTCTACCCATCTGCAAATCGTTTGAAGATAAAAATATGGCTCTTCCGCCTAACTGGTACATTCCAACATCAAAAGAAACTCTTGTTCTGGTGGATGACTTCTGGAAAATCATCGCCAGTGTCTTTCCTTCAAGAGGTTTTTCTTCAACATCTCCCGCCTTAATTTTACTAGCCAAATCAAGAATATATTCTACATCCTCTTTAATATCACAAACAGATAACAGACTGCCCATTATAATTCCCCTTTTTATCGTTATAAAAAAGAATATTTGTAAAGGATATATATTAAATGTTTCTATGATTTCATCTTAAACCAGATATCCCTGAATGTAGAGATTACCGGGACAAGCAAAAACAGATAGATGAAATTGCCTGAAACGTTGAAGTCAAGAAGATTGACAATGACTGTCAGACCCATTAAAATAAGTAAAGTGTGGACAACATGGTTTTTCTCTTCCTTGGACGGATTGTCTTCAAGGAAATTTCTTCTGTCGGCATAATGGTACATCAAAAAGAATGCAACCAGTGCCAAAAATATGTTTAGGCCAAAAAGGGCTTCTGATAAAAAGAAATGTGAATAGTTTCCAATCAGTGAAGTGGAAAACGGAATGAATGATATGCAAATCAGAAAGATTATGTTGAGCCACAAATATGGAATGTTTAGAGTGTTTATCTTGATAAATTCATGATGATAAATCCAAAATGAACTGATTAATACAAAACTGACGATTGTAACACCTATTGTTGGAGTCAATGTTGAAATAAAAGCTACAAAATCAGAATAACTGGCAATCTGAAGTTCAGGTAGAGCAATACCGAATACCAGAAGGGTCATTACCATTCCAAAAATCCCGTCGGTAAGTCCCATCAAACGTCCCGGATCAATGTCGACATCCCCTTCGAAAGCCATTTTGAACCGCTGGTAGTAACTTAAGCCCTTATCGATTTTGGCATATCGTCTAGCTTTTCGGGCATCATCCCAGGATTTGGATTCTGTGAAACTTAACATGGAGTCAAATTTCTCCAATTTCTTGATGTCCTTTTCACTGCCAGTGTTTTCTTTAATGACTTCAATCTTTTCATATATGCTTCTTTTGAGCTCTTCTACCTCTTCGGGATTGACATCTCTTTTAATTTTAATCACCAAAAAAGAAGAAATTTTAGTTTAAAATTTCTTTCATGTGTTCAACACGTTTCGCTACAAGGTCCGCTGTACCGACATCACTTCTGTGATAAACGTTACCTTTAACAAATTCGCATGCCTTTTCAGCTATTTTTTCAGCCTCTTCAATGGATTCTCCACTAGCTACAATGCCCAATGCCCTTGAGCCTGAAAGGTGAATTCCGTCATCTTCCTGTGAAACAGCTGCATAGAATACTTTTGCACCCATCTTCTCAATGGCAGCCTCATCCACTTCAATAAGCTCTCCTGCATGTTCTGTTTCAGGATAGCCGTCAGGCACGATGTATTTGCACACACTGGCCTTGTCTTCAAATTCCACTGAATCGAGATTTCCGTCGACAATTGCCTTACAAACATCGGCCAAAGGAGTTTTAAGTAAAGGCAATACGTTCATTGCTTCAGGGTCTCCGAACCTTGCATTGTATTCAATGAGTTTAGGTCCGTCTGCGGTCAGCATGAACTGACCGTACAGTATACCTTTGTACGGTTCTGCCTCTTTTGCAATGGCCTTTAAGGTTTCCTGCATGATTGCCACTGCCTTGTCATAATCATCCTGAGTTAAAAACGGCAACAGACCGCCGACATCAGAGTATGATCCCATACCTCCGGTGATTGCACCGACGTCGCCTTCAAATGCGTGAGGATGGTCCTGTGCTGCAGGCATTGGAGCCAAGTGTTCACCGTCACAGAATGCCTGGATGGTAAATTCCTCACCTATCAATCTTTCTTCAATAATTACTTGAGCAAATCCACCCATTACATTGTCAATTACTTCACATGAGTATTCTTTTGCTTCCTCATTGTCCTTAAGGTGGTCTCCGACTATTTTAACTCCCTTACCGCCTGTCAAACCGACCGGCTTTACAACGACATCACGGTCAAATTCATCCAAAAATTCAGATACGTCTTTGGAGTTATCGAATACCTTATAGACCAATGACCCCTCGATTTCATAGTCTTCAAACAGCTTTCTCATGAATGACTTATCGGTTTCGATTCTGGCTGCGCTTTGGGTCGGTCCGACGCATGGAATTCCGTTCTTTTGAAGTTCATCCACGATTCCTTTTCCAAGCGGAGCTTCAGGTCCGATAAATGCAATGTCAATGTCATTTTCAAGGGCATATTCAGCCACCTTTTCAACTTCCCCTTCATCACCTTGTCTGAATTCTGCAATTTTGCTCATTCCAGGGTTTATCTTACTCATATAACAGTATAAATCCACATCATCTTTAAGTGCATCAGCAATAGCATGTTCACGAGCACCAGTACCAACAACTAAAACTTTCATAGTAAATTCTCCTATTGTATTTAATTATGTATTTAAAAATATTTAAATTTAAGATGTAATATATAGATAAATTGACAATTACAATGTTACGGTGAAAAAAATGAACAAAAAAATCTTAATGATAGGAGTACTGTTACTTGCAGTATGCATCTCCATCAGTGCCGTAAGTGCTGATGACAGCTAGAACTTTGAATTTTCCACTAGCGACAGCACCAATTCTGATGGCTGATCTGTGCAAGTCAACAACAATGAATTGACAATCCAGGGATTCAAATTCACCATCCCTGACGGATTTAAGGAAAACGAAACCGCCAAAAAAGTAGGCGAAGACTATAACAGTGACGGTTTGAAAATATCAACTGCAGCATTTGACAAAGGCGATGAAAGAGTATTGGTAAGTGTCATTTTTGGCAACACCGAACTTGATGACGACACATACACTCCATCTGAAAATGCTACAGCCAAAAAACTTGCAGATGAAGACGGATGGTATGAAGAATACGATGGAGGAGTCGCATTCGACTACATTGAAGACGGAAAAGTGATTCACATATTTGCTCCTGATGAAGCAACACTCGTTTCAATACTCCAGTCTGCACAGGACTAATTTCAAAAAGATAATTTGTAACTATCTACAAATTATCCTATTTTTTTTAAAACTCATCTTATTACACCCCTTGAACCAAAATCAGAAAATATTAAAATACTTTTTATCATATAAATTATAATTACAAGAGATTATTTTAAAAAATAAATTATGGAGAAGATATTTTGAAATTTTATAAGATAAGCGTCATCTTATTGATTCTATTTGTGTTTTCCATCGGTGCGGTCTGCGCTGAAGATGCCGACAACTAAACACTAGGCGCAACCGACAGCGATGTCATATCCGCCGGTGAGAAAACCTACGATGATTTATCGAATTTGATTAATTCGTCTTCATCACCTACAATAGACATTAAAGATGACTACAAATTTAATCCAACAACTGACACGCAAAACAAAATTGTCATTAAAAACTCTAGTTTAAATTACGTTTTCGAAGGAAACAATCATGTAATTGACGGAAGTGGCAGTGCAGGTCTTTTTGAAATAGCCAATTCCACAGTCACCTTAAAAAATCTCATCATCAGGAACTGCAACAGCACTGCAATAACCCTTAACCATGCAACATTAAATACAATTAACGTGACTTTTGAAAAAAACAATGCTACAGAAAGAGCTGGAGCCATATATGCCCGTGATAGTGCCATTACAAGCACTGGAGATAAATATCTGGACAATTATGCTCCAAGGGGATCTTCAATATTACTGGTTAACAGTAAATTTGACGGGACAAACGATTTGTTTATAAACAGCATTCCCGTCGGTTGGGCGATGGTGTTTGGCTACGAATCCAACATTTCAATTGAAGACAGCGTTTTTGCAAATACAACCTCAAAATATGCAACTGCAATTTATAACAATTATTTAACCTCAGTTAAAAAATCAAAATTCATCAACCTTTGTGCAAACCTCACAGGAGGAGCAATAGCAATAAAAGGAGATAATGAGCTGGGAAAACCGACCAAAACCGTTATTCAGGATTGTGAATTCATTAATTCCATGTCAGCCAAGAACGGTGGAGCGCTTTATCTTGATATTGGAGGCACAAACGGTGCTCAGGGCAATGTTATAGTAAACAACTCCGAGTTTGTTGACTGCGCATCAATGTTTGGAGGAGCAATACTGCAGCTGGGCGGTGCATTAGACATTACATATTCCACCTTTAAAAACAATTTGGCATGGGTCAGCGGTGGAGCGGTTTACACTTCCAATGCAAGCACATTTGTTGGAGGATGCAATTTTACAAATAACACTGCAGTTTTATTTGAAGGAGGAGCCTTATTTGTTGATTATGAAGGATTAGAATGTAAATACAATACTTTTACTGAAAACAATGCAAGCAAAGGCGGGGCTATTTTCATTTATGACAGTTTCTATATAATCCAAAACTGTGATTTTGCAAACAACGGCGAGGCAATCTTTTCCTACTATGACAATGAAGGCTCATATCAAAAGAACAACAGGTTCGCAAGGGATAAGGTTGTCCTTGATGAGGAATACATTGCAACATATGTAGCTTATGAAGGAAAACAGATTGTTTTAAATCCATTAACAATTAAAGGTTCACCTAGCGACTCTTACTTTAACCTTGCAAAACAGGGATTGGTAACCCCAGTCAGAGATCAGGGCAGTATGGGATCCTGCTGGGCATTCGGTATTACCGGTGCTTTTGAATCAGCATTTTTAATCGCAACAAACATCACCCTGGACATTTCCGAAAACAATATTCAAAATTTAGGACTTAGATACTCCCGCTACGGAGATCCTACAAACGTTGAAGGTGGAACCTACTCGACTGCTGTCGGATATTTCCTTGGATGGTTAGGAGCTGTTTCAGCTGAAAACGATGAATATGATGAACTTGGTAAAATATCCCCAATCATATTTGATGAAAATGCATATCATGTCGTGGATGCTGTCTTTGCCAATATCTCATCCGAATCCGAATTAAAAGATGCCTTAACAAAATATGGAGCTTTGGATTTATTTGTTTACGGAGCCGATAAAGATACACCATATTATAATCCAGACACTCATGCAATGTACTATAACGGCGACATAAGCGGAAACCATTACGTTACCCTAGTCGGTTGGGATGATAACTATTCTGCAGACAACTTTAAAATCACACCTCCGCAAAACGGTGCCTGGATTTGTAAAAACAGCTGGGGAACCGAATGGGGAGATGACGGATACTTCTATTTATCATACTGTGACAATTCCCTTAAAGTAGGTATATATGCAATCGGATTTATCATAAACAACACCGAACTATACAATAAACTTTACCAATATGATGTCTGCGGATTTTCCCAGACATACTATTACTTTAAAAAAGGACAGGGCGAATACATGAACATGTACACCTCCCTCGATGAGGATCTTGTTGGTGCTGTCGGAACCTACTTCGAAAAGGCGGATATGGACTACACCATCACAGTCTATGTGAACAACACTGAAATGTACTCACAATCCGGAAAATCCACACATGCAGGATTCAATACAATCAAATTAAACCAGCATGTCCTAATTGAAGAGGGCGACAAATTTTCCGTTAAAATCAAATCAGATAGTGCACCTGCGCTTCAAGCGTCAAGAATGATTTTCCAAAAAGGTGTCTCATACATTGATATCGGTACAGGAATGGAAGATACATCTGACTATTTCCTTACAGTCATTAAAGCATATACTGTTGAAAATCCGACAATGATTGAAAGCATTAAGCAATACTACTCCGAATTCAATCAGTTCAATGTATACAGTGATTATGAAGGTGCAACACTGACCTTAAAACAGAACGGCAAGGATATCGCCAATGCCACTGTTAAAAATGGCGAAGCAGATTTCGGAATTGTTTTAAAACCTGGAACATATGCATTAGTCACACCGGCAAACGGAACATCAGTAGTAAGCCATGTTGAAATATTGAACACAATACAGATTCCTGATGAGATAACTATTGGATACAATACGTTATTAACAATTACTCCAACATTTATAGATGATTGGGGCAATGAACTTGAAGGTGTTGAAGTCAAATACAAATTTGACAATAAGGCGGAAGGCAAAGCCAAAACAAACAGCAAAGGAGAACTTTCCATTGAGGTTAGCCTAGGAACCAGCATCGGAACCACACAAACTGACACTTACCAACCCTATTACAGGTGAAGTGCTTACAATAAAAATAAATATCCTCTCCAGATTTAAAGAAAACAAAAACGTCAACATGTTCTACGATGACGGAACCAAATACCGTGTACGCATTGTTGATGATAACGGTAAATTTGTCGGTGCAGGTAAATTTGTAACCATTAAAGTCGGTTCCAAAACATTCACTGTGAAAACCGATAAGAACGGTTATGCAACACTTACCATTCCAAACACAATAACACCGGGCAAATACACAATTGTGGTGACCTATGCAGGACAAAGCGTTAAGAACACACTTCAGGTAAAACAGATCCTGACATCAGCAAAAACAGTCAACGTCAAAAAATCAGCTTCAAAATTAGTATTGAAAGCTACCCTTAAAGGCAAAACTGTTTTGAAAAATAAGGTAGTCAAATTCAAAGTGAACGGCAAGACCTACTCTGGAAAAACCAATTCCAAAGGAATTGTACAGATTACCATTAAAAAAGCTGATTTAAAGAAACTTAAAGCTGGTAAAACATATACCGTGTCAATCACTTATTCAAAAGACACAATAAAAACAAGTTTGAAAGTTAAACGTTAGAGATTCCCTCTCTAACCCTCTTATTTTTTTACATAAATTATACTTCATGTTCATCAATACCTTTAAATATTAACACTTGCATATACAAGAGTATAGTTGCATATGCAAGAGAGGTATAGTATGGAGAAAAATGAAAACGTTGAAATGATTACAGGAGACCCTAAAAAAGCAATCAACAAGCTATCCTTACCGATTATCGGCAGTATGCTTTTGATTTTTTTAAACAATATTATTGACAGTATTTGGGTGGCTGGACTCGGTGCAGACCCATTGGCAGCACTCGGATACATTACACCACTGTTCATGATTATGGTAGGTTTTGGAAACGGAATTGGAGCCGGTGGAAATTCACTTATATCAAGATTCATCGGTGCCGAGGACCGGGCCTCAGCAAACAATGCGGCAATACACAATCTTATTTTAAGCTTTATCTTTTCAGTTGCCGTTTCAATTGTCTTTATTGTGTTGCTGGAGCCTATGCTTAACATGATGGGTGCATCAAGCGTGATAAACTATGCGATGGATTACGGTTTAATCATATTCGCCGGGACATTTGCCCTTCTGATGCCGCCTATTGTAGGAGGAGCATTCAGGGCAGAAGGAGACATCAAAAGAGCTACAATACCAATAGCTTTAGCGGCAATAATCAATATGGTTTTGGATCCGATTTTCATCTACACATTCGGGATGGGAATCCAGGGAGCCGCATGGGCAACAGTACTGGGACCATTGATAAGTCTGCTTTTAATGTTTTACTGGATATTCGTTAAAAAGGACACATACCTTTCATACAGTCTGAAGGATTTCCACAATGACTTTGGAATGTACAAGGACATTCTGGTTGTCGGTATCCCCGCCAGCCTTGAGCAGCTGGTATTATCCGTCCTGACAATATTTGTCAACTACATGCTTACAATAGTCTCAGGCCCTGTAGCTGTAGCCGTTTATACAGCAGGATGGAGAATAGTTAATGTAGGAATGCTTCCGGCAATCGGCGTTGGAACAGCGGCAATATCAGTTGCGGGAGTTGCATATGGAGCACGCAAATATGAAAACCTGAGAGTTACAGCAAGATATGCCGTTAAAGTTGCACTGATTGCATCAATAATAGTGTGCATTATCCTTTATGTCTTTGCAAATCAGATAGCTTTCATTTTCTCATACTCAGAAAGCAGTGCCCAGCTGGAGCCTTTGATTGCAAGCTTTCTGCAGATAATGTGTCTTTTCATATTATACGTTCCTTTCGGAGCAAGTGCAGGTAACGTTTTCCAGGGCGTCGGAAAGGGAACAATATCACTTGTCCTTACAACATTCAGGGAATTCATACTTGTGCTTATTTTTGCATACCTTCTGGGTTTCACATTCCACATGGGAGAGTTCGGAATCTACTGCGGAATGCTTTTGGGCGGAGGAATAGGTTCGCTTATATGTTACGCATGCATTGAACTTTACGTCAACAGACTGATTAGAGGGGCGGAAAATGTTTGATGAAGACACCCCAACAGTTCCATTCATCTCCATACTTTACAGGGAACACGCAAAATACCTGAATGAAAAGACAAAAGACGATGATTTAAGCTTTGGCCTTTATCCGCTGTTGATTTCAATATACTTCAATGAAGGAATCATACAGGAGGAACTTGCCAAAAGCTTTCGTCTCAATGAAAGTACAATAACAAGAAACCTTAAAAAGCTCGAAGAGAAGGGATTCATAAAAAGGATTCCCGACAAAAGAACAAAAAGAATAGAAATCACAGCCAAAGGTGTCAAGACCGCTCAAAAGGTAATGGATTATGATGACGAGTGGGATGAACAAATTAAAAAGATAATTGGCAGCGAAGAGTATGACAATTTCAAAAATACGCTTGAAAAAATTTCGGAGGCATTGATATGAACCAGACATTAAAATTTTACCTTCAAAATGTTTTTTCCAGGTTTTCATGATTTAAATTATATATTTTGAATATATTAAAATTTACAAAATCAAAGCAATTTTTTAAATAGAATACAATATTGATGTTTAAATATAATTTAAAGAGTTTATAAAGCTTGAAAAACTTTATATAGTGATTAAATCTAATTAAATGTAATGATTAACTCTTGAATTAGGAGGAATTAATTAAACTACCACGGCTTTGTAGAAGCCGTGGATTTTCTAGAATTTTTCTGGAAAAATCCACTAGTTTAATAGACAATGACCCATAAATGGGGTCTACGTTACTCAAGAATAATATTATAGGTACCAGTGGATGTTTAATCCCAGTCTGCTGCTCTACGGTGGTATGGTTAAAAGTTCTGAGATGGTAGGAACGGTGCTGTCCACAAAAAAACCTTGGGATAACATTGTCGAGGGATAACTTTACTCAGGAATAGGAGGTAAACATTACATGTTAGTTTACGTACTAAACAAGAATGGTGAGGCTTTGATGCCTTGTAAACCAAGAAAAGCAAGATTATTATTAAAAGAATGTAAAGCAAAAGTAGTAAATCGCACGCCTTTTACCATACAATTGCTGTATGGTAGTAGCGGTTATAGACAGCCGGTTAATCTGGGTGTTGATGCCGGAAGCAGATATATAGGATTGTCTGCAACAACACAACAGAAGGAATTATTTAAAGCTACAGTTGAATTGCGCCAGGACATTCCTAAATTATTGGAGTCTCGAAAAAGCCTGCGCAGAAGTCGCCGAACCCGAAAATTAAGATATCGACCTAAAAGATTCAATAACCGTGGAAAAAAAGGAAAATTGACACCCAGCATCCAACATAAAATTGAAAGTCATCTAACTATCATTAAAAAGGTCTGCGGATTTATTCCTGTGGAAAACATTATTGTGGAGACTGCTGAATTTGATCCGCATAAACTAAAAAATCCGGATATACAAGGAGTGGAGTATCAGCAGGGTGATGCTATGGGTTTTTATAATGTTAAAGCGGCAGTTTTAAGCAGAGACAATTACACTTGTCAAATATGTGGAGCACAAAATACTCAATTACATGTTCATCATATACGATTTAGAAGCCACGGAGGATCAGATAGCATGGAAAACCTCACAACACTATGCAAAGAATGCCACGAAAAAATACACAAAAACGAAATAAAATTCAACAAGAAAGTAAAATCATTTCATCATGCTTCTCACATGAACATCATGAGGAAAAGATTGGTGGAATTGCTTAAAAATGAGTTTGATAATGTTTTTGAAACTTTCGGTTATCTGACTAAATACACTCGCGAAAAACTAGGCATGAGCAAGTCTCATTGCAATGATGCATATGTAATCAGCCATAATTTCAATGCAGAACAATCCAATGTCGAATTCCTATATCGCAAAGTCAGAAGACATAACCGTCAAATCCATAAAACCAAACCAGGAAAAGGAGGCATACGACAACGCAACCAATCACCCTACATCGTTAACGGATTCAGAAGGTTTGATAAAGTAATGTATAATAATACGGTTTGTTTTATCACAGGCAAACGCAGTAGCGGTTACTTCCAACTGAAAAAATTTGACGGCACTGTAATTAGCCAAGGAGTCAGTAGCAAACGATTAAAATTATTGGAACCTATTAAAGGTTGGTTAGTAGATTGGAGGGCAGCAATTCCTCCTAAACCTAAAGAGGTCGAGGTATCCTTGCTGTAAGATAGATGAAAGTTGATTTTGAAATTTATTTTAAAAGTAACTGGACTATTCGTACTAATTCTATACCTTATCCAATCTGGAGGATTTATAATGGAAACTGAAATTTCCATAGAAATTAGTGTAGATTTAACACATATTGTGGATTTAATCTGCATTATCTTAGTCCTATACTTATTCCTATAGAATCCTAAATTCTCCAGTATCACCTGCAAATAGATGTTAAACCATTTTATTCTTAGGTTTCTTTCGAAATTCAACACATTTCGGTGTTCTCCCCGTGTTTAAAGTACACACAATCTATTTGCAAAATCTTTATATATGATAAATAATTAATAAATAACCAAGAGGATTTATCCTCCACAATTAGGTGATACCTGATTGGATTAGGTATAAATCAATATCACGTGTTGAATTGCAGATTAAATTCTGCAATTGATATTGATTATAAGTCTAGTTTTTCAATACTTATTTTCTTATTATCCGAATAACGCTGATTTATTTTATCTGCAGGAGTTTTTAATATTTCATTACAAAACATTCATTTTAAACAGATACACTTAAAAAAATAATTTTTGTAAAATTTTGTTAATGGTCAGAGTAATATGTGCCTGTTGAAGTTGATGGTTAACTTTTACCATGAAATTCACAAAAAAGAAATTGATTTTATTTGTGAAAAAAATGGTCAACAAATATATTCAAGTATCATATGTGTTATCTGATGAAAAAACAATTAAAAGAGAGTATGAGCCATTTTTTAGAATAAAAGATAAATTCGATGCATATATTATTACAACAGACGAATTTGACCTTTCAAGAGACGGAATAAAACATTTGAATGTTATTGATTTTAATTAGGTGATGAAATTTAATATTTTTAGTAAAAAAATTAAAAAGATGAGTTAAATTACCCATCTACATTTTTTCAGGTGCTGAAACACCTAAAATATCTAAAGCGTTTTTAATGGTTGTTTTAGCTCTGTCAACTAAAATCAATCTGGTGTCTTCTACTTCAGAACCAATTACCTGTTCTGATTTGTAGAATCTGTTAAATGAACCTGCCAAGTCCTGACAATATTGTGTAATGTTGTGAACTCTCTTTTTATTAGCACAATCTTCAACAACTTGCGGGAACTTAGCAATCTGTCTTATAAGATCCTGTTCAGATTCATTTGGAACCCAGTTATCATCAACTTTTAAAGAGCTGATGTCTTTGCCGGCATTATCAAGTAATTTGCATGCCCTTGCATGTGCATACTGAATAGATGCACAACCTCTCTCAAAGCTTAAAGCTTCATCCCATTTGAAAGTTAAGTGTTTTTCAGGGGATAATTTAGCAATGAAGAATCTTACTGCTCCCACACCAATCTCTTCAGCCATCGGTGCGATTTCTTCATCAGTCAAATCAGGATTTCTTGATTTGATTTCATCAGTGGCTCTTGATACTGCCTCATCAATCAGCTCATCGACAGAAACGAATTTACCTCTTCTTGTTGACATTGATCCTTCAGGAAGGGTAATGAATTCATAAAAGATTACTTCAGGCGGAGTCTGTCTTAAAATCTCTTCAAAAATGACTTTGATTTGTTTTGCAGCCAACTTATGGTCTGAACCTAAAATGTCAAGTACTGTGTCTCCTAAAGTAGCTTTGTATTTGTGATAAGCCAGATCACGGGTTGAATAAAGTGAAGTACCGTTTGACCTTCTTAAAACAAATTCCTTTTCGATGTTGAAGTCTGTCAAATCAATGTATAAGACATCGTCTTCACGTGTGAATCCTTCTCTTTGGATGTAATATACCAAATCATCGACTTCGCCATTTCTAATGAATTGGCCTTCCCAGACGAAGTCATCGTGGACAATGTTCATCCTTAAAAGAGACTCTTTCATTCCGGAAATACATTTTGAGACAACATCTTCAAAGACTTTATTCAACTCTTCATCTTCACCCTTTTCGTATTTCTGGATTAATTCGTCAACTTTAGCATTTAAAGCATCATCCTCTTCAACAGCCTTGTTTGCATCAAAATAAAGTTTTCCGATTTTATGGTCAAGCTTTTCGCCTTCATAATCCTCAATCTTAAGGCCGCATTCGGTTATGCCGCAGACGATTATGGCAATCTGTCTTCCCATATCATTGACATAATACTGTGTTTCCACTTCCCTTCCGGCAAGACGCAAAAGCCTTGCAAGGGAATCTCCGAAAATGGAGTTTCTTATGTGTCCGATGTGCAGCGGACCGTTAGGATTAGCTGAAGTATGCTCCAGAATGATTTTTTCACCATATGCCGGAAGCTTTCCGTAATCTTCATCCACCTTTTCCAGAAGCATTTTGGAAAACTTGGAATAGTCAATGAAAAAGTTCACGTAAGGTCCGAAGTTCTGGACTTTTAAAAAAATCTCAGGAACCTCTATCTTTTCAACCAAATCCTTTGCAACTTCAGGAGGTGAAGTCCTTAACTTTTTGGTTAAAGCAAAAGCAATTGTACTTGCAAGATCTCCCAAATTAGGATTTGGAGGAAATTCCAATTTGAAATCCCTGTCAATTTCCACATCATATTGATCCAATGCCTTATTTATGGCATCGATAGCCTGTTTTTCAATTTCAAAATACATTAACTCACCTTAAATAATCATAAACCCCTTAACCAAAGGGAAAGATAACCGATTTTTGGAATTACCACAAGATTGTCACCAAAGGTTACGACCTTTTCTCTTATCTGGTCTTTGGTAACGTAATACGGATCTGGAGAATCGTTGTTGTCCCCCTTAATCACATACATCGTGGTTCCGTTGATATTGACAATATTAATAACCCTATGAATTACCGGCTGGTCAAACCATGCAGCATCATAAACGACTACATCACCTATCTTGACATCCGCAGGGTCAAATTCGTGGATGCCTAAAAAATCCGCCTTTTGAACCATGACAATGTCTCCTCTGTAGAATGCAGGTTCCATACTGCCTGAAACGACCACGTTCAGGTGTTGGGCGGCAATAAGAACAATTACAAGAATTATTATGTATGATGCAATTTCCTTAAAATCTATTTCCATTATATTACCTTCTTCTTTTTCTGAAAGCTGCCTGAAGAGCTATTTCAATGGCGTCTGAAGTCTTCTGCATATCCTCCATGCTGTGTGCATTTGAAATGAAATTGCACTCAAACTGGGATGGAGGGATGAAGACTCCTTCTTTCAAAAGCGCCTTGAAATATCTCAAGAACAGTTTTCTGTCTGAATTTTGAGCATCAGCATAGTTGTAAACCGGTTCGGGATTGAAATAAATCTGAAACATTGACGCAAGCCCTACCGGTTGAATGTTATATTCCTCATCCTCTATGATTGACTGGATATTGCCTCTTAAGTAGTTTCCTTTCCTTTCAAGTTCCTTATAGAAAGCATCATCGAGCTGGGTTAAAGTAGAAATACCGGCCTGAACTGAAACTGGATTTCCTGAAAATGTACCTGCCTGATAGACAGGACCGTTAGGAGCAATCATTTCCATGATTTCCCTTTTACCACAGAATGCACCCATAGGAAGACCTCCGCCTACTATTTTACCTAAAGTAGTTAAATCGGGAGTTACTCCATAATACTCCTGGGCACCTCCTCTTGATGCTCTAAAACCTGTAATGACTTCATCAAATATTAATATGATATTGTTTTCTTCTGTTATTTTTCTTATAAACTCCAAAAAGCCAGGTTTCGGTTCAATGCAGCCGACATTACCCATGACAACTTCCATAATTATACAGGCAATGTTTTCGCCTTCCTTTTCAATCAATTCTGTAAGGGCCTGCTCATCATTGAATGGAACAGATAATGTATTTTTAGTTGTGTCTTCTGGAATACCAGGACTGTCAGGTAGTGTTGCAGCACCAGAACCGCCTTTTACCAATACATAATCGTGTGCACCATGATATGCTCCTTCAAACTTGACAATCTTGTCCCTGCCTGTGAAACCTCTTGCAAGCCTGATTGCACTCATGGTCGCTTCGGTTCCGCTGTTACAGAACCTTACCATTTCAGCAGACGGAATTCTGTCAACCACTTCCTTTGCAAGGGTTATCTCATTTTCTGTCGGAGTACCGTAAGCGGTTCCTATTGTCAATTGGTTTGAAACTTCCCTTACAACCTTAGGGTCTGCATGACCCAATATCAAAGGACCATAAGCCAGACAATGGTCAATATATGTTTTTCCGTCAACGTCTGTGAGTTTGGATCCACCGGCGCTTTTAACGAAAAACGGATAAGGCTTAAAGGCACGTACCGGAGAGTTTACGCCTCCCGGAAAATAATTTTTAGATTCATTGAACAATTCTTCTGAATACATTTTATCACACTATAAATGTTGGATTAATGAATTTACGCATGCAACGGCGATTGGAGTTCCTCCTTTAGGACCTTCAACAATGATGTTTGGAATATCTGAATTTCTTAAAGCTTCTTTTGAATCTGCAGCTCCTACAAAACCGACAGGAACACCTACGATTGCCTTGAGATTCATTTCACCTCTTGCATATAAATCCATTGCTTCAAAAACAGCGGTTGGAGCATTACCTGAAACTACAATTCCTTCAAAATCATTACTTGCAGCATAACGCATAGCTGCAGCCGCTCTTGTAATCTGATTTTCCTTAGCTATCTTTACAACTTCCTCGTTTTTGATGTAACACTCAACTTCCCCCTCATATCTGGTGATACCATACTTGACCATATTGATGTCAGTCAGGATGGTTTCCTTATTTTTAAGGGAGGCCATAGCTGCATCCACAAAATCAGAACTCATATGTACCAATTTGGCATATTCAGGATCGGCAGTTGAGTGAACGATTCTCTCAACGATGTCTCTTTCTATAGGTTTCAAGTCTTTGACATCATCACCAATAAGGCCACGGATAATCTCTCTACTTTTGTTTGCAATATCCAGACCTTGTTTAGTTGATGCACCCATGAACATTTTGTCTGTCATAAGTTAACCTTTGGATTAAATATATGTTAAATATTTTGTTTTTGAAAAAAATTGAGCGGATTGAAAGTGCACTTAAATCGAAAATATGATGAATTATTTTGATGGTTTTGGTTTTGAAGTGGATTAATATTAATCGTGTCCTACATTAACATCAAGGTTTTGGTTTTTGAAATTGATTTGAAATTGGTGATATATATCATCTATCGCTGGCGGACAATCCCGCAAGATAACCTGTTGAAAATGCAATCTTGAGATTATACCCTCCGGTGGGACCGTGCAAATCAAGAACTTCACCTGCAAAATACAATCCGGGAATTAAGGTGGATTCCATGGTTTTCGGATTAATGTTTGCCAGATCAACTCCGCCAATGGTAACCTTAGCCAGATCACTGTTAAATCCGTCAATTTCAAAAGTGAATCTTTTTAAATTTTCAATCAGGCGGTTTTTGCTTTTCTTGTTGATTTTGGACAATTGAATTTCCCCGTCCAAACCTATTTCATCCAAAAAGAAACCTATAAATCTGTTTGTCAAAAACAGTTTCAGATAATTTTTAAGCATTGTCTTTCCCTTTGACTGAAAATCACCTGTAAACCTTTCATTGAGCTGGTCACGTGAAAGCTCGGGAACAAGATCAACTGCAATGTCAATGTCAAAATCAGGACCGCTCTCCAACAAGTTATAACTTAAAACTTCTGAGATTTCATTGCTCAGATTTATGATTCCGGGACCTGTCAGGCCAACATGGGAAAAGAGCACGTTGCCTTTCACCCTGCTTTTCTTATAACTTATAACTACATCATATAGGGTTACTCCAGCAATATCGGACAAGTCTCTTTTTGTCAATAGCGGAACAAGACCGTATTTGATGTCTGTTATGGGCTGTGAAGTCAAAGAATAATTTTTCATGCCGCATCCGGTTTGGGGATATGTTATTCCGCCGGTTGCGATTATAACCTTATCTGCTTTAATCTTATCGTTGATTATAAAACCTTGCCTAATCGATTCGACTTCAAAGTTATAACTTATAACAACATCATCGAGATACTCAGTTAAAACATTTAAAATATCTAAAGACTTTTCGGTTTCGGGAAAAATCCTGTTGTCATCTTCCTGAATAAAACCCAAACCCTTATCCTGAAATAGGGAAAATAAATCTTCATTTGTAAAAGTATAAAAAGAGTGTTTTAAAAAGTTTTTTTGGGAATATGAATTCAATAGCTTTTTTATTGGCTTGAGATTGGTAATGTTGCACCTTCCTCCACCAGTCATTAACAGTTTGCGACCAAGAGAGGAATTTTTCTCAAGCAGTACAACCCTTGAGGAATTCTGGCTAGCCGTAATTGCCGCCATGATTCCTGCCGGTCCTCCGCCAACAACAGCTATGTCATATTCTTCCATATTATCCTTAAAAAAGAAAAAAAGATTAAGGAGTTAATCTTTGCCTGTCTCTTGGGAAGAGTGCACATTCACGGATGTTTTCAGATCCGGTCATGACCATGGTAAGTCTTTCAGCACCTACACCCCAACCTGCGTGAGGAGGCATACCGTATTCGAATGCTTTAAGATAAGTTCCGAATCCGTCAGGATTCAATCCTCTTTCCTCAATTTGCTTTACAAGCAAGTCGTGCTGGTGTACACGAGTGGAACCTGAAGACAGCTCCAAGTTGTTATACATCAGGTCGAATGCATGGGAGTATTTTTCATCTCCGTCTTTAGGCATTACGTAAAACGGCTTGATTGCAGACGGCCATTCGGTGAGGAAATAAAATCCTCCCATCTCTTCACCCAATACCTTTTCTGCCTCACGGGATAAGTCTTCACCCCATGGAAGCTCAACGCCGTTTGCATTGATGATGTCTACAGCCTCATCGTAGGTTACATGCGGGAATTTCTCATCCGGAAGTTCCAGTTCATGACCTAAAATGTCCAATTCATCGCTGCATTTTTCATTGATGTCGCCTATTACTTTAACGAGCATCTTGTTTAAGACGTTCATCATGTCAACGTCATCCACGAATGATGCTTCTGCATCGATGGATACTGCTTCGTTTAAGTGTCTTAAGGTATCGTGCTCTTCTGCTCTGAAAATCTGGCCTATTTCAAATACCTTGTCCATTCCACTGCCCATCATCATCTGCTTGTATAATTGTGGAGATTGGCCTAAAAATGCCTCTTTGTCAAAGTAAAGAATAGGGAATAATTCTGTTCCTCCTTCGGTAGCTGAAGCTACGAGTTTAGGGGTGTTAATTTCATAAAATCCATTATCATAAAAGAAATCTCTGATTGAATGGAACATCTGACCTTTGATTTTGAAAATAGCTGAAACGTTTTCCTTTCTGATATCTAAAAATCTTGAATCCAATCTTGTATCGATTCCGGCTTTAACCTTTTCGGTTGGATCCATCGGTAAAGGCTGATTGGCTAAGCTTAACAGTTTAATTTCTTTTGGTAAAATTTCAACACCGTTTGGTGCTTTAGGAGCTTCCTGTGCCATACCTTTGATAGCTACAACGGATTCTTTTCTCAATTCTCTTAATTCTTCCATTATGTTTTCATCTACTTTTTTGCTTGGAGCAGTAATCTGTACTCTGCCAGTCACGTCACGGATGATGACAAACATGATTCCTCCGAAATCACGGATTTCATGTACCCAACCCATTACAGTGACTTCACTGCCTGCAATTTCACTGTTGCATTGGCTGGCATAGTTGGTTCTCCTCCAGTCTTTTAATAAACCTTGCAAATTATTCACCTCGAGGTCTGTAAAAATAAATTAATTTTAAAAGAAAAATAATTAATACTTTTAAAAATAAGTGTTGTCTAAGTTTATAGGAAATCCTATAAACTACCACCAGATTAGACAACTGTTTTAATTAACTAATTCTTCTGTTTTTTAATAGAAGGTATTGAATATGAATAACTCATATTCTTAAATATAGTGTAGATTTACATAATATATAAAGTTTTCTCAAATTGTTTAAAAATGGGTATTTTAAAAAAATAAGCAATTATAATAGTCTAATAAGGTTGGGAAGAGTTAAGCAAAACTTCCGGCTGGTGGGCCTTGAAAAATCACGAACCAACCTTACAAAAACCAACTATCATACGAGACCATTCAATTAATTATTGAAATGTTTGACTATGACAATAATATCAAGAACGATCAAGACAATGTCAAGCAAAATTAATAATTCGCTCAAATCAACCCCCCATTAAAAAATAGGGGAAAAAATATAATTTAATCCCCAAATTAGTTAATAAAGTTGTTAATTTATCTATTACAAAATAAAATTAGATACAGTTTTATATAAATACTTTATAGACTTATAAATCAAAATTGAACGCATATTATTAGATTAAAATGAAAACGTTGAATTTAGATGTGAATAAAATATTATAATATATTAAAAAATAAGAAAGGTTTATAAGAAATTACTTATAAACTATTTCAATCTTGTTTTAAAGGAGTTTGCATGTGCAAAAAATCCTTCATATTCGGCTATAGGAACGGATGTCTTTGACAATTCCTTTAAACCTTCTTTTGTCAGTCTTTGAACTGTAGGTTTCTTAATGAATGCTTCAGTTGAAAGACCGGAATACATTTTTGCACCGCCGCCTGTAGGCAGAACGTGATTTGTTCCGGATCCGTAATCCCCGGCTGCAACCGGTGAGTATGAGCCTAAAAAGATTGACCCTGCATTGTTAATGTGTGAAAGTGTTTCATCATCATCTTTAGTGGTTATGATTAAATGTTCTGGAGCGTATTCGTTTGTTACATGAATAGCTTCGTCAAATGTGTCTGTGATAATAATTTTTCCGCTTTTAGATAATGACTCTTCAATAATTTCACGTCTTGGTGCAATCTCGGTTAACTGTTTGACAAATTCATCAGTCTTAATAGCCAAATCCTTTGAATCTGTTACCAAAAAGCAGGACGCATTAGGATCGTGTTCTGCCTGCGCCAATATGTCAGTTGCCAGAAATTCAGGATTAGCTGTTTCATCAGCCAATATCAGCACTTCTGATGGACCTGCCGGAAACTCGATATCTACTTGACCATAGACCAGTTTCTTTGCTGCTGTAACGAATATATTTCCGGGACCTACAATTTTTTCTACGCGAGGAATTGATTCGGTTCCATATGCAAGACCTGCAATAGCCTGGGCACCGCCGACCTTATAGATTTCATCAGCGCCTGCAATGTCTGCGGCTACCAAAATGGCATCCAGAATCTTGCCGTCCTTTTGCGGTGGTGTTACACATACAACCTTTTCAACACCTGCGATTTTTGCAGGTATTACAGTCATCAATATTGATGAGGGATAGGCTGCCCTTCCACCAGGTATGTAACATCCCGCTGAGTTAATCGGCCTTACGATTTGACCTGCAACGATTCCGGGGTTCACTTCCATTTCCCACTCGCCTGGAATTTGCTTTTTGTGAAATTTTTCAATGTTGGATGCAGCCTGTTTTAAAGCCGCAAGCAATTCATCATCCAAAGTGTCATAAGCCTCCGCAATTTCATCTTTGGATACTTTCAAATTTTCTATTGTAACACCGTCGAACTTTTCAGTATATTCTCTAATAGCATTATCCTTATTGTTTTTGACATTGTTTAAAATATCTGAAACTATATCAAGGACCTTGTTTACGTCCTCTTCTGACCTTTTGATGGTTTCGGCCAAATCAATCTCTGAATAGTTAAGAATTTCCATTTTAACACTACCTTAAAATAGCTCCGGTATCAGCAGAGTGGACCAGCTTTTGATATATTGCCAGCCATCCTGTAACGTCGCTTTCAGGGTGTTCGACTTCATTAAGTCTGCTTTCGATTTCCTCATCTGTAAGCTCAACATTAATCAATCTGTTTTCAATGTCAATTTCTATTATATCACCGTTTTGAATGGCAGCAATAGGTCCGTTTTCCCTTGCTTCAGGTGATACATGTCCTATACAAGGTCCTCTTGTTCCTCCTGAAAACCTTCCGTCAGTAATCAGACCGACGTCCTTTATGTTCATTCCCGCAAGAGCTGAAGTCGGGTTGAGCATTTCACGCATTCCAGGACCTCCTTTAGGTCCTTCATATCTGATAACAACAATATCGCCTTCACCGATTTCATGGTCGAAAATCGCTTTTGTGACTTCCTCTTCAGAGTCATATACCTTTGCAGGACCCTTAAGATGCATAAGATTGTCTGCTACAGCACCTTTTTTGACTACACTGCCGTTTGGTGCCAAATTACCTTTCAAAATAGCTATACCACCATCTTCATGAACGGGATTGTCAAGGGTATGGATTACATCGGTGTTTTTGTTTTCAACAGTTTTTAAATTCTCTGCAATTGTCTTTCCGGTTACTGTCAACTGACTGGTGTCTATCTTATCACCCAATGTTTTCAAAACAGCCTGAATTCCTCCTGCAAGGTGCAAATCCATCATTGAGTCTTCACCGGCAGGGGAGATGAGCGCAATGTGGGGAACGTTTCTTGAAATTTCATCAAACAGTTCCAAATCAACATCGACACCTTCAACTTCACTTGCAATTGCAGGAATATGCAGTGCGGTATTTGAAGAGCCACCCAAAGCCATGTCAACTGCAATTGCATTGTTGAACGCTTCCTGAGTCAGTATATCAGACGGTTTAATGTCCTCTTCAACCAGCTTAATAATCTGACGTCCGGATTCGAATGCAATATTATCATTTTCCTCTGTTCTTGCATGGGTTGTGGCGCAGGTAGGCAGGGATAAACCAAATGTTTCGGTTATGCATGCCATTGTGTTTGCAGTAAACAGCCCGGAACAGCTTCCGGCTCCAGGACAGGCGCATTTTTCAAGTTCAAGAACTTCCTCTTCAGACATCTTGCCTGCGGAATTTGCACCGACAGCTTCAAAAACTGTAATCAAATCTGCAGGTTTGCCGTTGTATTCGCCTGACTGCATAGGTCCGCCTGTAACCACAATACTTGGCACATTAACACGGGCCGCACCCATAATCATTCCAGGAACTACCTTGTCACAGCTTGGAATCAGTACAAGTCCGTCGAATGCGTGTCCTTTGGTCATGCTTTCAACGGTTGCTGCAATGATTTCCCTTGATGGAAGGGAGTATTTCATTCCTTCATGGTTCATGCTTATTCCGTCACATACTGCCATTGTATCGAATTCGAATGGAATACCTCCGGCAGCTTTGATACCTTCCTTTACAAATTCAACCAGTTCTTTGAGGTGAATGTGACCCGGCACGATATCGGTGAAACTGTTGGCTATTCCAATGAACGGTTTTTTAAAGTCTTCATCGTCAAGTCCACATGCCCTTAAAAGGGATCTGTGTGGAGCCCTTTGAATTCCTTTTTTAATACTATCACTTTTCATTCAATCACACATTTAATCTAATCATTAATATTTATATCATTAATGACTTTTAAAATATTTGAATGATTTGAAAACTATGAATTTGCCTAATCCTATGTAGATTGGCAGACAAAGTTTAGAAAAAAAGTAAGCTTGAATCAATAATTTTAAAAAAAGCATCGATTAAAATGACAGTTAATATATTAACAATAAGTATTATGAAGTCCGGCTTCAATTAAAATTTAGTTTCAAAATAGGCAAAAAATAAAAAAGTATGGGAAATTGAATTCCCATTTTGTGTTTAATTTCTTTTTCTTAAGGTTACTCCAACAATAGCTAAAAGTGCTAAAAGAACCATTACAATCGGATTACCGGTAGCATGCATTACAGGAGCGTTTGGAACGTTGTGTTTTACCGGAGCATCAGGAGTTGGCTTATACACATCAACTGTGGACATGTCGTGATTGTTGTCCTCGTTTGGATCTGGAGTATCACTTTCCACAATAGCATGGTTTACTGCAGGAATATCACTCAATGCTTTGCAGATGAGTTTTAAGCTTACAGTATCTCCAACTTTCATGTCTCCAATAGCCCAAATTCCAGTATTTACATCAAATTCTCCTTTGGATGCAATGACATTCAGCAATTCGAAGTCACCGACAGCCCAGTCGATTACACGAACGTTTTTCGCTACATCAGGACCGTGGTTGGTTACAGTAATAGTCCATATGAAATTGTCTCCAACTTTAACCGCTTTAACATTAGCCACTTTGGTAATTTCCAAATCAGCACTGGTTTCAACAGGTTTTGGATTAGTTACTTCAGTATCATTGTTGTTGGTTTTATTGGAATCGTGTGTGGATGAACTTGCAACGACAATATTTTCAATGGTACCGCCGGAAACGGTTACTTTAGTTGTCAATGTCAATGTTGCCTGTTCATGATTTTTCAACTCTCCAATTGTCCAAATACCGTTTTCATATGCACCTTTGCTTCCTTTTGCTGCCATCAGTTGTAATCCTTCAGGCAATTCCTCTACAACTGCAACGTCTTTAGCCGCATCAGGACCGAAGTTGGTTACAACAATTGTCCAGGTAATCACATCACCTTTTTTAGGAGTTGGGTTGGACACTGTCTTGATTACGCTGATGTCCGCTTCAGGGTCAATGACGGTAGTGTCATTGTCCTTGTTGTTGTCAGTGTTGTTGTCCGGAGTGGTGGAGTTTACAACAGCAACGTTTGTAATTTCACTGTTTGTAATGTCAACCACAGTGGTTATGATTAGACTTGCGGATTTGCCGTTTTCCAAATCACCGACTGTCCATACACCAGTAGCAGGATTATAATTGCCGTTTGCATCTTTAAATATTAATCCTGCAGGCAACTTATCGGTTACTGTTACGTCTTTTGCACTGTCAGGACCATTGTTGGTTACAGTAATAGTCCAGGTAATTGCATCTCCCTTGTGAGGGTTCTTGTTTGAAACCTCTTTAACGATTACCAAATCAGCCAAAGTCTCTTTTACAACAGTAGTGTTGTTGGATGCCTTGTTGTTGCTCATGTCAGGATCATAGACTCCGCTGGTTACGGTAACGTTGTTTACGATTACCATACCGGTAGTGTTTACTTTGGT
Organism: uncultured Methanobrevibacter sp.; assembly: GCF_947170395.1. GTDB lineage: Archaea > Methanobacteriota > Methanobacteria > Methanobacteriales > Methanobacteriaceae > Methanocatella. The sequence continues at coordinate 81,250 of NZ_CAMVTE010000002.1, read as the reverse complement.
TATAATGGTTAAAACACGTGTTTCACCACTAGCCAAGTAATCAATAGTCCAGATACCTGTTTGAGGGTTATAATTGCCGTCGGCACTTACGAATATCAGGGTGTCAGGCAAGTTATCTTTTACAACAACGTCTGTAGCTCCGTCAGGACCGTGGTTGGTCATTGTAATTTTCCATTCAACGATTTGGTCTTTTACACATTCAGTTTCATTTACCTCTTTAACAACACCAATGTCCGCTTCAGGAGGAACATCAGTAGTGTTATTAGCTACATTGTTGGTTTTATTTGAATCAGGAGTGTCTGAAGTTACATTAACGATGTTTGTAATTTTAGTGTTAGTTGTATTTACTAAAGTTTCGATTGTTAATGTCTGGGTTTCTCCATTAGCCAATGATTCAATGAACCATACCAATTTGTTTGAATCGAACAATCCCTTATTTGCATTGTGAGCTTTGTAAACCAGTCCGTTAGGCAGGATATCATTTACATAAACTTTTTCAGCTGCATCAGGGCCGTTGTTTGTTACTTTAACAGTCCAGATGATAATGTCGCCTTTGTGAGCAGTGGAGTTGGATACCAATTTGATGATTTCCAAATCAGCTTCTGCAGGCACTTCAGCAGTTTCATTATCCTTATTGTTGGTTTCATTAGGATCGTATGTAGTTGAATTAGCTACAACGACGTTTCTGAGAGTTGCGTTGGTAACGTTGACCAATGTCTTAATTGTAAATTCAGCTGATTTACCTGCATCAAGCTTAGGAATTTCAATGATAACTTCACTTGTAGGTTTGGTCATTGAATCTCCGACAACTAAAAGTCCTTCAGGAATTGTATCAACTATTCTTACATTGACAGCCACGTCAGGACCATTATTGGTTACAGTAATAGTCCAGGTGATAATGTCTCCTTTCTTAGGAGTTGAATTGCTTACTGTTTTTATTACCTCAAGGTCAGCTTCAGGAGCCACATCAGTAGTGTTGTTAGCTACATTGTTTGTCTTGTTTGAATCAGGAGTGTCACTGGTTACATTAGCAACGTTGGTAATAGTCCTGTTGGTAATGTTTACAAGAGTGGTTATTACTAAGGATTTGCTTTCACCATCAGCCAAGTCACCAACAGTCCAGACACCACTTTCAGGATTATAAGCACCGTTTGAACCTTTGAATACCAATCCTTCAGGCAACTTATCGGTTACCTTTACGTTTTTAGCTTCGGAAGGTCCTTTGTTGGTTACTGTTACAGTCCAAGTGATAATGTCTCCCTTGTGAGGGTTCTTGTTTGAAACCTCTTTGACAATGACCAAATCAGCATTTTCATTTACGGTTGTGTTGTTGTTAGCCTTGTTGTTGTCTGTGTTGTTGTCCGGAGTGGATGAATTTACAACAGCAACGTTTTCAATAGTACCGTTTAAAATGTCAACAGTAGTGTTAATAACCAAACTGTATGACTTGCCGTTAGCCATATCACCAATAATCCAAATACCCTGTGAAGGATCATAAACACCATAATCAGCCTTATGAGCCTTATAAGTCAAACCAGCAGGCAACTTATCAGTCACATTAACACCTCGAGCCACATCAGGACCGTTATTGGTAACTGTAATTGTCCAGGTAATGATATCGCCGCTGTGAGGGGTCTTATTGGAAACCTCTTTGACAATGCTCAAATCAGCATTTGAACCTACATCAGTAGTATTGTTAGCCTTGTTGTTGTCTGTGTTGTTGTCCGGAGTGGATGAATTTACAACAGCAACGTTTTCAATAGTACCGTTTAAAATGTCAACAGTAGTGTTAATAACCAAACTGTATGACTTGCCGTTAGCCATATCACCAATAATCCAAATACCCTGTGAAGGATCATAAACACCATAATCAGCCTTATGAGCCTTATAAGTCAAACCAGAAGGCAACTTATCAGTCACATTAACATTTATAGCTGCATCAGGACCGTTATTGGTAACAATAATAGTCCATGAAATAACATCACCGGTCTTAGCTGTAGAATTGGATACCAACTTAATGATTTCCAAATCAGCAATTGAACCTACATCAGTTGTATTGTTTCCAGGAGTATTGTTTCCAGGAGTGTCACTGGTTGCATTAGCAATATTTTTAATGGTAGCATTAGTAACGTTTACAAGAGTGGTTATTACTAAGGATTTGCTTTCACCATCAGCCAAATCACCGACAGTCCAAACGCCAGTAGTTGCATTATAATTACCATTGGATTTAACGAATATCAAACCGGCAGGCAATTTATCGGTTACTTTGGCATTTACTGCCACATCAGGACCTTTGTTGGTTACAGTTACAGTCCATGTAATCTCTTCACCGAATCTTGGATTTTTATTGGACACTTCTTTAACAACAACCAAATCAGCTTTAGGCTCAGATGTGGTATTGTCAGTGCCGTTTGTTTTGTTTCCAGGAGTGTCACTGGTTACGTTAGCAACGTTAATGATAGTCCTGTTTGTAATGTTTACAATAGTCTTGATTGTCAATGTTTTTGAAACGCCATTTGCCAAATCACCAACTATCCAGACACCGCTTTCAGGATCATAATTACCAACATCAGCCTTATGGCCGTTGTAGATTAAATCGCCTTCAGGCAACTTATCAGTTACCCTGGTATTGACAGCAGTATCAGGACCGTTATTGGTAACTTTAATGGTCCAGGTAATTTCTTCTCCAAATTTGGTTACATTTGATGAAACAGTCTTTTCTACAACAATGTTAGCGACAGGAGGCACTTCAACAGTATCATTGTCACGGTTGTTATCCGGATTAGGGTCATAAACATTGCCGATTACAACAACTTCATTTGTCAAATTGACATTTGATGCGTTAATCAAGGTTTTAACATAAATGGTTGTTGACTTACCAGCTTCCAGAGTGACATCAATAACTGCTCTAATACTCTGTTGAGGATTTAACTGACCGCTATGGCCAACAAATATCAATCCTTTTTGAGCCTCATCAAATACATTGATTCGAGTAACTGTATCAGGACCGTGATTGATAATGGTAATGTTCCAAACTACTACATCACCCATTTTAACAGTAGTATTCATTGCGGTCTTGATAACTTCCAAATCAGCTTCAGGAACTGAAGTTGTATTGTCAGTGTCATTTGTTTTGTTTCCAGGAGTGTCACTGGTTACATTAGCAACGTTAATGATAGTCTTGTTTGTAATGTTTACAATTGTCTTGATTGTCAATGTTTTTGAAACGCCATTTGCCAAATCACCTACAATCCAGACACCGCTTTCAGGATCATAATTACCAACATCAGCCTTATGGCCGTTGTAGATTAAATCACCTTTAGGCAACTTATCAGTAACTCTGGTATTTACAGCAGTATCAGGACCGTTATTGGTAACTTTAATGGTCCAGGTAATCTCTTCACCTTTTCTGGTTACATTTGATGAAACTGTTTTTTCCACAACAATGTCGGCTCTTGGAAGAACTTCAACAGTATCATTGTCATAGTTGTTTTCCAGATTAGGGTCATAAATATCTCCTTTTACATCAACTTCATTAGTTAAATTGACATTAGATGCATTAACCAAAGTAACGACATAAATTGTCATTGACTCTCCGGCCTGCAAATTGACTTTAATTTTATCAGTTACTACCTGTCCGTTAATTAATCTACCGTGTAAATCAACAAATACCAATCCTGTTTGAGCTTTATCAGCTATTGAAATCTCAGATACAGTGTCCGGACCGTGATTGATAATGGTAATGTTCCAACCTAGAACATCTCCTTTTTTAACGGTTGAATTCATAGCTGTCTTGATAACTTCAAGGTCAGCTTCAGGAACTACGGTAGTATTGTTGTTTGCTTCATTGTTGGTAGTGTTAGGATCATATACATCGTTTGTAACGTTAGCTGTGTTGACTAAAGTCCTGTTGGTAACGTTTACCAAAGTCCTTAAGGTTAAGTTCTGTGATTCACCTTTAGCCAAGCTAGGAATAAACCAGGTAAAAGTATAGGAATCAAACAATCCTTTGGTTTTTGAATAGCCGTTTAATACTAATCCTTTAGGCAGTTCATCCCTTACATATACGTTCAATGCAGTATCAGGACCGTTGTTTGTTACAGTTATTGTCCAGGTTATGATGTCGCCTTTCTTAACAGTAGCGTTGGATACCAATTTGACGATTTCCAAATCAGCTTCAGGAGCTACGGTTGTGTTATTGTTCACTTTGTTGTTTTCCTCATTAGGGTCAGGAGTAGTTGAGTTTACATTAGCTACATTAGTAATTGTAGTGTTGGTAATGTTTACCAAAGTGGTAATAACCAGACTTACAGATTTTGTATTTGCCAATTCTCCAATAGTCCATACGCCTGTTGTTTGATTGTATTTGCCGTTTGAATCATCGGTTTTATAAACCAAACCTGAAGGCAACTTATCGGTTACAGTTACATTGTATGCAGTATCAGGACCGTTATTTGTTACAGTAATAGTCCATGTAATTGTGTCTCCTTTGTGAGGAGTCTTGTTTGAAACCTCTTTAATGATTGACAAGTCAGCTTTCGGATCTGCAGGAACATCAATGGTATCATTGTCTTCGTTGTTTGACTCATTGGTATCGTGAGTGTCTGTGGTTACATTAGCGATGTTAGTGATTTTTACACCGGAAGTGTTCACCAAAGTCCTTATTAACAAGGTCACGTTATTGTTGTAAGCCAATGTTCCGATATTCCAGACTCCGGTAATATGGTTATATGCACCGTTACTGTCATCTCCAATCCATACCAAACCTGCAGGCAACTTATCCCTTACAACGGTTTCAACAGCATCATCAGGACCGAGATTGTAAACGGTAATGTTCCAGGTAATTTCATCTCCGGATTTTGGAGTGGAATTAGATACTGTTTTAACAATTTTTAAGTCAGTTTCGTGGCCTACATCAATGGTTTCATTGTCTTCGTTGTTAGAATCATCAGGATCAGGAGTGTCTGAAGTAACATTAACAGTGTTGGTAATTACTGCTTTAGTAACATTCACTTTTGTTGTAATATATAATACTCTTGTTGCCTTATTTTCAATGTCGCCTATAGTCCATAAATTAGTTTTATTGTCGTAACTACCATCACCAGTAGCACTAACGAAAATCAATCCGTTAGGTAGAACATCAGTTGCAACAGCTTTAACCGCTACATCAGGACCGTTGTTGGTTACAATAATAGTCCAGACAATCTCGTCTCCTTTTTTAGGACCGTGGTCATTTACCAATTTTTCAATAGCCAAATCAGCTACAGGACCTACGGTAGTGGTATTGTTAGCCTTGTTGTTGGTTTCATTTGAATCAGGAGTAGTTGAAGTTACAACAGCAACATTAGTAATTGTAGCGTTGGTAACATTTACATGAGTAGTAATGATTAATTTCACTGTATCAAAGTGTAATACATCACCGATTTGCCAGATTCCCTGTGCTGAATCATATAAACCTACGGTAGCATTATGAGTTACATAAATCAATCCTTTAGGCAATTTATCATTAACGACAACATTTCTTGCATTGTTAGGACCGTTGTTGGTAACTGTAATTGTCCAGTTAATCAAGTCACCGAATTTAGGAGTCTTGTTTGAAACCTCTTTGGTAATAACCAAATCAGCGATTGCAGGTACATCGATTGTTTCGTTGTCATAATTGTTTTCGAGGTTAGTTTCATAGGTTGTAGTGGTTACGTTCACTTCATTAGTGATTTTGCCTGTGTCAACAACCTTTGTGGTAATTTTTAAAGTTTGTCTTGAATTTACTTCCAGATATCCAATGTCCCAGGTGCCTGTATTGTGGTGGTACATACCTTTTGAGGCAGGTTCATGGGAAACATATTCCAATCCTTTAGGCAAAATATCTTTTACTACAACATTTTCAGCTGTATTACGACCAGTATTTATAACAGAAATTGTCCAAACAACATTTTCCCCCTTATTAGGAGTTAAATTACTGACTGTCTTAATTACTTCAACATCAGCTTCCGGAGGAACGTAAGTGCCGTTTTCAGCCCAATTGTTTGATGTGTTGGAATCATAAGTTGAAGTGGTTACATTAGCAACATTAATGATAGTCTTGTTTGATGCCTGAACTTTTGTGTAAATTATAATCTTTGCAGTCTCGCCGACAGCCAAATCACCGATAGTCCACAATCCGTTTTGACCCAAGTGTGAAATTTGACCTTTGGTTATGTAAGGCTGTTTGGTCTGAATCAAATCAGCTGGCAAAAAGTCAATAACATAAACGTTTTCAGCGGTATTAGGACCATTATTTTTTACAATTACTGTCCATTCAATTTCATCACCATAGTGGGAAGTCATGTTGGAAACCAATTTTTGAATACTTACATCCGCTACAGTTGAAATCTGAGTGAAGTTTTCATCATAATTGTTATTTGGATTTGTATCAATGGAAGTGCTGTTAACGATAGCGCTATTTGAAATAAATCCGTCGTAAATGTTTACTCTGGTGTTTATTGTCAGTGTTGCAGTCTCACCGTTAGCCAAATCACCGATATTCCATCTGCCGGAAACAGGATTATAATTACTTCCTTTTGTTTTTGTTGAATTGATATATGTCAAACCTGCAGGTAATTTATCAATTACATATACTCCGGTAGCCTTATCAGGACCGTGGTTTGTAACGTTGATTGTCCAAGTTACAATGGAGTTATGGGAAGCAGTCTGAGTGGATACAATCTTTTCGACTCCAACATCTCCTTCCGGAGTTACATTGGTTGTATCATTGTCAAAGTTGTTTTCCGGTTTTGGATCCGGAGTGGATGAATTTACAGTAGCATTGTTGGTAATTGATTCGCCGGATATGGTTACACGAGTAGTTATAGTTAAATTCTGCATTTCACCGACAGCCATATCACCGATAGTCCATCTACCAGTGTCTCTATTGTAACTGCCTTTTGAAGCAACTGTCATTCCGTAAATTTCCAATCCTTTAGGCAATATATCATCAACATATGCGTCCATAGCTATACTTGGACCTTCATTTTTAACAAAGATTGTCCAGTCAATTAGATCTCCTTTTTTGGTATTTTTAACTGAAACCTCTTTAACAACACGTAAATCGGCACTGGAAGATACATTAACGGTTGCATTTACTGGAGGTAAATTCCATACATACATGGTATTGTTCCATACACCGTCTTTAAGTGCTTTAACCTTAATGGTAATTTTAGCACGGGTACCTGATGAAATGTTGGTAATCTCCCAAATCTGTTCAAATCCATAATTAATATATTTGATTAAGTCAGCATCCTGCAAATCATAGATGCCAGTATATTGAACACCTTCAGGTAAAACATCACGAACTCTTAAAGTCTGGTTATATGTGGAATCACCGACATTGTAGACTCTTAAATAATATTCGAAATATTCACCAGCTGAAGTGTTGGTTACATTAGCTTCCTTGGTGTAGTATATATCTACCTTAATGGTTTTGTTTGCAACGTTATTTGATAAATTCCAATCTTTTTCATTGCTGGTTACATTAACAACATTGTCAAATCTGCCTATTTCTGTGGTTGTAACTGTTAAAGTTAAAGTTTTAGATGATCCGTTTGTCATGTCTCCAACTGACCAGATATTTGTTGAAGGATCATAAGTTCCCTGAGTAGCTACCGCTGAAACAAATTTTAAAGAATCAGGAAGAATATCCCTTACAGTTACATTGGTTGCATCACTTCCCACATTTCTAACAACTATTGTGAATATTGCCTCTTCACCGACAATATAAACCTCCTTATTACTGGTTTTTGTAACACTTACATCAACATGAGGAAGAATTTCAAAGTGAGTTGTATTTGAAATAGCAGTATAGTTTTCATCATCAGGGTGTTCTGCAAAAATTGTATAATTTCCAGCGAACAATATAGGGTCCAATGTTACAGTAACATTACCATAAAGACCAGTTCTTAAATCATCTCCAGTAGTATTAAGAATTACTTTATTATCACTATCACGAGTTACAACAACATTAATAACCTGTAAATCCTCACGGTCATCCTGGTATAAATATTTTCCACCTTCACTATTTTCAACACCGTCTCTAGGGTGAATTTCATCTTTAGAGGTGGTACGTGTAGTGTTGGTTGTGGAATGATAATAAGTTACATTGTAGAGATAAATCTGGTTTGGATCTTCAGCATTGTGAATAGCGTTGATAATATTGTCTCCACCAATCATTGTTAAATTGACTTTTACCTCTTGAGTTTCATTGTAATACATAGGTGAAGGAGGCTCTGTAATTGTAATGATAACATAACTCCATGCCTGGTTGTTTAGGAAATTACCTTTTTCAATAGTTAAATTATCCCCATTATTATAGATTGCAGATCCGTTACGGGCTGTGTTTCCTGTGAAATTGGAGTTGTAAATTAAATTATGATCTCCATGGATATATATAGCTCCACCTAACCCCTGAGATTTGTCAGTGACATTAGGAAGTGCATTGTTATTTGTAAACACTGAATTTGAAATTATTGCATTGTTACCGTAGGTGTGAATTGCACCACCGTGAATTGTAGCATTATTTCCGTTAAAGACATTATTATCCAAAAATGTATTGTTTCCAAAAATATAAACACCAGCACCGCCTTTGGAAGCAGTGTTGTTTTCGAAAAGGGAACCCTGAATGGTTGAATTTTCACCATATATATAAACAGTTCCTCTTGCACAGTCGTGATTGGTGAAATTTGAATCATAAACAGAAGCATTCATACCATGAACATAAATAGCTGAACCATTACCACTATGAGCAAAGTTATCATCAAAAACACAATTTATAGCTTCATTATTGTCACCGGTAATGTGAACTGCACCACCTTCTTCAGTAGCAATGTTATTGAAGAAAGAACAATTATTTAATAAATTATTGTGACCTTCGGAATTATCTCCATCTAAACCATGTGTGATACCTCCAACCATAATAGCGCCTCCTTTTTTAGCACTATTATTATAAAAATCACAATTTTCAATATTTAAATAATCCTGACTAGAACCAATTGCACCACCATATTCTGTAGCTTTACAATCTATAAATGAACAGTTAATAATATTACTGTGACGATTTTCTGTAAGTCCTGTACCATGTAAATAAATTGCTCCACCTACACCGGATGAACAATTATAAAATACACAATTTGTAATATTTGCAGTGTTGCCCGGACTTCCAGCTACACAAATTGCACCGGAATGTCTATTTGTTGAACAATTAGTAAAATAACAGTTATTATAATTAGAACCATAAGTAACAATCATTACACCTGTTTCAAAGTCTTCTCCTTGTGGATCAGCAGGCATTAATGAATGACAATTAGTAAAGTTAACACTTTCCAAATTACAGTATCTAATTGCAAAGGTACAACCTTTGTCTGTTAAAAAATTATTGAAAGCAACATTATTTAATGTACAATAATTAATTGATGCACCCCAGCTCATATGGAAGTTTGATAATGTTAAATTTTCCAACTTACAATTTTGGAAAGTATATGCGGCCAAATAATCATTTCCATCCAAATTACCATTAGCTATAATAATATTTTTATTACAACTCAATGATCTGTATCCGGATATAGTTTTGCCCTGTAAATCAATTATATCTCCAGCCTGTGTATTATTTATTGCATTTTGAAGATCATCGAAAGTATCACCAGACAAATAGCGGATAGCACTTAATACTTCTTCATCATTAGATGCTCCCAACAATGATTCTCCCTTTTTACTCTTTAAAGATTCTTTTGAATTAGAATCAGTTACATTTTTGTCTGAACTTATTGATATTTCATTATTAATATCATTAGCAGACGTCTCATAATTTGTCGTTTCAACTTCCGGAACTGTTGGCTCAGAAACTGAAACAACCTGTTCATGTGGAACTTGAGTTAATTCGCTTGATTCTAGAGTAACGTTTTCATTAGCTGCAACAGCACCTATTGAAAAGATCGCCAGAATAAAAGCAACGACTAAAAGTTTCGCATTAATTTTCATGTTTTTACCTCATATGAGTTTCGGCTTGAAACTCTCATTTTCACGAGAAAAAACACGTATACAAATAATATAAAAATAGAATTTATGAAAGAAGTGTACTTCTACACTACTTTATAATATATAATTACTCCATATATAAATGTTTCGGAAAAATAGCAAAAAATAGAAAAATTTGGGAAAATTCTAAAAAATAAATTTAGAAAATCTACCCCTGACTAGCCCTAGTCAAATAGAACTAGTATAAAATATACTTGCATATAATATATTTCCTAATATATTATATTTGAATTGAAATAACTTTAATAAACCAGCCATATAAAAACCATTTTACCGATTTGAAATAACTGATCCGGCAACAACCGAACTCCTATAATCAACCACTTGAAATCATCCCATGATTTAAAACAATTGAATTGGTTATAGTTATTTAATTATTATCAGATTGACCCCTGATTGAGGTACATCCATCATCAAAGATAGAGTATCTACACATTCAACCACAAAATTACACAAAAAGCCGAAGCGATTCACGAAAAATCACCACGCAAAAAAGTTTCAACAGTTAAAGGTTTACAACAAAAAATAGCATCAAAACAAGGATAAAATTTTAAAAAACAAGAGTTACCAATGAAAAAGATCCTGCATTCATCACCAACAATGGAATTGTCGATACTGTATGCAAAATCAGTGCTGGTATTGGATATACAAACTATAAAGTCATCTGCTTCATCAATTTCATTATCATCTAAAAACGTCTGCATATCCTGTTTCGTTAAAAGATTATTTTTCAATTCCAGTACCTTAAGTGCACTGCGATTCAAGCTCGTTGACTTGAATGTCGTCGTCATTCCAGTATATAATATCTGATTAATTAAATTATAATTAAAAGTTGTATCATATTTTGAAATAAAAATTGAACCTTGATAATTAACACTAATTGTTTCATATGTCAATTCATCACTACTAGTCTCATCGACATTATTTATTATATTATCAATATCCTGGGAAGTCACTCCAAAGTCAACTTCATCGATATTTTGATCAATAATATCATGAGTTTCCTGAACAGAATCCAAGTTCAATTCTGCAATTTCGACTGCATCTTCACTGTCTGAGCCTGCCTGCTGACTAATATCCGAATCGTCAATCAGGTCATCCTCTTCATAACAGTAGTCGGAAGATACGTCAACCTGAGTATCCACAACATCATAGCTGCCATACTCTTCGACAATTCCCTCATCCTCCGGGACTTCATACTCCTGGTAAAAAGACCCTTCTGAATCCATAGCACTAGCTGCTGGGATCAATACTAAAATTAGCATTATTATAAGTGATAATTTTAATATTTTAGAGTTTAAGTTCATCATCGACACCTTTCATTCAATTCAATTTTATTTATTATATTAATATTGTACAACAATATTTTTCCTCAGCGTTATTTTTGATAATGTCATCAATAATAACTACTGTTATATAAGAATTTTAATAGTATATAAAGTTTACAGTTTAACTAAATTTTTTAATAAAAATATACAGTTAGATATCTATTTGATATTTATTATCAGTCTATTCAATATTTTTGAAATATTTGAAGATTTGTATAAATTACCATATTTGTTTGAAACATATTCAACAAATTAAAAAAAGTATTAAAAAAAATAGAATATTATCAATTTATCGTAAATTGTCAAATATCTGCATGGAAAATATATTGTAAAACTAATTTTTATTTAATATAATATAATAATATATATTTATGAGTACATTAGAGAAGATGAAAATCCTAACTGATTCCGCACAGTATGACCTTTGTGACTATGTAAGCCACAATAAAAGCTCTCAAATCAATCTGCCTGGAATATATGAGGCTATAGGTCATAACGGATGTAAGATTCCTCTTTTCAAAACACTTTTGACAAACAAATGCAAAAATGACTGCAAGTACTGCATAAACCAGTCAAAAAGAAACTTTACCAGACTTGAACTGTCACCTGAAGAGCTTGCAAGGGCATTTCTTGGCTATTACAATAGAGGTCTTGTCAACGGACTGTTTTTAAGCTCAGGAATAGCTGGGGATGTTGATGAAACAATGGAAAAACAGATTGAAACAGTCCAGCTTTTAAGGAAAAAGTACGGCTACGATGATTATATACATTTAAAAGTCGTGCCTGGAGCAAGCAAGGACTCCATCAAAAGGGCAATGGCTTTAGCAAATAGGGTCAGCATTAATATTGAAGCTGCAACCCCGTCAGGTCTGGCCGAGCTGTCATCAACAAAGGACTACAACAAGGACATATTGAAAAGGCTTTCCTGGATCAACAGCCTGCAGCACAAAAGTACAACATATCCAAATTCCACCCATACCACACAGCTAATTGTCGGTGCAAACAATGAAAGTGACAAGGAAATTCTCCAGAGAATGGAAAAAATATACAAGAAATCTGATTTGAAAAGGACATATTTTTCTGCTTTCACCCCAATTGAAGAAACCGAATATGCAAATAAACAGGCATGTTCAACAGACAGAACAGCTAAACTGTATAATGCCGACAGTCTGCTTAACGATTACCATTATAGCGTGAAAGAATTGATATTTGATGAAAACGACAAGTTGTCACTGACTCAAGATCCAAAGATTCTTGCCGCAAAAAACATGGACATATTCCCTGTAGAAATCAACAGAGCCCCGCTGATAGAACTGATTAGAGTTCCTGGAATCGGTGTAAAATCTGCCCGCCAGATAATATCTATTAGGAAAAAAACACCATTTACAAATAAGGAAGAATTAAGAAAATTGGGTGTTGTAGTCGATAGGGCTGAACCATACATCAAAATAAGCGGTGAATTTCAAACCACCTTTGATTTCTAGATGTTAAAGACAATATTTAAACCATCAAAGAAAATTTGATTTTAATATTTTTAGTGTAAAATCAATTAAAACAATAGAAAATATTGATGTCAAATAGATTTTTAAAAAATATCGAATAACAGTTTCAAGTGTAAAGTATAATCTATTTTGACACGAAAAAAATATTGTAAAAAATTAGTATTGGTTGAATAATTCCCATATTTCAGGGTATTTTTTGGAAACGGCTTCGTCAATCAAAGTGGAAGCTTCCTTTGAAATACTGAATTCCGGCTCGGTTTTTCTTAAATATCTTAAAACAGCCGCAGATCTTGAAGACCAAAGTGTAATCCTTGGATTTTTATCAACAATCTGGGTAACCTCATCTATATGGGATGGATCTACCTGGATTTCCGGTACTGTTTGTACGCTTTCTTCGCCAGAAATATCGCTGCTGTCCTCTTCGGGTGAGTCGCCATCTTCAGCAATTTCATCTTCTTGGATTTCTTCTTGTGCTTCATCCGGGCCATCTGAAACTCCAGCGGTATTTGAATCATCTTCCTTATCATTTTCTTCCTCGATTTCTTCAAATATGTTCTTTTGTTTTTCGCCAGATTCCTTTTCTTCAGCTGGAGATTCTACCTGTTCATTCAACATGTCTTCAAGAGACTGTGGTGAATTGCTGTCAAAATCCTCATCATAAAATTCAGGAATCAGTGAATCCAAACCTCTTCCAAGTCCTTTACCAGCCATTTATTGACCCTCCTCGTCTCTTTTGAGAATCTCTTTAGCTAACTTCAAATAAGCTTTTGTTCCTGTACTGTCAGGATCATAAATCAAACAAGGCTTACCGAAACTTGGCGCTTCAGCCAGTCTGATGTTTCTTGGAATGATTGTCTTGAACAGCAGGTTACTTTCTCCAAAATGATTCTTGAGTTCCTTGTGAACATCCTTACTGAGTCTAGTTCTCTTATCATATAGAGTTAGGAGAATTCCTTTGATTGGAGTTGGGCTTCTGAGTCTTTTTTCAACTAATTTAATAGTATTTATCAAATCAGCTACTCCTTCCAAGGCATAATACTCAGCTTGGATAGGTATCAGAACACTATCTGAAGCTACTAATGCATTGACAGTAAGAACACCTAATGAAGGAGGCAAATCTATGAATATATAGTCAAATAATGGTACAACATCTTTAAGGGTTTCTTTCAATATAATGTGATAATTTTCACGTTTTGAAAGCTCCATACCAGCACCACTGAGGGATATATTACTTGGGATAATAAACAAATTTTTAATAAACGTAGGAATTGTTGCTTTTTTAACACTTATATCCCCTATGATAGCTTCATAGATAGAATTTTCCACTTTAGTCTTATCAATCCCAAAACTAGTTGTCGCATTAGCTTGAGGATCCATATCTACAACTAAAACAGATTTTCCCATTACCGCTAGAGATGTTGCAGTATTTACAACAGTAGTTGTCTTACCACAGCCCCCTTTTTGATTCATCACCGCAATTACTTCACTCATTAAAGAATTCTCCTATTTCTGATAAGTTTTAAGTTATCAGTTATGAATTATAACTTAAAAATTACTAGTTCTAAAGAATAACGAATAAGTTATTCAGTATAAGTTAAAAGGATTAAGTTAAAACTTTTATGTGAAAACTTAAAGGAAATAACTTCTAAGTTTTAACTTCTAAGGGATAGGAATTAAGTTTTAAGTTAAAACTGCAAAGTTATAAAAAATAAGTTTTAAGAAATAACTTATCATAACTAACTTTTAACAAATAAGTTATATTTTATAACTTCTTCCTTATAAATTATTTGTTTTCACATCTAAGTTAACACTTATTTGTTAACATTAATAAGTTATAAGTTATAACAAAAAAAAGTTATCACTTATAACTTATAACTAAAAAATTATAAAAAAAATAAATGAAGGATTATTTTGCGTTTTGCATTGTTCCTTCAAAATAGCTGGCATAACCTTTAAGGTCCAACATACCATGACCTGAGAAATTAAACACGATGGTTTTTTCCTCACCAGTCTCTTTACATTTAAGAGCTTCATCAATTGCAACTTTGATTGCATGAGTGGTTTCTGGAGCAGGCAATATACCTTCATTACGGGCAAAGGTAATTCCGGCTTCGAAAACATCTCTTTGATGAGCTGTTCTAGGTTCAATATAGCCTTCTTTAGTTAAAAGGGAAACTTGAGGTGACATACCGTGATATCTCAATCCGCCTGCGTGAACACTAGGAGCAACAAAGTCATGGCCTAATGTAAACATCTTAAGCATTGGAGTAAATCCGTTTACATCTCCAAAGTCATATTCATAGCTGCCTTGTGTTAAAGTAGGACATGCACTAGGTTCAACTGCAATGAATTGTGTATCTGAATTTCCGTCAATCTTGTCTTTAATGAATGGGAATAAAGATCCTGCAAAATTACTGCCTCCTCCTGCACAGGCAATCATTACGTCAGGCTCTTCTTCAGCAATTTCAAGCTGGGTTTTGAGTTCCTGACCGATTACAGTTTGATGGAGCATTACATGGTTCAAGACACTTCCAAGTGAGTATTTGACTTCATCATTTTCAAGAGCCTCTTCCATAGCTTCAGAAATAGCAACTCCCAATGAACCAGGGTGGTCAGGATTTTCAGCTAAAATCTGACGGCCGATTTTGGTATTTTCACTTGGAGAAGCGTAAACGTTACCGTTGTAAATGTTCATAATATTTTTTCTGTCAGGCTTTTGGTTGAATGAGACCTTAACCATATAAACTGTACAGTCCATATCAAGGAGATTACATGCAAGAGAAAGTGCAGTACCCCACTGGCCAGCACCGGTTTCAGTAGTCAGTCTTTCTACACCTTCTTTTTTGGCAAAATATGCCTGAGGAATAGCAGAGTTTAACTTATGTGAACCCGTAGGCGAAGTATCTTCCCTTTTATAGTAAATTTTGGCGGGAGTATTCAAATATTCTTCAAGTTTTGTAGCTCTAAACAATGGGGAAGGTCTTCCCATCTGCATATATAACTGGCGAACTTCTTTTGGAATTTTGATATATCTTTCGGTTGAAAATTCCTGTTCAAGACCTGCTTTTGTGAAAGCTTTTTGTAGTGAACCAATCTGATCTTTTCCTTCACTGTTTTTAGGCATAGGAAGTTCAACTGGCAAATCAGCGTTAATGTTGTACCATTGTTTAGGCACTTCTTCGGATGATAAAGTAATTTTATAATTCATAATAATAGTTATAAAAATGTACTATTTAAAGCTTTGTTGTACAAAAATGTACTATACAATTATTAATATTATAAAGTACAATTTAAAATCATGAGAATATTAGCAATTGATGTCGGAACAGGAACTCAGGATATAATGATTTATGACACCGAAAAGGAACTTGAAAACTCAATTAAATTAGTTTTGCCATCCCCGCACCTGTATATATCCCAACAGATTAGAGAAATCGACAATGACATATATCTTAAGGGTGAAATAATGGGCGGAGGAAAAATAAAAAACACCCTTCTCGAACATAAGAAAAAGGGGTATGATGTTGTATTGGAAGAAAAATGTGCAAAAACTATCCGTGACAATCTAGAACAGGTCAAATCATTCGGATTTGAAATAGCCGATGGTGAAAAAGACTACAAAGACTATACTAAAATTACCTTAGGCGACATTAACATTACCAAATTATCCGAATTCCTTTTAGGCTATGATCTTGAATTTGACTTTGATGAAATTGCAATCGCAGTTCAGGACCACGGCTACAATGAAAATATGGGAGACCGTGACTTCAGATTTGAAAAGATTAGACAAAAAATTTCACATCCAATTTCACCGCTGGAGTTCGGCTTTAGAGATGATCTGCCTGAATACTACACAAGAATGCAAGCTGTAAGAAGAACAATAAAAGATGAGGGAATTGAAGACGTTCCACTGATAATGGATACAAAATTCGCTTCAATTGCGGGAATGTGCTATGATGAGATAGCCAAAAACCTAAAAAGTTTCATTGTAATAGATATAGGAAACGGACACACAACAGCCGCATCAATAGAGGACGGAAAAATTCAGGGAGTGTTTGAACACCACACATCAAGTCTCACCGGCGAGTCACTTGAAAGATACATGAAAAGGCTTGCTTCAGGTGAAATTACAAATGAAGAGGTCTACAATGACCATGGTCATGGCGCACATGTCCTAAACCCGATATCCAAAATAGAAAAAGTGATAGTAAGCGGTCCGAAAAGAGAACTTATTGAAAAAACCAATCTCGACTGGCATCATGCATGTCCCGGAGGAGATGTTATGATGACCGGAACTATAGGGCTGATAAAAACTGCATTAGGATAGATAAAATGCTTAAAATGGATTCCCATATACACAGTGAATATTCTCCAGACTCACAATCCAAAATTGATGACATCTTAAAGGTTGCACAAAAGAGAAATATCGACATCATTGCAATCAGCGACCACAATACCGTAGACGGAACAAGCGAAGTTTTGAAAAAAACCAGAAATACAGATATACTGGCAATTCCATCTATTGAGATTTCTTCATCACATGGCCATATTCTTGGTTTTGGATGTGAGGAAATCATACCTCGAGACCTATCACCTGCTGAAACAATAGACAGAATTCATGATTTGGGTGGTCTTGCAATTATACCCCATCCGTATTGCTTTTACCGGCATGGACTATTGCATAAAACTGACTATAAAAAGTTGAACATTGATGCAATCGAGACAAAAAACGCAAGATTTATTGTAGGATACTGCAATCATAAGGCAAAAAAGTTATCAGTTAAAGAAAATATTCCAGCACTTGGTGCAAGTGATTCACATTACTGGAAATTTGTCGGTGACTGCTACAGTCTGATTGACTGTGAAAAGGATATTGACAGTGTTTTAAAAGCTATCGTTAAAAACAAGACAGAAGCGCATGGTAAAGGCACTTCAAACATATATCTTTCAAAATATCTGTTTGAAAGAAATATATTAAAGAAATTTGATTGAAAAGAGCTATTCACCATTTTCAATTAAAATTTCAATAATAGAAACATTAGTTTTTTCTCCGTTATAGTTTTCAATTTCTTCAGTGGAAATCTGAATGTCTGTAACATCGGATTCAGGTACAAACCTATTTCTTACAATTTCGGCAGCATCAACTGCACGGCTTATAGCTTTACCTCTAGCTCTGAGAAGTACACTATCAGATCCTTCATTGAATTGAGTAACTACTGCCAAAACATAGTTCATGACAGGTTTGCTACCTACAAATATAGTATTATTTTCCATGAAATCACCATATAAGATTTAAGAAAGTAGATGTATATAAAATTTTACATAATAATTAACATTAAACTCTGAATATTGATTAAATATCTAAAATATTATTATAATAATATTCAAATTAATTTATAAAGAAATTAAAAAACAGTATGAAAATTAAAAATAATTAAAAATAAATAAAAAAATTAAAAAAAGTTAAATTATTGTGCTCTTTGAATTAACAATAATTTATTTATTGAGTCAAGAACTGCCAAAATACTTGCCATGACTATGTCCTGATTTGTTGACCTGCCGGTTGACTTGTTGCCGTGGGAGTCTGAACTTATTACAAATACCTCAGCCAAAGCATCTGTACCGCCGGTAATAGCTTCAAGATTATATTCCTCAAGTTCAATATCCATAGTGTCCTTAATCAAAAATCGAATAGCATTTAGTGCCGCATCAACAGGACCCACACCGGTACTGGCTGTTTCTTTTTCCTCACCGTCAATTTCAAGTCTTACAGTAGCCGTAGGTGAAACTCCGCTTCCTGACGATAAACCCAAACCCTTCAAAACTATCGGGGTTTCACGGGCAGAAGACAGCTCAGTGATTGCAATAGCTATCAGGTCATCATCGGTAACGCATTTTCCACTGTCACCCAAAGCCTTAATATCGTCAAAAACCTTACAAAACTGATCATCATTTAAATCAATGTGGTATTCCTTCAGTTTGGATTTTAAAGCATTAGCACCAGTGTGTTTTCCTAAAACAATACGGCGGGAATGGCCTACCATCTCAGGTGACATCGGCTCATAAGTGGATGAGTTGTTTAAAATTCCATGGACGTGAATTCCGGACTCGTGAGCAAACGCATTGTCACCAACGATAGGTTTGTTGACAGGCATCTTAACACCTGTAAGGCGTCCGACAAGATTGGATAAACTGTAAAGTCTTGTAGTGTCAAGGCCAAGATCAATTCCATATGCAACCTTTAATGTAACTACAAGTTCCTCCAAAGAGCAGTTACCGGTTCTCTCACCCAAACCGTTGATGGTAACGTGAGCCTGATTGGCTCCGCATTCAATGGCTGTAAGGGTATTTGCCGTTGCCAAACCGAAGTCATTGTGGAAATGAACACTGATTGGAGTCTTAAAATTATCCTTAATGTAGGTTATCAGCTCACGAGTAAATACAGGAGTCAGAACGCCTACTGTGTCTGGGACATCCAGAAAGTCAGCTCCGGCATCAACAACACCGGAAAATATATCCAATAAGAAATCTTGCTCTGTTCTTGTTGCATCTTCTGCTGAAAACTCGACAGACAGACCATGATCTTTTGCATATTCAACAGCGCTGACGGCAGTGTCAATGATCTGTTCTTTACTCATCTTTAATTTGAAGTCACGATGCAACGGGGAAGTGCCTATGAAAGTATGGACATAATCCAGACCGGAATCGAGAACTGCATCAATGTCATTTGTAAGGGAACGTGAAAGTCCGACCAATGTGGAGTCCAAATCCATGGATTTGATTTTTTTTGCTGATTCTATTTCACCTTTGGAAGAGGCCGGAAAGCCAACTTCAATTTTATCAACGCCCAAATTGTTAAGCTTTTGGGCAATCTGAATCTTTTCTTCAACTGTCAGAGCAACACCGGGTGTCTGCTCACCGTCCCTTAAAGTTGTATCAAAAATATAAATCTTATCGGCAAGATTCATATTCGCCTTTTTTAGCACTTCCATATTCTGCATATCAATACTTCCATTTATTGTTTATTATGATTATTTATTGTCTAAAAAAATATAAAAATTTTATATATTAACTACAAATCATTAAACATGAAACTCGGATTTACAACACTGGCACTGTTCATGCAACCCAATGAGAAAATCATCAATCTGGCAAAAAAGCACGGGTTTGAGATGCTGGAAATATTGGGTGAAGGACCTTTTTTTGAAAAGGAAAATCCGGAATACATTGACTGCGGACTGGACGTAAGAATTCATGGCCCTACAGTTGATTTAAACATAGCCAGTATTAACAAGGAAATAAAGGAAGTAAGTGTCAATCAGATGATTCGATGCGCCGAGTTTGCAGAAACAATAGGTGCAAAAACAGTAACCGTACACCCCGGAAAAATCGGCAGAAATGATCCGCAGTTGAGAAACTGGGCCATGGAGACAGCTATCGAAAGTGTAGGAACAATTATGGACAGCACAAATGTGGAAATATCAGTTGAAAACATGCCTGTGCGACAATCATTTCTTGCAAATACAGTTGAAGAACTTGAACGCATCCAGCAGGAAACCGGCTGTGCACTGACAATCGATACAGGCCATGGAAACACATGCAATAACCTGGAAGAAATGCTTGAGCTTAAAAACATCAGCTACTGTCATCTCAATGATAATGACGGTGTTAAAGACCAGCATATTGCATTGGGCGATGGTACGCTTGATTTGAACTTGCTTAAAAAGATAGATGTCGGAATTATTGAGCTGAATAACTTCGATAACATATTAAAGAGCAAAAAAGTCATTGAAAATCTTTAATTTATATTATTTTTTTATAAGTTATTATTTATAAGTTATAACTTATAAGTTATTAGAAGCAAAAAAATAATATCAGAAATCAATCATTGTAACCTCGAATATGTCTTCAATGACATAATCAGTCTTGTCCATCATTTTAGGGGATACTTCCTCCTGCTGTTCGATGGTTAAGACACTGACGTCGGCATTTTTAAAAGCAAGTATGTCATTAAGACCGTCACCGACCATCATGACCTTATAGCCGGCATCCTTTAAAATGGATACTACTTCACATTTACCTCTTGTTGAAACTGTTCCGTAGGCATTGTCTTCGGGAACATCCAACATGTTCGCAAGCTTGTTGATAGCACCTTTTCTGTCTCCGGAGGCAATGAATATTTCAATACCCCTTGACTTTAAGGTTTCTACAGTTTCGAAAACCTTTGGGAAAAACTTGCCAGCTGAAGTAATTGTATAAGCCACAATGCCCAAATCCATATCAACGATTAATGCAGATCCGTTGCACAGCTCCATATGGGGAATCTTTTCGCGAAGAATGTCAAAGCCGTCGGTAATGTCTGAAATAGTGGAAGTCTTTTCATTATCGAGGATTTCCTTAACTTCAGCCTTAGAAACCTGTTTGGTAGAAAAGCTAATGTCAAAATCGATGTTATATTGTTTGATGACATCTGAAATTAAGGTATCCGAATCAAGCTTCAGCAATTTGTTTGTGTTGAACTGAAGGACAACCAAAGCAAGAGCATCAGCCTGGTCAATCAAATCTAAAGAGTTGATGTCTGTGAAAATGTTACCGTTAATGACATCCTTAATTACCCTATATCTTTCTATTAATGTTCCTGAATTATCAAATACGACCGCTTTTTTCATTTAAACCACTAAACAATGAACAATTTAAACTCCGGAATTTCACTTTTGCCGTCGAGCCAATTGAAGATTAATTCCTTGATATTAGGAGTTTTAGCTTTAACTTTTGATTTATATTCTAGGAAATTTTCATAATCATCGGGATAAGTTTCTTCGAGATATTTTTCATACTCTCTCCGGTTTTCCATAGATATTTTCTCTTCCCTATAAATATTAAATAAAATACCAACATTACCAATCCTTAATCTGCTATCAAAAGATTCTAAAATTTCAGTCATTATCATCACACTTAATTATAATTTGTAAAAAATAAACATTATATTTTTCCATTCTTAGATTAAATTCTTTAATAAATTTTGAAAGATTTTTTGAAATATATTTTTCAAAAAGGATTTGCTCTTTTACTCGTTTATCCAAAATAAAGGGATGAGTATTTTGGAGTTGTTTAATTTCGTTACTCCTCTCATTATTAAAACACCAATTAATAAATGCCAAATACAAATTCCAATCCTGTTTAAAAAGATTAAATAATTCAGCATCAAACTCTTTATTGTCATTTATAATAATTCCTATTTTTCCATGGGAAGTAATTACCATAAACTTCAAAAATGGTAAAATAGTATTTTCCAAATCATTAGACGATGGAATAATAGCTCCTTAAAAATGATTATGGAAAGTAGCCAGAACATTTCCGTCTAAAATTTCTTTTTTAATAATTTCCGGAATAATAACATGCTCCTCATCACCTTCAATTAAATCAGCAATAATTTCAAAATTTAGATCTAATACAGTTAAAAACTCTTTAGAAGAATCAAATGTATTTAAACAATGATAGATAGCCACCCAAATAATCTCCTTAAGTTCATAATGTTGTGAAATCAAATTTCTAAATAAATCAATGTTGTTAATATGATAATCCCCTTCAAAATCTTCAGCCATCTCAAAATTATCAACAGGATTTAATTTCTCAAAGCGAAGTAAATTTTTAAACTTAAAGGTTATTTTATCAATCAAAGTCATTATTGACACCAAAATTATGTTAAATAGCTATTTTTTATTTTTAATTTGAATTTTAAAGTATTTAAATCGTTTAGTTTTAAATAAAAGCAATTTTACAGTGTTAAAGCAATTCTACAAAGTCAAAGCAATTTTTAGTTAAATAAAAAAACAACTTTATAAACCTTAAAAAATAGAATATTAATATTATAAATTACGATTATTAGGTGTTTTAATGAACGTTATTGAAAAGTTAAACTCCATTAAAAATGGAGAAATGACAGCTAAAGAAAATGTAGAAAGCTTCATTAAAGTTATTGATGAAAATAACGAAAATATTAATGCATTCATTGAATTGAACTATGAAAATGCATTAAAACAGGCTGAAGCTATTGATGAAAAGATTGCCAACGGCGAAGAAGTTGGTGCTTTAGCTGGTTTAGTATTTGGTATAAAAGCAAACATTAATGTTGAAGACATGATTATTTCAGCAGCTTCTAAAACTCTTGAAGACTACATCGGAAGCTATAACGCTACAGTAGTTGAAGATATATTGGCTGAAGACGGAATAATTATCGGTATTTTAAATATGGATGAATTTGCAGCAGGAAGTTCAACTGAAACCTCATACTATGGTCCGACCCAAAACCCTGCGGCGATGGGCAGAATCCCTGGAGGCTCATCAGGCGGTTGTGCTGCGGCAATTGCAGCTGAAATGTGTGACATTTCAATCGGTTCCGATACCGGAGGATCCATCAGAAACCCTGCATCACACTGTGGAGTCGTCGGATTCAAACCGACCTACGGCGCTGTTTCAAGACAGGGTCTTCTTGACCTGTCAATGAGTCTTGACCAAATCGGACCATTGGCAAAGGACGTAAGCGGTATTGCACTTGCATTAAATACAATTGCAAAATATGACGAAACCGAATGTACCACCCTCAACTGGGAAAAGCCTGACTTTACCGAAGTATTGGATGACACCAGTCTTGAAGGCATGAAAATTGCGGTATGTAAGGAATTCATTGACGTTACTGATGAGGAAATCAACAAAACCGTGAATTTGGCAATAAACAAACTTGTTGAAGCTGGTGCTGAACTTGTTGAAGTAAGCTTTGACTACATCGACTTATGTTTACCTACATATTACCTGATTAACTACGTGGAATTCTTCTCAGCTACAAGAAAATATGACGGAAGGGAATACGGATCCAGAATTGAAGAGGTCTGTGGAGAAGAAGTATTGAGAAGAATCAAAACCGGTTCACATATTGCGGAAGCTGAATTCAGCGGAAAATACTACAAACAGGCTCTTAAAGCAAGATCCGTTATCAGAGGAGAAATTACCTCAATGCTTGAAAACGTTGATTTGATTGTAGGACCTACAGTTCCTAAGCTTCCTCACAAGATTGGAGAGGAAATCGAACCTATGGAAATGTATGCCTACGATGTATTGACTGTAATAGCTAACCTTGCAGGAATTCCGGCTGGAAGCATAAAAGCCGGTGAAGTTGAAGGCATTCCTGTAGGATTGCAGATTCAGGCAAAACCGCTGGATGACTTGAAAATTATCAAAGCAATGAGTGTTTTTGAAAACACTCAATAATTTTATTTTTTTTATCAAAAATTTTACACTTGAAATGCACCTTTAAATACTATATTAATGAGAGGTATTTTGTATGACAAAAATTGGACTTGCCTATATAAACGGATCAGTTCCCGGATTTGAAGATTTTGGAAACTTACCGACCGATATCGTTAAGGAAAACGGTTTGGTAAATGGAAACAAAGCATCAGATGAACTGGATGCATTAATCATTCCCGGCGGAACATTGATTGAGTCAAATGACATTAACATGGACCTCAACAGAGAAATCAAAAAAATGGCTCGTGACGGAAAACCGATTATCGGAATATGTGCAGGCTTTCAGCTGCTTTCAAACCAGATTGATATAGGAAGAAAATCCCCAGTGCCAATCGTCAAGGACGGCCTTGGACTGATTGATGTTAATTTCTCACCGTTGATAACAAGTGACAGGGTAAAGGCAAAGGTATATGACAACTCATTTCTGGTTAAAAATCAAACCGAAGACGTTACCGGTTTTCATACCCACACTTACGGCAAGGTTGAAGGGGATGCCAAACCTCTTTTCTATTCACAGGTTCAAAGGATGAACTATGGCGATACAAACAAAAAAGGCGATTACAACATCTTTTCCGGAGCATGCAACGACGACGAAAACGTTATCGGTACAATGATTCACGGCATTCTGGATGAAAATCCAGTTCTTGTAGACAATATAGTAGAACAAATAGATATACAGGACCTCGATGACATTTACAATAGAAATCTTGAAGTCAAAAAATATCTCGAAAGCGAAGTTGGAATCCATACAGGAATCAAAGTGCCTGCAGTTAAACCGATGGGAAAACCAAAATACCTGATGATTGGAAGTAACGGATCCGACTCAGGCAAAACCTTCATACTCACAGGATTGGCCGGAGCCCTAAGAAAAAGAGGCTATAAGGTTGCACTGCTTAAGGTAGGCCCTGATGTACGTGATATTATACCTGGACTTTACCTGACAAAAGGAAAAATGGAAGATTATGCATCAGTGAAAATCGGACACCTCGGTTGGGCCGACATCGAATCTACTGTCGCGAAACTCAACTCATCAGACTATGATATTGTACTTATCGAAGGGGTAATGAGTGTATTTACCGGTCTTTTAAACGAAAAAGTACCTTTTTCAGCAGCAGAAATAGCAATGTCATCAAACATTCCGATGATATTGGCTACAGGCGTCAACAAGGGTGGAATTGAATCCGCAGCGATAGATATCGTTGCACAGGCCAATATGCTTGAAAAATTCGGAATCTCTGTAGAAGGAATCTTGCTCAACAAGGTATACAATGACGATATATTCGACAATGTGGTTCCATACATCAAAAACAACACAAGTGTCGATAGAATATTAAAGCTTCCGAAACTTAAATCAGCCGACATGAGAGGATTCATTCCGGAAGTGGAAATAAGATATGAACTTTTCACCTCACATGCAATGGATCTTATTGAAAATAACTTAAATATCGATGAGATTATCAATATGGCCCGTGAAGTGGAATTTGAAAAAATATATTCCTTTGAGGAAATCAAAAGTAGGATGATATAAATGGCTCTTAATTTAAGTCCCGAAAAAGGCGTGAAACTTACAAAAAAGGATAGGGCGCATGTTCTAGTTAAAATGAAACAGGGTTGGAAAGCAACCTGCTTTATACCGGATTATGTTTTTGACGAAAATGGCGACATACAGATCGGATCTGATAAAAACCGCAGAATCGTTAGAATCGTCAAATTCAAGGACGACGGAATTCATATAGAAAAAGCGCTTAAAAACAAAAATTTAAGGGTTCCATGGATAAAAATCACTGAAATAAACAAATCAAAAGAAGTTAAGGATGGTTTGGAAATCAGAATGAATGATGGAAAATATGTCGCATTCAGCATTTACAATTCATACAAAATCCAACAGATTACCCAATTCATTGCAGAATATATTGTAGAAAAAAAGAATAATTTGAATTAATTATTCTTCTAAATATTTATTTATGACGTCTTCGCCTCTAAGCAGGACTAAACCGTTTTCTTCAGCGTATTTGCGAGCATCAGCGATTGATGTAGCTTTACCGGTTTCACCATCCATCATTTCACAGACTACACAAACCGGTGTAACGCCTGCAAGTTCACATAATGCAAGACCGATTTCAGTGTGTCCCTGTCTGTTTTTAACAAGTCCTTCTGCTCCTCTTAAAAGACATACGTGACCTGGAGACCTGAATGTTGCACCGAATTCATCGAATCTTTCTTCTTTCATCATCAATGCGGATTCGCTAATGGTCATTGCCCTGTCGACATCTGTAATTCCGGTAAAGGATTTCCTGTGGTTTACCCAAATTGAAAATGAGGATCTCTCATCATACGGAATATCGGTAGGTGCAAGTTTTGCAAGTTCAGGATATGTTTCAGTTGCCGCTTTCATGATATCAACCATAAAAGGCAAATGAATAGCTTCACAAAAATCAGCGTGTAAACAGTTGCAGATAAGACCGCCTGCATCATTTCTCATGGTTGCAACGGATTTAGGGGTTACAAATTCGGAAGCGATAATCATATCAACTTCGCCTTCCCTGTCATCGTCGTCAAAAACCAGAACGAATTCACCATTTCTAATAGCTTCTAGAGCTTTATCTAAGTTTGTTTCTTGATTCATAGTAACACTCCATATTTACTAGAACCCGGGCTAAAAATAACTGAATAACTATTTCTTCTCTTCCATCCGGACTATCACCGTCGGTTTTGGAATCTCACCAAATCAACACGTCTATGTGCTCGTGGACTTATTTTTAAAAAATCACCACCGGTGGGGAATTGCACCCCGCCCCCGAGAACGTATTATCAAATATATTTATCATGTATAAAATACTTTGTGGTAACCTTTGCTAGGGAAATATTGCCCTGATAGTAAAAAATTGCTTTGACTTTAAAAAATTGATTTAAGAGTGTAAAATTGTTTTTATAGGAAACTAAAAAGTTAAATAGATTTAAATATTATTTTAATATATATTTAATAAATTAGGTGGAAAAATGGGTGCAGTACACGATTATGGTGAAAGAAAAAGAGAAGAAGGCTATAAAGAAGGTTATAAAGAAGGTTATGAAATAGGTTACAAAATAGGATATAATTCATTTGCAACATATATGATTGAAAAAGGCGAATGTAATGAAGAAATACAAAAAGAAACAGGTTTACCTCTAGAGGAAATCAAAAAAATAAGAAAATATTTAAAACTATACAATAATTAGTTAATTTAAATTTTGCAAAAAGTAAGCAGCAATCTTATGCATTAGGTGGAAAAATGAACGCAGTATACGATTACGGACAAAGACAAAAAAAAGAAGGAAAAATTGAAGGGAAAAAAGAAATATGCGAAAAAATGGCTATATACATGATTAAAAATGGAGAAACCGATGAAAAAATACAAAAAGAAACAGAACTAACACCAGAAGAAATCAAAAAAATAAGAAATGAACAAAAAAACGTCTAAAACTCTAAAGATACGCTGTCACCATCTTTGAGGTTTAACTGATCTCTCAATTTATTTTCAGCAATAAACTCCAAATAATTCTCTTCATGTGTAGTTTTTGCTGGAAATACAATAGCTCCGGATACTTCATCGTTTAATTTAGCTTCAATGTATTTTACAGCTCCAAATTCTGTATCCGGCTTGATTAAATTTTCGCAATTGTTTTTAATTTCATTTATTTCATCCAAATATTCATCGCTTACAACAACATTCAATGTTCCGGGGTACGGAATAAAACCCAAATTTTTCTTAAACTCCTTTGTGTAAAAGTCCTGTGATAAAAAGTATGCTGCCTTTCCCAAACCGGTTGTAACTTCACCATCTATTTTCATGAAATAACCTCTAATTAAATTAAATGAATCATATCAACTAGTATAATAATTAATAATATCTTTGATTTAAATTAACTTCACAATATAAGTATAATTTTTACTATTAATTATCTACATCATCCAATTAAAACTATTCATTAACCAAAAACAATGGTTCAAATTTAGGATATTTTTCTAAAAAAATGTGAATTTCACTTTCCAATACTTCATCCAAACTTAAACCTGATTGTCCATTTTCAATTTTGTGTTTTAATAAACGATCAGAATATGTCTTTTTATTTTCCACATTTTTTCCCAAGTTAAATAATATTTCATTAGGTAAATTGCTTCTTATAACAAAAGGAATCCAATCATCTAACATAATCAAATCAGAATAAAAATCTTCTAATTTATCTTCACACAATGAATATTTTAAATTTCGTTTAAATTGCATTATATACATCCCCCATGATGATAATAATAGCCAATTTTTTTGAATAATTCTTATACAATGTTTTATATATTGTTCTAGTTGGTAAAATCCATTCGTTTAAATGTTGTGAATAATTACCTTTAATCATTAACTCTTCTATATACGCGCCATTGGTACCAATGGGCGCTAAAATTTTAATTAAAAAATCTCCAAAATCCAAATTTGAATTTGAATCAAAAGTTGTAGACAATGGAGTGTTAAAAATTCCAACTTCACCTTCATTAACAATGAAAAAATCATTGAAGACACGTCTAAATAAGATGGAGTTAACTTTAATGTTATCATATTTAGAAATACCTTTATTTAAAGTATTATGAAATGTTTCTAAATATTCATCAACATGATTATCCCTAGACCTTAAATAACTTAATAATGGAAAAGAATCTATACCCCACATTAAAAAAAAACTTTTTTTCCTCATTTGTTAAATTTGGAGGAATGGGATATAATTCCGCTAACATGTGCATAATATTTTTTATTCTTTATAAAATCTTTAGAATAATCATTAAAAGATTCTTCTAAATTTTCAATATCTAACATATTAATTAATTCCTAAGCTTTATTTAATAAAATTCAAAATAATATTTGTTAAAACAAATATTTAAAAATTATCTTGGCTATTAAAGCAATTTAACAGGATTAAAGCAATTTTGATATAAAAATAAAACTTATTAACAATTAAAAATAAATGTAATAATGAAAAAATTTTACAGGGTTATTGAAATGGAAATAAAAACTATCTCAACAGATGTATTGATTATCGGATCTGGAGGAGCAGGTTCAAGAGCAGCTATTGAAGTTGATGATGCAGGTTTAAAAGCTACTATTGTATCTAAAGGTCTTTCATTCAGGTCTGGCTGTACTGGAATGGCAGAAGGAGGATACAATGCTGTATTTAAAACCGTTGACAAGGACGATTCAATAGAAGCTCACAAAAAGGATACATTAAAAGGCGGAAGCTTTCTTAACGATGAAAAACTGGTTGAAATTCTTGTAAACGAATCACCAAAAAGACTGATTGACCTGGAAAACTTTGGTGCTCTTTTTGACAGACAGGAATCCGGTGAAATTGATCAAAGGCCATTTGGAGGTCAGACATACAGAAGAACCTGCTATCAGGGAGACAGAACAGGTGCTGAACTGTTGAATGCACTTAAAGAGGAGATAATCAGAAGAAATATCGAATGCATCGAAGAGGTAATGATTACATCACTTGTAACCGATGGAGATGAGGTTATCGGTGCAACAGGACTTGACCTTAAGGATTCAAGTCTAATCTATTTCAAGGCAAAATCAACCATCCTGGCCAGTGGAGGAGCCGGACAATTATTCCCTGTAACATCAAATACATTTCAAAAGAATGGAGATGGTTTTGCAATAGCCTATCGTGCAGGAGCCAGTCTGGTGGATATGGAACAGATACAGTTCCACCCAACAGGAATGGTGGCACCTGAATCCAAAAAGGGAGTTTTAGTAACCGAAGCCGTAAGAGCCGAAGGCGGAAAACTCATAAACAAGGATGGCGAAAGGTTCATGAGCAAATACGCTCCCGAAAAGATGGAACTTGCTACCCGTGATGTCGTTGCCCGTTCAATATATCAGGAAATCATTGAAGGGCGAGGAACAGAAAACGGCGGAGTCTATCTTGACATCTCCCACCTGGATGACGACTACATTGAAGAAAAGCTTGAAACTATGGTTCTTCAATTTGAAAATGTGGGAGTTGACATCAAGCACGGCCCTATAGAAGTTGCTCCAACAGCACATCATTTCATGGGCGGGTTAAAAATTGATACTGATGCATCAAGTTCTCTTAAAAACCTGTTTGGAGCAGGAGAAGTCTGTGGAGGAGTCCACGGAGCTAACCGTTTAGGCGGGAACGCTTTGGCTGATACTCAAGTATTTGGAAAAATCGCCGGTGAAAGTGCCAGTGCGGCTGCAAAAGACACCCAAATCAAAACCAACGATGAACAAGTTCAAAATGAAGCTTCAAGAATTGAAGGCCTAATCAAAAAAGGCACAATCAAACCTAAAGACTTCAAAAACAGAATCAAAAGTCTGATGTGGGAAAAGGTAGCTATTGTGCGTGAAGAAAAAACTTTAAATGAAGCACTAAAAGAACTTCAGGAAATGCAAAAAGAGCTTGGCAATCTGGATGTCAGCGACAAAAAGCAATACAATGGCGATTTGGTTACTGCCCTTGAAGTAATAAATATGGTTGAAATCTGTATTTTAACCGTGAAATCAGCTATTCTTAGAAGAGAAAGCAGAGGTGCGCACTTCAGGTCTGATTTTCCGGAAACTCTTGACGAATGGAAAAAGAGTATAATATTCAATAAAAATAAAATAGAATTTGAAGCTAGATAGCTTCTTTTAATTCTTTTATGGCCTGTCTGGCTTTATCATAAATTGCCTGTTCATCTAAAACAGTCAATTTCTTATTTTCCATCAATATTTTACCGTTGCAGATTGTAGTATCGACGTTTGAGCCGTTTGCTGAGTAAATTATATTGGAACTTAAATTGGTACTGTCTGGAACCATGTTGGCTGAATCGGTGTCGATTAAAATAATGTCCGCTTTTTTGCCGACTTCAATGGAACCGACCTCATCATCAATTCCCAAAGCTTCAGCACCCTTAATTGTAGCCATTTCTATTGCCTCATCTGAAGTCAGCACCTTAGGATCAAGTGTTGAAACCTTTTGAAGCAGACTTGCTGTTTTTAGCTCTTCAATCAAATCAAGATTATTGTTTGATGAAGCACCATCGGTACCTATTGAAACGCAAATGTCGTTTTCAATCAGTTTAGAAACAGGAGCTATTCCTGAAGCCAATTTCATGTTACTGCATGGGTTGTGTGAAATTTTAACATCGTTTTTCTTGATTATTTCAATTTCTTCATCACTTAACCATACACTGTGTGCAGCAACAACATCCGGACCTAAAAATCCTATTTTATCCAAATATTCAAAAGGCCTTAGTCCTTTTTCAGCTGAAATGTCATTGATTTCCTTTTGGGTTTCTGAAACGTGTATGTGGATTCCCATGTTGTATTCATCTGCAAGTTCACGGACTTTGATTAACAGTTCCTCTGAAGCTGTGTACGGTGAATGAGGACCGAAAAATACCTTGATTCTTCCATCTGCCATTCCGTTGCAGTTTTCAAATAAGGTCAAATTCTCCTTGATTTCCGCTTCCCTTTTTTCTGCGTCTCCAAAATCAATCATACCGTATGACAGTACTGCCCTTATGCCTGCTTCATCCACTGCACGGGCAACGTCTTCCATATAAAAGTACATGTCGGAAAATGTGGTTGTTCCGGACTTGATAAGTTCAACCGCTCCCAAAAGAGCACCGATATAACAATATTCGCCATTGAGGTTGGCTTCCATTGGCCATATGTGATCATTCAGCCAGCTGTCGAGACTCAAATCGTCAGCCAGTCCTCTGAACAATGTCATGGATAAATGTGTATGGGTATTTATAAATCCAGGAAGTAAGATTTTTCCTTTGGCATCGATGATTTTATCAACGCCACTTTCATCAATTTCATCGGAAATTTCACAAATAAGATCGTTTTTGATTAAAAGAGATTGT
The DNA here is from genome assembly GCF_947170395.1 of uncultured Methanobrevibacter sp. Classification (GTDB taxonomy): domain Archaea; phylum Methanobacteriota; class Methanobacteria; order Methanobacteriales; family Methanobacteriaceae; genus Methanocatella. Next base: position 49,148 of record NZ_CAMVTE010000002.1, on the reverse strand, counting down.
ATTTTTTGTCTGTTTAAAATAAATGCATCTTTGATTAAAATAGTATTATCACTCATAATAACACCTTAAAAAAATAAAAAAAAGTTTAGCTAATAAACTTATTCTAAGTTTTTGATAGCTAATTTAATATCTTCTGGTTTAATAGTTTTACGTTTTGCGATTTTAGCAACATTGTTTGCTTCTTTAGCTACTTCACGAGCAACTTCTTCTAAGTATGCAGCTAATTCAGCTTTTGCATCTTCGCTAACTCTTTCAGCACCAGATTCTTTGATAATTCTTGCGATAGGAGCTTTTGGTATTTCAGACATATTTTCACCTCACAATAATTTTTCAAACTTATTATTAATGCTGTTAATAATAAGCTAAATAGATTATTATATGACTTAATATTTAAATATTTTGCAAAAATCAAGTATCTGGTAAAAATAAGAACTTTAATTATTAATTAGTTAAATTTAATATTATAGACTTTACAATATATTATCAAAAATAAAAATTCGAGTAGATATGATGAAAATAAAAATTGCAATTCCTTCAAAAGGAAGAATAAGTGAACCTTCAATAAACATCCTGGAAAAGGCAGGTTTAGGATTAATCGATAAAAGCAACAGAAAATTGATTTCCAAAACATTTAATGATGATATTGAAGTAATGTTTGCAAGAGCATCAGATATTCCTGAATTTGTAAACGATGGAGTTGCAGATATGGGAATAACAGGTGTTGACTTGATTCAGGAAAACGAAGCGGATGTAGCGGAAATGCTGGACTTAAGGTTCGGACAGACAAAGCTTGTCCTTGCCGCTCCGGAAGAATCAAACATCAATTGCGTTGAAGACATTACAGAAGATATGAAAGTGGCCACCGAATTTCCCGCACTTACAAAAAAATACCTGGATGAAAAGGGTCTTGATTTAAAGATTGTCAAACTGAGCGGGTCTACAGAAGCAGCCCCATTTATCGGAATAGCCGATTTGATAACAGATTTGACAAGTACCGGAACCACACTGAAAATGAATCATCTTGAAATAATTGACGTGATTCTGGAAAGTACAATAAAACTCATTGCCAACAAAGACAGCTTAAAGACAAAAAATGAATTGATTGAAGCGGTAAGTACAAGTATAAAGGGTGTGCTTGACGCCGAAAGGAAAAAGCTTGTAACAATGAACGTCAAAAAGGAAAATCTGGATAAAGTTAAAGAAGTCCTGCCTTCAATGGGCGGTCTGACAGTTTCAGAAGTACTGTCCGAAGAAAAGACCGTTGCCGTTCAGGCAGTGATTGATGAAAAACAGGTATTTGAACTGGTTAACGATTTAAGAAATGCAGGAGCAAAGGATATTCTTGTAATTCCTATTGAAAGAATAATTTAAAATTTAAGGGTTGATTAGAATTTTTAAACTGAAAAATATAATATCCATAAAAGATTTTGAAAGAGAAGACATCGAATATATTCTCGATGAAGCATCAAAGCTCGAAGACATTGCCAAATCAAAAGAGGTTTCAGAAGAACTTAAGGGAAAACTTCTTGGTTTAATGTTTTTTGAACCTTCCACAAGAACAAGAATGTCATTTGAAACAGCAATGAAACGTTTGGGAGGAGAATGTATAGGATTTGAAAGCAGCGGATCCAGTTCCGTTTCCAAAGGTGAAAGTATTGCAGATACCGCTAAAATGTTTGAAGGCTACAGTGACGCTCTTGTAATAAGGCATGAACTGGAAGGGGTTTCAAAATTCATTTCAGACATTGTTGACGTTCCTGTAATAAATGCAGGTGACGGTGCCGGCCAGCACCCTACACAGACACTGCTTGATTTGTACACAATCAAAAAGGAAATCGGTGAAATTGACAATCTGAAAATAGCTCTGATTGGTGATTTGAAATTTGGACGTACAGTACACTCCCTTTCAAACGCATTGGGAATGTTTAAAAATGTCAAGATATATCTGGTTTCACCTCCTGAGCTTAAAATGCCTCAGGAAGTCCTTCACGACATCAACAAAACAAAAGTTACATGGGAAGAGTCTGATTCAATCGAAAAGATAATCGACGATGTTAATGTCCTGTATGTAACAAGAATTCAAAAAGAGCGCTTTGGAGATATTGACGATTATCTAAAAATAAAAGGTGCATATATAGTCAATAAAAAGATGCTTGAAGGCAAGGACTTGATTGTAATGCATCCATTGCCTAGAATAGATGAAATTGCCACAGACGTTGACAACACAAAATACAACAAGTATTTCACACAGGCAGCGAATGCCGTTCCCGTCAGAATGGCAATACTTAAAACATTGATAAAAAACAACCCTAAATAGAGAAAAGGGTTGTTTCAAGTAATGTTTCATCACATTGAAGTTTAATTATATTTGTTCTTCCCTTTCCACGACCTCTTGAAACGGTGTTTGTAGAAATAATACCTAACAGTTCCAGTTCATTGATAAAGTCAAATATTCTTCTGTAGGTAACTGAATCCTTTTTGGATATTTCCTTATATTCATCATATAATTTACCTGAAGATATTTCTTCACCTTCTTTTGTTAAGTTTAAAATAGCCTCTAAAACCCTTTGCTGTTGGAGAGGCAGTGTGGAAATTATTTCTATAACCTTATTGTGCTCTATTTTATCTTTTGCCTTTCTAACATGATCGCTTGTAACCTTTTCTGAATCCTCATCAAAAGCCAATTCACCTGCATTTTTCAACAAATCAAGTGCGTATCTTGCATCACCCTCTTCCTTGGCTGCCATTGCAGAACATAGAGGAATCACATCATCATCCAAAACCCCTTCATTGAATGACAATTCTGCCCTTTCAGCGAGGATATCTGAGAGCTGATCTGCACCATAAGGAGGAAATACAATTTCCTTATCGTTTAGGCTGCTGGTTACCCTTGACTTGATTAGATTTTTAAAGTCAAGATAGTTACTGATTGACAATACTGAAACGTTGTCTGTTCTGGTCAGGGTGTATAGGATTCCATCTCCATCCTTGTCAAGCAATATGTCAATTTCATCCAGAATAACTATCAAATGCAGTCTGCGTCCAAATGCATTGGTTCTGAAGATGTCCCTGAATGTATTAACAACTTCCCCTTTGGTCCATCCACGGTTTGGAACGTCACGTCCCAGTTTATTACACAGCTGGGCAAGAACCTGGTACTCTGTAGTATAGTCAGTGCATCTGATATATTCAACTTTAACGAAAACATTTTTCTTTTGAGAAATCTCAATGAGCTGTTCACGTGCGAACTTTGATGCTGCAGTCTTTCCTGTTCCTGTCTTACCATAAAGGGTAACGTTGGAAGGAGTTACATTGTTTAATACATCAACCCAATACTTTGCAATCTGTCTGATTTGATCTTCCCTGTGAACCAGCTTGTCGGGAAGGAACCTGTGATCCAATGGGCGCTTATCCTTAAATATACTCTTTGAAACCAAGTCGCCCCAGTCATTTTCTAAATCTTCAAAAACATTTGACATAAATACACCACACAATAATATTAATAAAAATAATTAGGTATAATTTCCAGTGTTAATAATATTATTGACCTGATAAATAAAGGTTTGTATTACAATATTGATTAAAGTTAATAAAATTGTGGGAAAATGAAAAAATTAAATTGATTAAAATCATTTAAAACAAATATAAATCTATAAAATTAATATATTTTAAATTAATATTAATATAAATCTTTAAATTTTGAAATAAAATCAAAATATCGATTTAAATTTAAAACATGAAATATTACTATTTCAAATATAAGATAACAATTTCAAGTGTAAATATCTGATATAGACAATGAAAATAAGGCCTCAGATGGCTCTATCAGACATTTTTAAAAAAAAATTATCATGATTTGTAATTGAGACAGAGAGGTCAGTTTCAAGTGTAAACAATTTCTTCCAAAAGCCAAAAATCAAGACATGAATTTCAAGTGTAACATTGGCGTGAATTTGACATGCAAATGTAAAAAATATGAAAACCGAAAATAAGGTGGTGAAATCAAAAAATAGAGAAAAAACAGAGAGATAAATTTCAAGTGTTTACAGTTGAAATATACCCCTTCAGTCTTAATATACCTTCGCAGGCGTTATACTTGAAATGCACCTCTCCCTCTATACGAACATGTCATTTTCATTTTGGGATAAATTGACATTTACGAATTTCTGATCAATAAGCCAAATGCAGTGTAATTTTGATTTGAAAACTCTTTTCAGGGTTCTTATTAACATGTCCTTGGTTAGGCCATCTTCAAATATCTGTTCGGTAATTATAAACTGCTGTAATATGTCCTGGTTAATCTGAAGTTCAAAATCAACAAGGAAATTATTCAATCCAAAATTCAATTCCATTAAAAAATCCTTATTGGTTTTTTTATCAGCTCTTTTCATCAAATCAAGATGTTGCGGAGCTACCTGTGTTGCACATGCAATTACAATACAGTCTTTTTCTTTTGGTTTTACAACATCCATTATATTATCCTTTGGAAACTCGACAATATAGTGAAAATCAGCATTTTCATCATATTTCATCTCTAACAACAAATCTTCGTCAAGTAACCATTTTTCTACGTTTTCTTCGATATTCATAATATCATCATCTAAAAAATTATTAATAATAAATTATTTATTTTTTTATTATATATAATATAAATTATGATTGAATATAATATAATTTTATTTAAATTAGAAGACATTATTTATTTTAAATTGTATTTATTTATTATATTCACTCTGTTGTTTTCACTTGCAATCGATGTCATATACGGTGAACTTCCAACCAGGATTCATCCTGTGGTGATTATCGGTTCGATTATAAATTTTTTTAAAGGCATTTTCATCGGCATTAAAAACAGATTGTCAGGGCTGCTGCTTGTTGTATGCACAATGTGTGTAATAAGTATTATAATGTATGTTTTATATTTCATTTCTTCTCTAAATGTTGTTGTTCTGTTTGTTATATTCACAGTACTATTGTCATCGACATTTTCGGTAAACATGCTACTTAAAACAGCCATGGACGTTAAGGATGATCTTGATGTGAGTCTTGAAAAGGCAAGAAAATCAGTATCATATCTTGTCAGCAGAAGCACTGATGAGCTGACGGAAAGCTTTATTGTTTCTGCTGTAATTGAAAGCATGACTGAAAACATAACAGATTCATACGTTGCTCCGATATTTTATTTTGCCATATTTGCCTGTGTTATTATGATTCATCCAATTGATAATCAGCTTTATTTTCTGCTTTTGATACCAATGATTTACAGGATGTTCAATACACTTGATGCAATGGTTGGCTATAAAACAGATGAACTTAAAGACATTGGTTATGTTCCGGCAAAACTTGATGATGTTTTAAATTATGTTCCTTCAAGGATTGCCGGCATTTATGTTGTTGTTGCAGCATATCTTCTTAAATTGGATAGTAAAAACAGCTATCACATAATGAGGCGTGATGCAAGAAACTGCCCTTCTCCAAACTCAGGATATACAATGGCGACAACAGCCGGTGCGCTCAACATTCAGCTGATAAAAAAGGATACTTATATTTTGGGTGATGCAAATAAAACTATAAATAAGGATGACATTACAAATGCCGTCAGTCTGTCCAGATTAACTATTATATTATTTACATTGACTGTTCTATTATTATTGACATTATTAATATATGTGATATTATGAAGATTGCAATCGTTTCAGTTTCAGATAAAGGATTCGAATTGGCAAATTGCCTAAAGGAAAAGTTGGATGAAGATTCAACAATAATCAAAACTGATTTGTATCATAAGGATGTTAAAAGGAATCTTAAAATAGCATTTTATGAATATGATGCAGTAGTTGCCATTATGGCTTCAGGAATTCTAATCAGAACTATTGCACCAATAATCCGCTCAAAGATTACAGATCCTGCTGTTATAAACATTGATGATAGGGGCAATTTTGTAATATCAACACTGTCAGGCCATTTGGGCGGTGCCAATAAACTGACCAACAAGATTGCCGATTTAATCGGTGCGCAACCGGTAATAACAACATCCAGTGATGTAAACTCCAAATTGGGAATAGATGTCCTTGCAGGGGATTTGTATTTGACTATCGACAATACCAAGGAGATACTGTTTTTCAACAAGGCAATTTTGGATGAAAGAAAAATCACATTGACTTTAAATCCCGATAAAAATTACGATTATCTGTTTGAATATCTAAACAGAAATACACTTGAAATGGATGTTTCAATTCAGAAATCTGTAAAAGTCAGTGCAGATGAAATACATGTCAGTCTTGATGACCATAAAATTGTTCTAAAGGAAAAAAAACTGGTTGTGGGAATAGGATGCAGACGTGGAAAGGAATGTGAAAAGATATTGTACGGTCTTGAAAAATCAATTAAAGATTTAAACATTCACAAATCAAGAATCAATCTTTTATCTTCTGCTGAAATAAAAAAGGATGAAAAGGGAATTCTTGAACTGTCAGAAAAATTGGATATTCCCGTTGAATTTGTCAGCATAGATAAGCTAAAGCTGTTTGAATCAAAAGATGTTCAAAAATCTGAATTTGTAAAATCAAAGTTTGGAATTTATGGTGTCTGCGAGCCTTCAGCTTTGATTATGGCAGGCTTTGATTCTAAACTGATTTATAAAAAGACTTCTTATGATGGCGTTACAATATCGATGGCTATTTCAAAAAATTAAAAAAGTAAAATTAGATGGATTCTAATTTTGATAAAACTTCCCAAATTAAAGTTCTTGCGTGAACTGGAATATTTGGATCGTTACTGATTTCGTCTAATTTTCCTAATACAGTACTTATTCTAACAGACTGATCTTGTTCTTCATCTTTTAATAAGTCACTGGACTCACTTGCTGCTTCTCGAATGTTACGAGGTACAGTATTGTTTTCTTTAATATATTCAAGTATTTCACAAACTTCATCTATTGTTTGATTGCTCATAATACTCCCTCCAAAAAATTATTAAAAATAAGTCAAATTAGTATTATAGAATATATTTGTTCGTAATGTCTTTAAATATTTTGTGGTATTTTTTGGTAAAAACAGAAAAAATCAGTAGAAAAATTTATATTAAGTTTATAATAGAATTATTAACCATGTCAGATATAAGCAAAACAACTATAAATTTACCAGTGGACTTGAAAAAAGAATTAAAAAAAATGGCTATCGATGAGGATACTTCTTTATCAGGATTAATCATAAAAATGATTGAAGAAGGTATGGCTAGCAGAAATAAAAGTAATGTTATTTCAGATGAAGATTAGATACTATCTTCAACTGAATTTAACATATAAGTTATAAACTGTGTTTTAGCAGATTCTTCAACGAATACTGCCAGAGATTCAGCTTCTTTTAAGTTTTCACTAATACAAATCACACCATGATTTTTTAAAACCAGCACATCACCGGATTTCAAACCTTCACTGGCCTTAACTGCAAGTTCATCAGTTCCGGGCTTTTCATATTCTATATCCGGAAGATATGGATTTTTGATTTCTCCAAAACCTTCAAGCCTTCTGATTCTTTTGTTTGAAAATGCAAATCCTGTAGCATATGGAGAATGTGTATGAACTATTCCGTTAACGTCAGGTCTTTTTTTATAGATTTCAAGGTGCATGTTCACTTCTGAGGATGGTTTTCCTTTTGTAAGCACATTTCCATCAATATCAACCAAAACAATGTGTTCTTCATCAAGATTTGCCAATGACTTTAACGTTGGGGTTATTCCAATTATATCTCCGTTTTCCCCCTTGAATCTTGCACTGATATTTCCGGCCTTTCCTGAAACCAGTCCTTTATCGTAAATGTTGTTTGCGACATTGATTATTTCATGGATGTTTTTTTTCATAAGATACCTCTATAAGAATTTAAAGTGTTTATATTTTCCTTTATGAATTACAGGAACTTCTGCAGGTGTAGGTTCAATGTTATAGATTTTTTGGAACTCTGTCTGAGTCTGGAAAGTACCTGAATTGATTAAATGAATTCCATTGAATCTTCTGTAGGTGTTAATGTGAACGTGTCCGGTATGGAATATGTCGGGCACTTCGTCAATGACAAGATAATCTTCAAGCTCAGAAGCCAGTGGTGTTCTTTCACCATAAATAGGTGCCAAGTGCCTTTTTTTAAGCAGTTCTTCCATCAGCAAATCATTTCTCTCGTGTGTGAACTGTTTGACAGCCATTACCAGATCGTCGAAACTACGGCCGTGGTATATCAGCACGTTAATGCCGTCAAGGGAAACCACACCCGGATTTGAAATGAATTCAACGTTGTCCAGTTCGTATAATGCCTTTGCGTATTCCTCAGGAACTGCAGGCTGAGGTTCCGCTACTCTGGATGCATCGTGGTTTCCGGGAGCGATAATGATTTTGATGTCGCTTCTGATGTTTCCTAAAAATCTTGCGGCCTCATTGTACTGTTGGGTAATGTCCTTGATGGCCAGTTCCTTTTCCTGGTTCGGATATACACCAATTCCGTCTACAATATCTCCACCGATAATGAGATATTTGACGTCTTCGGCAACCCTTCTTTGGTTTTCATCACCGTATTCACAGTTGATCCAATCGATAAATCTTGAAAATGCATCCTCAAGGAATGTCAGGCTTCCTATGTGAACATCAGACAAGAATACTATTCCAAAGTCCATTTCCTTTTCCGGAACCCTTAAGACACCTGGATTGATTATTTGCTGGCCGAAAGCAAAGTGTCTGTCATCACTTTTGTTTGCAATAACACCGATTACTTCGTCTTTTACTAACTTTTCGGCTTCTGCAAAGAGATCTTCATTGTTTTGAGAGAACAATACTGAAATTGTTCCGGTATCATCTTCAAATTCCACAATTTTATGGCCGTTTTTACTTGTCCTGATTTCACGAACCATCAAAATCAGGCTTAAGCTGTCCTGGGAATCATCGATATCTGCAATTTTTGTATAGTTTCTAAGTTCAGGCCTTTTTGAAAGGATATTCGCCAGTTTTTCATATCTGCTTTTGAAATATGTAATCAGGTTTTCAAGCTCACCGCTTGTATATGATTTTTTACTTGTATCCTGAATGATTTTAAAGTCATATTCAACGTTTGTTTTCTGCAAATTACGTTTGAACTGAATCTTTTCATCCTTGACGGTTTCTGATGCTTCAACAATTTCCTGATTGATGTGTTTTTCAGGCTTGTCGGAGTCCTTTTTCAAATTGTCAATTGAAATTGGTTTTTCTGTTTTTGGTTGTGGTGTTTTTTCAACTTTAGGCTCTATTTTTTCTTCATTTATTTTTGGTTTTTCAGCTTCAGGCTCTGCTTTTTTTTCACTTTTAACTTCAGTAATTGTTTTCTGTGTTGTTGTTTCTGTTTTGACTACATTACCTGTAATTTCATCAACGGTTTGGCCACTGACTGAAACCAAATCCTTTGATGAAAATTTATCACCCTTTAACTTAACTATCAATGAAGATGCAAAATCTAGAGGATTTTCTGCATTGATAACTTTATCATATGCTTCAGGTGATAGGTTTATTCCTTTTTTTGCAAATTTTAATAGAATTTTATTAGTTGACATATTAATTTAAATTTTAATTTTCTATGTTAATAAACTTTGAGAATTTGATTTTAAATTTTGAATTTGACCCTGTAATATTGATTTATAGTTATATTTATTATATATTAAAAATAGATTTTAAAATAATATAGTAAATTGTTATTGAATAACAAGTGTAATGATTGTGATAAAATGGCAAATAGGATAGTTAGAATAATTTTAATTGTTGTATTATTTATTGTATTTTTTGAATTGGGTCTTTTCGGTTCATATACTATTGTAACAGCTGAAGCACCTAATATTCAGGGATTAATAGATATGCAGATTTCAAAAATAACAAGCTTTTTCAGTCCCGAAACTGTAAATAATGTTTTGATTAAAGATCCAACTCCTATTACTATTTCTAATAAAAAGGACGTAGCTCTGAAAATGGAGGAGCTGTCGAAGGTTGATGGTGTTAATTATGAATCCATTAACGTAACCACCTATGAAGACACTGACAATGAGAAATTCAACGTAACAATTACCGCTTTGGGTTATGCGTCACCGAATTCAACTTCAGGTCAGATAGTCATTAGTCAGGATCCGTCATACAAGATTATAGCTAATGGTGTCGCTTCGTACAAGAGCGGTGGAATTATGGTCGACAAGGACTCCATAACTATAAACTCGGTTTTAAAACTATATTAGGATGATAATATGATTAATGTAATAGGAATTGGCCAGAATAGAGAAAACATGACTTTGGGAGCTGTAAAAGCTATTGAAGAATCAGATGTTATTATCGGATACAAGAAGTATATTAATCAGATAGAAGATTTGGTGGCCGATAAGGAAATTGTTAAAAAGGGTATGGGCGATGAAATAGCAAGAGCTGAATTTGCTATCGAAAAAAGCCTTGAGGGAAAGACTGTTTCACTGATAAGTTCCGGAGACCCTGGAGTATTCGGAATGGCAAACGTGCTTTATCAGATTTTAAGCAAATATGAAGATGTGGAAGTCAAGGTCTATCCTGGAGTTTCAGCATTGAATTATGCTTCATGTAAACTTGGAGCTCCTTTAAACGATTTTGCAGCCATCAGCCTGAGCAATATATTGACACCACTGTCAGAAATAGAAAAGAAACTGAAATATGCTCTTGAAGCCAATTTGATTGTGGCTATCTATAATCCAATAAGCAAAACCAGAAAAGAGCCTTTCAGAAGGTTTAAGCAATGCGTCACTGACATTAAAGGTGAAGATGCATTGATAGGTATTGTTGACAGTACATATGAGCCTGCAAAAGAGACAATCGTTAAAGTTAAGGATTTAACAGAAGACATTGTCAACATGTCCTGTACATTAATCGTCGGAAATGACCTGACTTACGTTCAAGACGGAAAGCTTGTAACTCCAAGAGGATATGTAATAAGGTCTAAAATCCATCCTTTATCACAGAATCATTATGAGAAATTCCTGAACGGTGAAGTAGTACACGGTCCTAACCGTGAATGTGATTTTTATCCGTGTCACTATGAAGGTCAATACTGTGATTTCTGCTATTGTCCGTTTTATCCATGCGGTGACTCTTCAACCGGCGGGAATTGGATTAAAGGTAAAAACGTTTGGAACTGTAAGGAGTGTATGTGGTTACACGAAAAGGAAAGTGTCGAATGTTTAAGAGAACCTTTGGAAAATATTTTAGAAGATGTTGAAGATTTAAAAACAAAGAAAAAAACTTTATTGAAGCTTAGAAGAGCTTGTTTATTGAAAAATAATCCAAATGATCTTTAGGTGAATTTAATTGTCAATCAAAAATTTATTAATTGAAATGAAAAACATGTCGGAACTGATGGTTGATTTGGCTTATTCCGCTATCTTATTTAACAGTAAGGCGGCAGCCGAAGAGGTTCTTACATTGGAAAATGAAGTCAATGCAATGAATTATGAAATCAAAAAGGAATCGCTGGTTGCAGCACGATCATATGAAGATGCTGAAAAATTGACAGCATTGCTTGAAATTGCAGAAGCTGCAGAAAGTATTGCAAATGCAGCAAAAGATTTAGCCGATTTGGTAATTACCGGTTTTAAACCACATCCTGTATTCAAGATGGTAATGGAAGAATCTGATAAAAGCATTGTAAGAGTTGTTGTAGATGAAAAATCAGATTTGGCCAATAACAGTTTAGGAGAGCTATTGTTGGTTAACCGTACAGGTATGAGGGTAATTGCAATCAGAAGAGGAACTTCCTGGATTTACGGTCCGGATAAAAATACAACCATTTTACCGAATGATACATTAATTTTAAAAGGTACAGAAGCTGGTGCTGATTTGCTTGAAAAGCTTGCAGCAGCAACCTGTTCTCTGGAAGACATTCCAGATGAATTAGAAGATGAAGATGACTGAGTGATAAAAATGATTATGGGTAGTGATATTTGTGAAGGAGTTAAGCCTGCAGAAGAGGATTCGCAGTTCACTATCCGAGTTTTATCTATATAACAGCAGCGTCATAAAAGAAGGATTGATTGCTCTTTTAATCTGCGCTGTCGGAGATTTGTTCGCCGGTATAATTTTAGGCAGAATGACCTTTTTCCTTGAAACATTTCCGGGTCTTTTGGTAATTATCCCTGGAGCTATCGGAATGAGAGGAAACATTTTCGGTTCATTCGCTTCAAGACTTTCAACCAATCTGCACATCGGTATAATATCTCCCGAATTTGAGTTTTCAGACGAATTGAATTATAACATATTCTCTTCATTTGTTTTAACACTTGTTTTATCCATATTCTTGGCTATCGTAGCGAAGGTTTTATGTATGCTTTTGCATCAGCCTTCAATGTCACTGATAGATTTCATACTGATTTGTGTTATTGCCGGAATCATTTCAAACTTGATTATGCTTCCGATAACAATGCTTGTCTCATTTAAAAGTTTTGAGCATGGATGGGACCCGGACAACATCACAAGCCCGATTATTGCTGCATTCGGCGATTTGTTTACCCTGCCGGCAATCATCGTATCAATATTCATACTTAATTTTATAAACTTTGATTTCATAGTGAAGGATATAGTTTTGGCCGCAATTGTAATAGCAGTTGTAATCAGTTTCATTTACTGTTACAGACTGTCATATGAGACAAAAACAATCATAAAGCAATCCATTCCTGTTTTGCTTTTATGTTCCTTTTTGGGAGGTTCCGCAGGAGCTATCCTAAACAGTTCGGTTGAAACATTGCTTACCAATCCGAGTCTTTTAACATTGCTTCCTCTATTTTCAGGAGAAAGCGGCAGTTTAATAAGTATTTTAGGTGCAAGACTGTCTTCAGGTCTACACTCCGGTTTGATTGAACCGCTCAACAGGCCTAACTTATATGCCATTGATAATTTTGTAATCTGTTTTGTCATTGCGATTGTAGTTTTCCCGATGATTGGAATTTTAGCAGAAACATCATCTGTAATACTTAAGACAGCAGGCGTCGGATTTTTAAACATCTCCCTTATAAGTACAATATCAGGTCTGATTCTGGTTACCGTAATGGTATTTCTGGTCTATTACGTATCAACAATTTCATATAACCATAATTTGGACCCGGACAATATTGTAATACCGATTTCCACAAGCATTACAGATTCAATTTCAAGTTTGATATTAATATCAATTTCATTGCTTGTTTTAGGCGCCTTAATCTAATACCATGCCTTCAATATCAGATTGCAGTCATTCACCCTAAAATAATCATAGCTGAGCTTTGATTTGTCAAATGTTTTTGGAACACAAACCAGCAATGCCTTTGCATGGGGCTTGTCGAAATGGATGAAAACTACTGCACTCGTATCATCATAGAAGCTGATTTCGGTGTTTAGATATATCCTATCCGAACTTGGGCTTTGCCAAGGTCTTGCCTTAACGACCCGGGTAGTGTCGATTACATATTTTACATCGTTTTTTTCCTGCTTGTCAATAAGCAAATAGTAATCCGAAGCACGCAGATTGCCGGGAAAGACTTTAAAATAGTTGCAGCTGTGTGTATCCTGTTTGTGTTTGTGATTGCATTTGCCTGCATTTTGGAAGGTTTTTATTACATATTTGTTGTAAAAATCACATTTTACAAGTCTGTTTACACTGAATACCTCACAATTTTCCTTATCGTTTCCTATTTTTACACTTGAAATACTACTCTCCCGAGGAATCAGTTCCATTGATGTTTTTATTTTGGAATCGAACATTTTTTCATCGACAAGCTTTTTGTAGTTTTTGGAAAGCGCCAGGAACTTAAAGTATGAAACGCTGTTTGGAATGGTTTCACCACCTTCATTAATGATTGCCAGTCCCGGCATTCCCTTTTTATTTTTCTGCCAGTTGTCAGGCACTCCCGGATTGTTTATAAGGTTGTCTATGGCTTCTGTGATTAGCACTTCAGTGTTTTCGCTTTCGGATGCCGTAATTGCCTTTTGGGTCATGATGTCTGAGAAGTTCAGCACAGCACCTGCAATTATCAAAATCACAATAAGCACAAGCCCTATTTCAATTGAAATGTTTCCCCTACTGTCCATCATCTTCACCTCCAAGTCCGTATTTTTTTCTGTGGGAACTGTCGAGAATCAGGCTGTCAAAATCATATTTATTGAGTTTTTCACCGTTGTAATGGTCATGAAATACCACATGGTCCGAACATGACACCGACCCGTTCGTAAGTGGGGTATGCGTTTGGATAAACACTTCCATTCCGTAATGCGGACAAACTGCCTTTCCCTCAAGCCTGCAGAGATAACAGCTTCCGTCTGCACTTTCATGAAAATAGCCATTTTTCAGACAGTCCTTAAGGACGCCGGGATCTCCGTGATGGATATAAGGGTCGTATGGACATTTCTTTATGAATTGAGGTGTTGTTGCAAAGGCATATGAAAACGGTGATTCGAGGTTTCTCAGTTTCAGATATCTTGTAAGGGCGTTTTTGTAGTTGAGCTTGTCTCCCTGCTTATATATTCCCGATGCTACCGACAGTTTGGCAACGGGCAGGGGGTCCTTGAGCCCTTCAATTGATGCGTTCTTTTCAACGATTTTGGAGTACCTGTTGTTGTTCTTTTCAATGTTTAGCTTTACTTTGAACAATATTTTCCATGGACTGTCGGTGTTTTCAACTGACAATACCTCAGAAGATATCTTCATGTCATATTTCTCTTCAAATTTTTCGTTTTCCTTATCCAACTTTTTTTCCAGATTCTTTTTGATTTCGCCTCTGCTGTCTGACAGCTTGTATGTATGGTAGACCCACTCGGTCGCATCATTGATTGACGAGCGGCCCAGAACCTCCAGGTTTCTTGTGTAGTCATCAATAACATATTTGAAATTATCGTTTTCGCTGGAGTCTATATTTTCATTTTCAATATAATTTATTGCCGTAAATACAAAAATAGCCATCAGCAGCAATGTTGTTATCAGAATAACTGTTGTTCCAAGTATTAGATTTCCATTTGAATCGATTTTCATTATTAAAAATATGGTGAAAAATGATAAATTTATTGTCGAAGTGCGACTTTATGATTTTACACAAATATGTATTAAAAATCTTGAAAATTCTTAAAATTAGTAATAAAAAAAATACTTATTTATATTATCATTTAGATATTATACATATTGAAAATATATGGAGGATTTACATGTCAGATACTGTTAGAACATGGCGTCATATACAACAGAGATACAATCTTATTGGTTCTAAATGTACTACCTGTGGAGAGTTATTCTTCCCATCCCGTGTAGTTTGTCCTAACTGCAGAAGAAAAGGTAATCTTGAACCATTCCAATTCAGTGGAAAAGGTAAAATTCACACATTTTCAATAATCAGATCAGCTCCTGACGATTTCAAGAAATCAGCACCATATGCTGTTGCTGTTATCGAACTCGAAGAAGGTGCAAAATTAACATCCCAGCTTGTTGACTGTGATGTTGATGACATTGAAATTGGTGATGATGTAGAAATGGTATTCAGAAGAATTAGAGAGGATGGAAAAGACGGAGTAATCTCCTATGGATACAAATTCAAAGTTATCAAATAATACTGCCGTTATTTTAGTTAGTCACGGAAGTACTCTACCTTATGCTGAAGAAGTATTCACACAAATCAAAGAAAAATTCATCAAGGCAACAGGTTTGGCTACCGAAATTGGTTACATGAAGGTTTCAGAGCCTACCATAGCCGGTGCAGTTGAAATACTTAAAGATGAAGTTGATGATTTGGATAGAATCATTGCACTTCCTGTATTTTTGGCTCCGGGGATTCACACAAACATTGATATACCGCAATTGCTTGGTTTGGAGCCTTTGGAAGAAGATCCAAGATGTCCTGATGGAAATTATCCGCCGGAACATTACCTGTCAATAGCCGATGATGTGGATTTTGACGGTGAAATCGAACTGTTGGAATCAATTGGACCTCGTGATGAACTTTTGGATATCATAGATAAAAGAATCGGGGAGGCTTTATCCGAATCCAAATTGGATGAGGATGCAAAAACCGGAATCCTGCTTGTCACTCACGGCTCAAGGCTAAATTACAATAAGGAATTTGCCACAGAGTTATATAATAAATTTGAGAAAACCTGTGATTTACCGTCAAGTTTCGGGTTTATGGAATTATGTGGTCCTAGCATTCCAGAATCCATCAATAAACTTGTGGATGAAAACGATTTGGAAAGATTGGTTGTCGTTCCGGTATTCATTGCACCTGGAATGCATACAACTCATGACATTCCGCACATCCTTGGATTTCTGGAAGCTCATGAACATGAACATTCACATGACCATGGCCACGACCATGATCACTCACACGACCTGACTCCTGTCGAGTTTGACGGTGAAATATTATATCCGCAGCCTATCAAGGCCGATGACATTCTGATAGATATTTTAGCTAAAATGGTAGATGAAAAATTATAATTTTTCATATTTTTTTTGAAAAATTTTTTTTTCAAGATAACTTAAATGAATTTAACTTACAACTTAATTATTAATCATTAAAGGATGATAAATCATGACTGAAAAAACTGGAATCTTACTTTTAAGCCACGGTTCAAGACTGGACGATGGTGAAGAAGTAATTAAAGCTTATAAAGAAATGTATGAAGAAGAATTTCCTGAAATTCCTGTAGAATACGGATTTATGGAAATCAGAAAACCGGGTATTCCTGAAACAATCAAAAAATTATCTGAAGAAAACGATTTGGACAAAATTGTCGTTGTTCCTGTATTTGTAGCTCACGGGCTTCACACAAAAAGGGACATTCCACAACTTTTAGGAATTGAAAGCGATTTTGATGAAGAATCCGTTTCCGGTCATCACCACCACCATCATGACCATGGACATGACCACGACCATGACCACGATCACGGACATCATCATCACCACCATCATGACCACGATGAAGAGGAAGTTCACTTTGATGGCGAAATCGTCCTGACCGACCCGTTAGGAATCGATACACGTTTATACGAAATCATTAAAGACAGAGTTTCAGATAATTTATAGTTTCTGAAACCTTTTTTTACCTTTTTTTTCAAATTTCTTAAACTATATTTATTTTAAGATAGATACTATAACTCATGAATTTAAAAGTATCGGATGTCGGTGAAAAGGAGCTAGTCAGATACATCATTTCAGCTTCAAACGATATCGTTGCAGATGATACGGCTATTTCCAAGTTGGATGGCACCAATTTGATTTCAACCTGCGACATGCTGATTCAGTCAAGGCATTTTCCCGAAAACATGTCATATTTTGAAATGGGGTTCAAATCCGTAACCGTCAATGTCAGTGACCTTGCGGCAATGGGAGCCAGTCCGCTGGGATTTTTACTGTCGATTGCAATACCGAAGGATTTGCCAATCGATGATTTTAAGCAAATAATAGATGGTGTGCTTGGCGCATGCAGTTTCTATTCCATTCCGCTGATTGGAGGCGATACAAATGAGGCATCCGAAATCATAATTTCCGGAACCGCACTGGGATTGTGCGACAAACCGTTGCTTAAAAATAGCTATTCTATCGGCGATTTGGTTGTCATTACAGGAGATATAGGTCATGCCGCTTTGGGATTCAACTTAAAGACCCAGGACAATATCTATTCCAAAAAGTCTTTAAAGCCAATAGCAAGACTTAAAGAGGGAATCATGATAAAAGAGGCCAATGCCACATCAGCAACTGACATTACCGACGGTCTTGCAAGCGAACTATATGAAATCAAAAAAGATGGCTTCGGTTTTATGATTTATGAGGAAATGCTTAATATTTCAGATGAATTTAAGCGGATGGCCAGACAACTGAATCTGGACTATCTTGATTTGATTTTACACGTGGGTGAGGATTTTGAATTGCTTTTTACAATCGCTAAAGAGGATTTGGAAAAATTGGATATGGATTATATAGTAATTGGTGAGGTAAACTCTTCGGATAAGGTGGAACTTACCTTACAAAACGATATTGTCATTGAAATTGAAAACAGGGGTTATGAGCATTATGTTAGTGAATAGCAATCTTTACAAGAAAAGCTCCAAATCACAGAAAGTCAGATGTGAGATATGCGCCAATTACTGCAAGATTTCTGACGGCAGTTTTGGAGTATGCAGACAGCACAAAAACATCAATGGCGAATTGCATGATGAAAGCTATGGCATAGTCTCATCATTGAGTCCGGATCCGATTGAAAAAAAGCCTCTCCATCATTTCATGCCCGGCACATTTACATACTCGATTGGTGGTTTTGGGTGTAACATGACATGTTTGCACTGCCAGAACTATATGATATCTCATGAGTATGACAAACTTTCAAGAGGCATTAAAATACTTCCAGAAACGATTGTGGAAAATGCAGTCAAGTATAATTGCAAATCCATTGCTTGGACCTATAATGAACCTACGATACACTTACCTTTCAGCAAAAAAACTTCCCTTCTTGCACGCCAAAGGGGCCTGAAGGTAATCTATGTCAGCAACGGTTATTTTTCAAGGCAGTCCATCGAAGAGGTTCTAACATTCGTCGATGCATTCAACATAGACTTGAAGTCAATGTCTCAGGAATTTTATAAAAAGGTCTGCGGTGCTGATTTGGATATCGTTCTGGATAATTTGAAAAGAATTTATCTTGAAGGAAAGCATCTTGAAATTACAAACCTGATTATCAACAATCACAATGATTCGAGCGAAGAAATAGAACAGTTATGTGACTTTGTTGTCGATGAATTGGGTCCGGAAGTTCCGCTTCATTTCACAAGGGCGTTTCCATATTATAAAATGAATGATATTTCTCCAACTTATGAATCAACTCTTTTTGAAGCGAGAAATATTGCAATAAAAAAAGGAATAGAATATATCCACTTGGGAAATATCTAAAAGTCAATTGACTGGTCTTTCTGGATTGGATTACCGTTCCATGCCTGAAGGCTGCTCCACTCTGCAAACGGTGAAGTCCAGAAAGGATCACTTTCCTGAAGTCCCAAAGCTAAAAATACTGAACAGCATAGGTACAGACTTCCTGTGTTAATGTCGCTTTCTGAAATATCTATTTGTGAACCGTTCAAACCGACAATCAACCATCCTGCACTGTTGAAGTTGGTATTGTCTCCAAACTGCTTTTTCAATATTTTTGTCAATGCGCATCTTACCTGAGCGGGATTTATGTTTCTAGGCAATATTCTCAATAACGCTGCCTGTGAAAGCAGGTGGAAAATGCCGCAACGGTATGAAAGGCAACTTCCTAATAGAGGATATGTACCTTCCGGTGAAATTACCCTTTCAAGTTCGGAAGCCAATCTTGATGATCTCATCAGTTGCACATCCAGGAATTCACCTTCTGCAATTCCATATTTTCTCATGACCTTTAAAATGTCGTTTAGCATAGGGTGAATGACGATACTGTTGAAGTATCCCATTGTAAAGTCTTCTCCATCAGAGTAGATTCCGTCTCCAATATAAAATTCATCTCTGAATCTGCTGATTCCATAACTTAAACGCTCTTTGTCACATTCTCCTGTGAATTCCAAAAGAGCAGCTTCAATCATGGATGTAAATAACAGCCAGTGATTTTCATAGGGTGCTATAACCCTTGTATTTTTAAGTTCACGGATGATTCGAGCCTGGTCATCCATTTGTAAATTGAGCCAGATTTCATTTTTGGCCCTGAGTAATCCTTGAGCAAAAAGAGCAACGTCAACCAGAGACTGTTTAGGTTCCACAACAAAAATGTAATCGTTATGATTCGGATTGACCGCATTTGAAATAGCCTTTAACGTTAATCTTATGTATTTTTCACGAAGTATGCCTTCCTCTGAACTGTCAGGTCCGAGTTCCAGCCAGGATGATATTCCATTGAATACACGTGCAAACGCTTCAAGGTATGAAAACTTCTGTCCTTCAAGACTGGTTGATTCATAAGGCATGTTTTTTCTCAATGAACCTTTTGCAAGGTTGGTTAAAACCGGTAAGGTTATTTTTCGCATCATTGAAATCCAATATTCTCTATCTTCAATGACTGTTGTGGTTTCTTCAATTACAGGCTCTTCTTTTTTCCTAAATCTTTTTAAAATTGAATTACTCATGACATATATTTTGTTATACATTATATATAAACATTAAAAAATCAATTTTCACTTAAAAATAAAACGAACTTATATATTTTATAAAATATAAATAATTATCATTATTAAGAGGTTTAAAATTATGCCAACCATGTCTGAAAAAATATTAGCAAAGGCATCCGGAAAGGATGAAGTTGAAGCCGGAGACATAGTTATTGCAAACATTGACGTTGCAATGACACACGACTTGACCGGACCGCTTTCAGTGGAATCATTTGAAAAGATTGGTGCTGAAAAGGTTTGGGATCCATCGAAAATTGTCATTCCGTTTGACCATCAGGTTCCTGCAGATTCTATAGACTCCGCTAATAACCATCTGATTATGAGAAGGTTTGTAAAGCAGCAGGGCATTGAAAATTTTTATGATGTCAATGCAGGGGTCTGTCATCAGATACTTCCGGAATTGGGTCATGTCGTGCCCGGAGAAGTTATTGTAGGTGCCGATTCACATACATGTACTCATGGAGCTTTAGGAGCTTTTGCCACCGGTATAGGTTCAACCGATATGGCAATGGTATTTGCAGAGGGTAATTTATGGTTTAAGGTACCCGAAACAAACAGATTTGAAATAACCGGAAAACTGAAGGAAAATGTTTATGCAAAGGATGTTATCCTGCATATAATCGGTAGTATCGGCGCTGACGGTTCAACATATAAGGCCTGCGAATTTGCCGGAAAAACCGTTTCAGACATGAGCGTGTCAGATAGGATGGTTTTATGTAACATGGCAATTGAAATGGGTGGAAAAACAGGATTGGTGGAGCCTGACAGGAAAACAATCGAGTATGTTGAAAGCCGCTCTTCAAAACCGTACAATGTTTATAAAACCGATTTGGATTCCCCATCTCTTAATATAATTGATATTGATGTATCTGATTTGGAGCCACAAGTGGCCTGTCCTCATCATGTGGATAACGTAAAGCCGGTCAGTGAAGTTGACAAGCAGATTGACCAGGTGTTCATCGGGTCATGTACCAATGGAAGATTAAGTGACCTTAGAGACGCCGCAAAGATATTGAAAGGCAAAAAGATAGCTAAGGATACCAGAATGCTTGTCATTCCAGCTTCAAAAGAGGTTTATTCAAAGGCATTGGATGAAGGACTAATCAGAATATTTGTTGATGCAGGAGCGCTTGTATCCGCTCCTTGCTGTGGTCCGTGTCTGGGAGGACATACAGGAATTATCGGGCCTGGTGAAGTAAGCCTTTCAACTTCTAACAGAAACTTTAAAGGAAGACAGGGCTCACCGGATGGTGAAGTCTATCTCTCTTCAGCGGCCGTAGCTGCGGCTTCAGCCATTGAAGGAAGAATAGTGGCACCGGAGTGATATTGTGAAAGGAACTGCGTGGAAATTTGGAAATGATATTGATACGGACATTATTGTTCCGGGAAGATATTTGATTTACACTGATGAAGAACGGCTGTCCAAACATTGCATGGAAGGTCTGGATGCGGATTTTCACAAAAAGTGCAAAAAGGGAGATTTCATTGTAGCCGGAAAAAATTTCGGATGCGGATCTTCTAGAGAACATGCTCCAATAGCGCTTAAGGGCGTTGGAGTTGCTGCCGTAATTGCGGAATCCTTTGCAAGAATTTTCTATAGGAATGCCACCAATGTAGGCGTTCCCCTTCTTGAAGCTCCCGGAATTACAGGTCTTGTTGAAGACGGCGAAGAAATTGAAGTTGACATGGAAAAGGGAATTATAACCAATAATAATGGAGATTCAATTGAATTTAAAAAATTGCCTCCATTCATGTTGGAGATTCTAGAACAGGGTGGTTTGATTGAGTACCTCAAAAACAAAAGATAAATATCAGATAGCTATTGTTCCGGGCGACGGAATCGGAAAGGAAGTTATGGAAGCTACAATTCATGTTCTTGACAGCCTGGGCATTGATTTTGATTATGTCTATGGCGAGGCCGGAGACGAATGCCTTGAAAGGACAGGTACTGCACTTCCGCAAAAAACCCTTGAAATCATTCGCAGCTGTGACGCATGCCTTTTTGGTGCGGCAGGCGAAACCGCAGCTGATGTAATCGTTAAGATACGTCAGGAAATGAAGATGTTTGCAAACCTAAGGCCTGTTAAATCTTATCCAAATACAAATGCGCTGTTTGACAATATCGATTTCATGATTGTGCGTGAAAATACCGAAGGAATGTATATTGCAGATGAAGAGGAATATACAGATGAAGGCGCAGTTGCAAGACGTATCATAACAAGAAAAGCAGAAGAACGCATAATCGATTACGCATTTAATTATGCAGTAGAAAACAACAAATCCAAAGTTACTGCAGTTCATAAAGCTAATGTATTGAAGAAAAGTGACGGTTTGTTTAAGGACATTTTCTATGAAGTTGCAAAAAGATATCCGGACATTGCAACCGAGGACTTTTATGTCGATGCAACGGCGATGTATCTTATTACACAGCCTCAAAACTTTGAAGTCATCGTAACAACAAACCTTTTCGGAGACATCCTCTCAGATGAGGGTGCCGGTCTTGTAGGCGGTTTGGGACTGATTCCATCTGCCAATATAGGTCATGATGCAGCATTGTTTGAACCTGTTCACGGTTCTGCACCGGACATTGCAGGAAAGGGCATCGCAAATCCTATAGCAATGATGCTGTCTGCTGTAATGATGCTTAAATACATTGGTGAAGGCGAAGCCTCAGACAGGTTTGAAGAGGCTATTTTAAAAGTACTGAATGACGCTAATATTTTAACCGGTGATTTGGGAGGTTCCGCTACAACAATGGAACTTGCCGAAGCGGTTAAAAATAATCTATAAAAAAATAATGGAGTAAAAAAATATGAATTTCAAAAAATTGAGTAGAATGCAATTGGCTGCACTTTTTATCATATTCATTATGGTAGTAAGTGGGGTAGCAGGATTCTTACTGATTATATTCGGATAAACTAAAAAGAGGTAGATAAAATGGCAAAATATGAAATAGCAGCAGTGGTTGCTGAATTTAATTATGATATTACACAAATGATGTTGGAATTAGCTCAGGCTGAAGCTAAAAACAGAGGATGCGAAATCACTAAAGTGGTAGCTGTACCAGGCGTATTTGACATGCCTCTTGTAATCAAGAAATTATTGCAGAAAGACGAATATGATGCAATCATTACCTTAGGTGCCGTAATTGAAGGTGCAACAGACCACGACCAAATTGTAGCACAACACGCTTCCCGTAAAATCGCTGATTTAGCACTTGAATACGACACTCCTGTAGCACTCGGTATCACCGGTCCTGGAATGACAAGAATGGATGCTCACAGACGTGTCAAAAACGCAAAAAGTGCAGTTGAAGCAGCAATCAAAATGTGTGACAGATTAAAAGAAATTTAGTGATTAGATGGAAATCTTAAAACCTGACGAATTAAGAGAAAAATTTCAAGATCCGTGGATTGCACCATACCAGAAGGTTCTCACCATGGTGGATGGTGACAAGGTTGAAATCGTAGAATACCATCCGTGCATTTCAGGATCCCATTGGTTGCTGAACCAATACAGAAACAATTCAGAATTAATCGATTCAGCTTACCGTGATGGAAACAAGCATGTCTATTCCTGTCATGTCGGAAGCGCTCCCCTTGACTTGAAGGCCAGTTTCAACGCTGCAGGGATTGACGAAATCATCGTCGACGGCGATGAAGTTAAGGTAACTCATGCAGGTCTTGCCGGAGCGGGTGTCGGTGCCGGAATGTGCAGAGGAATGGGTGAAGGCGTTAAGTATGTTGAGCTTATTCAAGTCGGAGGCGGTTCAAAAGCCGGTAAGGCAACCGTTGTAACACCTAAACTTGAAAAGGTCGTCATTGGTGTAGATGACACTGACACCAAGGATGCCGGCGCTACCTGGACCATGGCACATAATTTGGGCGTTGAACTTGCAGGTGAAGGTTTTGAATACCTTGACCACATTATTGTTCAGCTATATCCGCACAATCCTCACAAGACTCAAAACTGCGTTTCAATTGCATTGACATTTGCAGTTGAAGAATCCAAAAAGCAGGAATTGATTGATAGGGTTATTGAAATTCTTAAAAGGGACACTTTATCTGATAAGACAGCCATAGCCATTTTGGAAGGCCTTGATATTCCTGAAAAATTAAGGGAATATTCAATCGCTACAAAATCAGGCATGATGGATGTTGAAACTGCTGAAAGTGTTGCAGAAGAATTGGGTATTCCTTTGATTGCCGTAACAGGCGAACAGGGAAAAGTTGGAGCTTTGGCAGCTTTAGGTCTTTATGATGATGTTGAAGAAGCTGTAAAAGCATATGACAAAAAATAATCTAAGATATTTTCTTAGATTCTTACTATTTTTTTTAAAATAAGTTTTTTTTAATAATGAAGAAAGGATTTTAATGTATATCCTTTCTATATTATTAAATGGAAATATAAATCCATTTTAATATTCGCCGATGTATATTAGTAGTTTTTTTTAGTATTTAAATTTTTTTAAATATCTTCAATGTAATACTTTTTATAAAATAAGTAATAACATATATTCATTTGAACTATAAAAATTCATTTAATAAATGTTGGAGATGTGAAAACATGGAAATATTCGTCGAATTAAATCTCCATTGGAGGGAAGTTATGGCTCCAGTACTCCTTGATGGCCTTATTTTTTTAGTCATCTCGTACCATTGGTCAATTTGGGCCTTACTTAGTAAGTAAGTCTGGTGAGATAATTGTTCACTCGAAAGCAAAAATAGGTTATAGTTTTCAAGGTGAGGGTTTTTCAAAAACAAAATCCTGTGAAGTGGAATTTTAATGCGGACATATTTTGTCTAGTTTGAATGATTTCTAGGGTGGGTGTTTACTCACCTTCTAAACTTCTTCAATATATAAATTTAAGAAATTGCCTTGCTCGGATCTTACAAATTGCTTTATTGAGGTATTGTTTCTGTCTACAAATACAATTTTGATTTCATGGCCATTGTAGGTAAATTCGCTGTCGCTGAATGTATGGTTTGTGCATGTAACTGATTTTACTACCACGTCATTGACTGTAATGTCATATGTGGAGCCGTCTCTGAATATTCCAAATGAGGTGGTGACAGATTCATTGTCGATAAACACTTCAAAGTTGCATCCCTCCTTGTCCCTTGAGGATACTGTGAATTTCTCTATTGCGGTAATGTTGCCGCTTTCATAATGGTGGAGCACTCCAACGCCTTCAAATACCTCTTTCAAACGGCTGTTTTGAATCACGGCATCTGTTTCCACATTCAATTCTTTTTTAGCATCAAGCGGTAATCTTATGATGTCCTGGTCGCCCGGACGTGTGCTGTTGATGGTATAGGCTTTACCATCAATTACCATGGTATCGTTTACCTTGATACCCAGCGTCATCATGGCGTCTTCAGGCATCCTTATCTGGTCTGATTCATTTTCGATTGCAGTATCTATGGTGAACGGACCTCTTGCGGTAATTGAATTTTCCCTTGGGGAGTCATCCGCATAGATAATCAGGTTTCTTGAGTTCGGTTCAACTGAAATCACACCATTTTCGAAATGGGCTGCACCGATGAATGTTGAAATCATCAAAAGCAATATGATAATGGATATAATCATTGGAAAGTGGATTTTGATAAATGATCTTATTAGGCTTCCCTTCGGTGTCTTTCTAAACATGACAATGGATTTCACAATGACTCTGATGATGTAGTAGATAGCTATTATCATTCCGATGATGCTTATTATAACGGCAAGAACCAGCGGAACAAATTTGACAAAGAATATTATAAACAGTCCGAGAATCACCAGTGACAATCCTACGATAGCCATTCTGATATAGTATCCGATATCGTCAATCATTGTAACCCTGCCGTACTTGTTGGCACGGCTGATTATGGTTCTTACAACTTCGTTTGCCATTATGTTTAAATCGGCAAGAGGGGACATGTCATGCTGAATCGCACCGATGTCCACTTCCATTATAGAGATTCCCAAAACGTCAGCGTCGATAACGATACCTACATCGACACCGTAGTCCATTTCAAAATTAATTTTCTTCAGTACTTCCTTACGTGCCGCAAACTGACCGCTCAATGGCTGTTCGAATGAAATTTCCGGGAAGAAAAAGTTCAGTAAAGGTTTTGCGGTAAGTTCGGTTACGCGTCCACTTTCACGGGCAAATTTAGTTTTTGTAATTTCAGCTTTGCCTTCAAGGATAGGCCTTATCATAGCTTCAACCTTTTTGGAAGTGAGGTTGTAAATGTCAGCATCGATAAATGCTATGATATCACATTCCGCTTCCTTAAAACCAGTGTTTAAAGCTTCACCTTTTCCCTTGTTGGTTTCGTGATTAATTACAATGGCACCAGCTTTTGTTGCTTCGGCTTCGGTATTGTCGCTTGATCCATCATTAACGACGATGATTTCATCTACAAACGACACTTTATTGACCACTTCAACAACTTTAGAAACTGTATCCTCTTCATTGTATGCAGGTATGATTACCGAAACCTTCTGATATTTTTTTGGCTTTTCAGTTTTTATGCCTGCAAGTAGAAATGCAAGAAGTACAATAAACCAATACACTAAATTCACCGTTATTATTTTAATTATTTATAAATTTATCCTTTAAGTAATATAAATAGTATTGTCATTTTGGGGCTTTTTTGTTAGAATAATAAATTTTAAATTATTTGCAAGTCAATAATGAACTATATTTAGAAATAGGACTGTAATTTGATGATAGCTCAAACACTTGAAAAGGAATTAGATTTAGCCGATTGGCAAGTAAAAAAAGTAATTAACTTAATTGATGATGGAAATACAATACCGTTCATTGCCCGTTATAGAAAGGACGTTACAGGGTCTTTGAATGATGAAACCTTAAGGAAATTTGATGAAAGGTTGAAATATCTTAGAAATCTTGAAAACAAAAAGCAGAAGGTCATAAAAAGAATTGACGAGCTTGGAAGTTTGGACGATGATTTGAAAAAAAGGATATTGAACGCCTCCACCCTGGTTGAACTTGAGGATTTGTACCGTCCCTTCAAGTCTAAAAAACAGACAAGAGCCACCAAGGCAAGAGAAAAGGGCCTTCAGCCTCTGGCCGACATCATACTTGGCCAGGAAGTTACCCAACCGGTTGAAAAAATAGCCGAATCATATATCAGCGATGAGGTGAAAACTACAGATGAAGCTATTCAGGGTGCTCAAGACATCATTGCCGAGGTGATTTCAGATAATTCTGATTTTAGGGGAAAAATTAGAAAAAACACTTTTTTTACAGGCCAGATTGAGACAAAAGTTAAGGATAAGGAAATATCAAAAGAATACGATACCTATTACAATTATGCAGAAGACATTAAAAGGATTCCTCCCCACAGGATATTGGCCATCAACAGGGCTGAAAAGGAAGGAGTAATCAGGGCCAAAATCACCTGCGACATTGATGAGGTACTTAAATACCTCTCAAGACACACATTAAAAAACATTTCCAATATTCCCGAAAAGATTGAATACAACCGCCACACCACTCCAATAATAAAGGATTCAATTGAAGATTCCTACAAGAGGCTTATTGCACCTGCGGTTGAAAGGGAGCTTAGGAACTATTTGACCGAGAAGGCTGAAGAAAAGTCAATTGAAGTGTTTGCCCAAAACCTGAATCAGGTCCTTATGGAATCTCCCCTGGTCGGCAAAACCATTTTGGGATGGGACCCGGCATTCAGAACAGGCTGCAAGCTGGCCATCATTGACGAGACAGGAAAGGTATTGGATACCGCTCTCATTTATCCTACCGAACCTCAAAAAAAGGTCAAACAGTCCATCAAAACTGTCCGTGATTTGATTGACAGATACGACATTAATGTCATAGCCATCGGAAACGGAACAGCTTCCAGGGAATCCGAAGAAATTGTAGCTCAAATTATCAAGGGAACCGATGTGGAATATATCATCGTTAATGAAGCCGGCGCATCAGTTTATTCAGCTTCCGAGCTTGCCGATGAGGAGTTTCCGGATTTCTCAGAAGGTGAGAGAAGCGCAGTTTCAATTGCAAGAAGACTTCAGGATCCCCTTGCCGAGCTTGTAAAGATTGACCCAAAATCAATTGGCGTCGGTCAGTATCAGCATGACATGAACCAGAAGCAGCTTACACAATCCCTTGACGGCGTTGTTGAAAAGGTAGTAAATGAAGTGGGTGTGGACTTGAATACCGCATCATACAGTCTGCTTAACCATGTTTCAGGAATAGGAAAGACAACCGCCCAAAATATCGTTGAATACAGAGATGAAAACGGAAGTTTTACAAACAGAAAAGAGCTTTTGAAGGTTAAAAAGTTAGGTAAAAAGACCTTTGAGCAATGTGCAGGTTTTGTAAAGATTGACAATCCGGACTATCCTTTGGACAATACTACAATCCATCCCGAATCCTATGAAGTCACCAAAAAACTGCTTAAAAGCCTTAATTATTCACTTGATGATGTTGGCTCTTCCAATTTGAAACTCGATAATCTGGATTTGGAATCCATTTCACAGGAGCTTGACGTTGGAATAGAAACACTTAAAGACATTATATCCGAGCTGAAAAAACCGGGCCGTGACCCTCGTGAAGACATGCCGAAACCGATACTTAGAAAGAACGTATTGTCGATTGAAGATTTGGAAATCGGAATGATAATGCAGGGAACAGTCAGAAACATTGTTGATTTCGGTGCGTTTGTTGATATTGGTGTTCATCAGGACGGTTTGGTCCACATATCACAGCTGGTTGAAAATCAGTATGTAAAACACCCTCTTGATATTGTCAGTGTCGGTGAAATTGTGGACGTTAAAGTATTGGATGTTGATTTGGCAAGAAACAGGATTCAACTGTCAATGATTATCTGATGAGGCAAATATTCAAATTTATTAATAACTTTTGATAAAATAATTATATTCATAATTTGTTTTAGAAGGGATTAAATGACACCAAAAATAATGATAATTCTTGGAAGCGGTTCGGATATTGCTGTTGCAGAAAAGGCAATGGACGTTTTAGATAAACTTGAAATACCATATAGCTTGAAAATAGCATCTGCCCACAGAACACCGAATCTTATCCGTGAACTTGTTTCTCAAGCCAGTGATGCTGGAATTGAAGTTTTCATTGGTATTGCAGGACTTGCAGCTCACTTGCCGGGAGCTATTGCAGCTTATACTCCAAGGCCTGTTATTGGGGTTCCGGTTGATGTAAAGACAGGTGGAATTGATGCTCTGCAGTCTGTTGTTCAGATGCCGTATCCGTCTCCTATCGCAACTGTTGGAATAGATAGGGGAGATAATGCCGCAATACTCGCCGCTCAGTTTATAGCCATTCATGATGAGGAAGTACGTAGAAAGATAATTGATTTGAGATGGACTTATGCCGAAAAGGTCTATACAAGCAATGAGGAAATTGTTCAAAAGATTGACAGGCCGTATATCCAAAACGATTTTTTAAGAATTAAAAATCTTGAAGTCAATGGGGTTAAGATTGATGAGGATGCGGAAATATCATGTAAAAACGAAGATGCTGAAGTGGTAGTAATCGTTGGAAGGCAAACCGACCTGCCGACAGCCAAGAAGGTTACAGTAATTCTTGACAGGCTTAAGATTTCCCATGATACAAAGGTAGTCTGTCCGATCAGGTCAAATAAAAAGTTCACAAATTATGTAAAGTGCATGAAGAAAGCCAAAATATTTATTGGAATCAGTTCCAACTCCTCACAGGTTACAGGAGGAATTGTAGGCATTACAGACAGGCCGGTAATTGGCGTTCCATGTACAAATGAAAACGGTGATGATTATATGCTTACAACAGTAAGTATGCCGCCGGGCGTTCCTGTTGCAACCGTGGGAATCAACAACGGTAAAAATGCGGCTGTTCTGGCCGGTGAAATTCTTGCTATTAAAGATCCGAATATTACAGAACTTTTAGATAAATTGAAAGACAAGAAAATTAACTTATAGGCGATACTATGAAAATTGATGACAATAACATAATTGAAATTACAGAAGAGCTTTCAGATGAGTTTGAAGTTGCAAAGGTTTTAAGGCAATATCCAAAAGACACTGTAATAGTAAAAAACGTTAAGGGATTTGACATGCCGGTAATTTCAGGCATCTGCAATACAAGGGAAAAGATAGCCAAATCAATCAATTGCGAAGTTTCACAGATTACCCAAAAAATTATCGATGCCATGGAAAAGCCTATAAAAGTCGATAAGTTCACTGATTTTTCAGATTATGAAACTTTGGATGTTGATTTAAGCAAAATTCCAATTTTAACTCATTACAAAAGGGACGGCGGAGCATACATCACTGCAGGCGTTGTCTTTGCACGTGACCCTGAAACAGGTATCCAGAATGCATCAATTCACAGAATGATGGTTTTGGATGACAAAAGGCTTGTTATCAGAATAGTTCCAAGAAACCTTTATACCTATTTCCAGAGGGCTCAAAAGCTGGGCGAGGATTTGGAAATTGCAATAGCCATAGGAATGGATCCTGCAATTCTGCTTGCAAGCACAACCTCAATTCCAATTGATTATGATGAAATGGATGTGGCCAATGCATTCAAGAACGGAAACCTTGAGCTAATTAAATGCGGCGATTTGAATGTCCCTCAGGCCGATATCATTCTTGAAGGTAAGATATCAGTAACCGAAACAGTGCCTGAAGGTCCTTTCGTTGACCTCACAGATACCTATGACATAATCCGTGACCAGCCGATTATAAACCTTGAGACCATGCATATTAAAAAGGATGCGGTTTATCATGCAATCATTCCGGCCGGATTTGAACATAAACTCCTGCAGGGCCTTCCACAAGAGCCAAGAATATTTAAGGCTGTTAAAAATGCAGTTCCTACAGTTGAAAATGTTGTTCTAACCGAAGGCGGATGCTGCTGGTTGCACGCAGTTGTCTCCATTAGAAAACAGACCGAAGGAGACGGAAAAAATGCGATAATGGCTGCATTGTCTGCACACCCTTCACTTAAGCATTGTGTGGTAGTCGACACCGACGTCAATGTTTTCGATGCCGAAGATGTTGAATATGCAATATCAACACGTGTGAAAGGTGACAGGGATATAATGATTGTTCCTAATGTAAGGGGTTCATCTCTTGATCCGGTCGCTGAAAGTGATGGAACAACTACAAAAATAGGTGTGGATGCAACCAAATCTTTAAAAACCTTAGAAAAATTCGAAAGAGTAAGTTTCGGTGAATGAAACTACTCCATTTTTTTAATTTTAACCGGTTCAAAATGTATATAACCGGTCAATATCTTTTTTTAATTTAGCAATTAAATTGTATACAAATTGCCGTAATTGTATAGGGTGACATCATCGGGAACTCTATGGATTATGTTTTTGGTATCGAAAATTATTGGATTTTCCATCTTTTCACTGATCAGCTCATAATCCGGATGCTTGAACTCCTTATGGTCACATAGGATAAGAATCAGATCTGCGCCGTCTATTGCATCGGCAAAGCATACGAAATTGTCCCTTTCAAGGTGAGGGTCGTGAATGGCTATTTCATATCCGTCGCTTTCAAGCTCTGATATGATTGCATAGGCAGGACTTTCCCTGTCATCACCGGTATTTCCCTTATATGAGACTCCTAAAACAGCAATCTTTCCATCAGGAATGATTTTTCTTACGTATTCGCATACAAATGCCGGCATTGAGTTGTTTGTATCACGCGCAAGCTTGATGATTTTTGCTGTTTCAGGCGCTTTTGCATAAATGAAGTACGGATCTATTGCAAGGCAATGTCCTCCGACACCAGGTCCCGGTGAGTGAAGATTAACTCTCGGATGTTTATTAGCCATTTTAATTACATCCAGTGCATTGACGCCAATTTCAGCGCAGATTTTTGCAAGCTCATTTGCAAGTGCAATATTGACATCCCTGAATGTGTTTTCCATACATTTTGACAGCTCTGCGGTTTTCGCTTCGGTAAGCATCAGATATCCTTCGACAAATTGGCCATATACCTCACTTGCCTTGACGCTGCATTCAGGTGTCACTCCACCGATAATTCTATCATTGTGGACCAGTTCCTCAAGGATTCTTCCCGGAAGCACCCTTTCAGGACAATGGGCAAGATACAAGTCCTCTCCGATGGTAAATCCTGCCTTTTCAAAAATAGGCTTGATTACCTCATCTGTTGACATTGGAGCTATTGTGGACTCGATGATGACTGTGTTTCCCTTTTCAAGAAGGGGAACGATTGTCTCGCATGCGGTAATCACATAGCTTAAATCGCAGCTGTAGTTTTCAACTATGTATGGTGTCGGAACGGTAATGATAAAAGCGTCAGCCTTTTCTGGAGTCAGGGAAGCCTTGTATGTATTTTTTTTAACTGATTTTTTAATGATGTCAGCTATTCCCGGTTCTTCGATATGGATAATTCCTTTATTTAGATTGTTAACCATTTCTTCACTGATATCCACTCCAACAACTTCGCAGTGGCTTCTTGAAAACAGAGCGGCTGTTGGAAGTCCGATATAACCTTGACCCATAATGCATACTTTCATATTAACAACTCCGACTTTTAAATATTAAATATAATATATATTAAACCATATTATTAAACTTTTAAGGGATAATTATGAAGATTTTAATTACAGGATCCAACGGAATGTTGGGCCATGACCTGGAGGATGTCTTAAAGGACACACATGAATTGATTTTAACAACTTCAAAGACCTTAGACATTACCGATAAGGATAAGACAATAGATTTCATTGTGGAAAACAAACCCGATGTCGTGATTAACTGCGCAGCATACACCGATGTGGACGGCTGTGAAACCAATCAGGAATTGGCCTATGCAGTAAACGGCGACGGTGTAAGGAATTTGGCACTGGGATGCAGGCAGATTGACTGTCCTCTTGTGCATATAAGTACGGATTATGTGTTTGACGGAACCGCAAGAGATCCGATTGAAGAGGATGGTGAAATAGGTCCGATAAGCGTTTACGGTAAAAGCAAACTTAAAGGCGAGCAGGCCATTCAGGAAATCCTCGACAAGTATTATATTCTGAGGACAGCATGGCTATACGGAATCAACGGCAAGAATTTCCCGAAAACAATGCTTGAGCTGGCAAAAAATCACTCTGAAATTACAGTTGTTTATGATGAGGTGGGAACACCGACCTACACTCCCGATTTGGCTTATGGAATTTCCCAGATTATCGAAACTGACTATTATGGAATTTATCATCTCACCAACTCCGGAAGCTGTTCATGGTGCGAGTTTGCAAAATACATTTTCGAGATTGCAGGGGCTGATGTCAGGGTGATTCCCGTAACAGCATCGGAATTTTCAAGACCTGCACCAAGGCCAAGCTATTCCGTGCTTAAAAACAAAAGATGGATTGAAAACGGATTTGAACCTTTAAGGGATTATAGGGAAGCTATCAAGGAATATATCGAGCTGATTAAATGAACAAAAAAATTGTATTTGTCGCTGCACTTATCGTTGCTCTTTTTACAATCGGATGTGTAAGTGCAGGATTTTTTGATTTTTTAAATTTTGGCGGAGATTCTGATGTTCATGTAACTGAAGACGGCCAATATTGTACAGTGGATGAGGTTGCAGCCTATATCAAGGAATTTCACAAGCTTCCAAGCAATTATATAACTAAAAAGGAAGCTCAGGAACTTGGATGGCATGGCGGACCGCTTAAGGATTATGCTCCCGGAAAAAGCATTGGCGGAGATACATTCACCAACCGTCAGCACGTTCTTCCCGACAGTGATGCAAAATACATTGAATGTGACATTAACGCCAATGGAACTGCCCGTGGGGCCGAAAGGATAGTGTATAATACAGGAAACTATAAGGTTTACTACACTTCAGACCACTATAAGACTTTCAAAGAGGTCTAAAATGAGATTGGATGGGAAATTAATTCAAGAGAAAGGCCATGATTATCTGATGGATGCTTTGGACTTTCCTGATTATTATGGTAAAAATTTGGATGCCCTTTATGATTGCTTATGTGAAATGGACCTGGAAATTGAAATTGTAAATGCCGGGCTTGTCGATAAGGACATCATTGACACATTTAAGGATGCCGCCGCAGAAAATGATTTTTTAAAATTGAAGATGTTTCCCTAATGGAAACTTTTCATTTTTGTAGTTATTTTAATTAATAATGAAAAATAAAATCTTATTTTAGTGATTGTTATGAAGGGTATAGTACTTGCAGGCGGTTCTGGAACTCGTCTTTATCCAATTACAAAGGCAGTTTCAAAACAGTTATTGCCTTTATATGATAAGCCAATGATTTATTATCCAATTTCAGTACTGATGCTTGCTGGAATTAGGGAAATACTGATTATATCCACTCCACGTGACTTGCCGGCATATAAGGAATTGCTTGGGGATGGAAGTAGCTTTGGTGTAAACTTATCTTATGAAGTGCAGGATAATCCTAACGGACTTGCAGAGGCATTCATCATCGGTGAGGAGTTCATCGGCGGTGATAATGTTGCCTTGATTTTGGGAGATAACATATTCCACGGTCACAGATTCACAGAAATACTTGAAAGGGCTAAAGACCTCGAGGAGGGTGCTGTAATATTCGGATATTACACCAACAATCCCGAAAGCTTTGGCGTAGTCGAGTTTGACAGTGAGTGGAATGTTCTGTCTATTGAAGAAAAACCGGACAATCCAAAATCAAACTATGTCGTACCCGGTCTTTATTTTTATGACAATGATGTAATTGAAATCGCCCGCAACGTCAAACCTTCCGACAGGGGCGAAGTTGAAATTACATCCGTCAATGAAGAGTACCTTAAGCGTGGAAAGCTCAAAGTCGAACTCCTGGGAAGGGGTATGGCCTGGCTTGATACAGGTACTCATGAAGGACTCCTTGAGGCTTCAAACTTTATAGAAACTATTCAGAAAAGACAGGGACTCTACATTGCCTGTCTTGAAGAGATAGCTTATCTTAAGGGTTATATAACCGATGAGGAGTTATTGAAAACCGCAAAAGAGCTTGAAAAAACTGATTATGGACAATACTTATTTAATCTAGTTAAAAAGTGATCTTATGGGAAAGTTTAAATTTACACAATTGGACATTGAAGGAATGTTTATTGTTGAACCTACTGTTTTTGAGGACAATAGGGGATACTTCATGGAATCTTATAACGAAAACGACTTTAAGCAGGCTGGCTATGATTTGACCTTTGTTCAGGATAATCAGTCAAAATCATCAAAAGGGGTCTTGAGAGGTCTCCACCTCCAGGTCAACTACCCGCAGGGAAAGCTTGTTAGAGTCATCAGAGGTAAAGTGTTCGACGTTGGAGTTGATTTAAGAGCAAATTCACCTACTTACGGCAAATGGGCTGGGGCAATATTGTCTGAAGATAATAAAAAGCAGCTCTATATTCCTCCGAAATTTGCCCATGGGTTTGTTGTTTTGTCAGATGAAGCTGAATTCCAGTACAAATGCACAGAATTCTACCATGGAGAAGATGAAAGCGGAATAATGTGGAATGATGAAGATATTGGTATTGACTGGCCGATTGATGACATTGATGAGATAATACTGTCCGATAAGGACAAGCAGTGGAAAAGCCTGAAGGAATCCCAAATCAAATACGAGTGATAGAATGACAAAGATATTAGTTACCGGTGGGGCAGGATTTATCGGAAGCAATTTCGTAAGGTATATGGTCAACAGATACTGCGAATATGAAATCATCAACCTCGATGCCCTTACTTACTGCGGAAACCTTGAAAACCTTAAGGATATTGAAGACAAGGACAATTACTCATTTGTAAAGGGAGATATCAGGGACAAATCCGTTGTTGATGACCTTGTTCGCCAATGCGATTATGTAATCAATTTTGCAGCTGAAAGTCACGTTGACAGAAGCATAGAGGATCCGGAGATTTTCATCAAGTCAAACGTTTTGGGAACACAGATTCTTCTCAACGCCTCAAAGGAATTCGGCGTTGAAAAGTACATCCAGATTTCAACCGATGAGGTTTATGGAACCCTTGGAAAAACTGGCTACTTTAGCGAAACCACTCCTCTACAGCCAAACAGTCCATATTCAGCTTCAAAGGCAGGTGGGGATTTGATTACAAGGGCATACAGCGAAACCTTTGATTTGCCTATTAACATTACACGATGTTCCAACAATTACGGACCTTACCAGTTTCCAGAAAAGCTGATTCCTCTTATGATTTCAAATGCTCTTGAGGATAAGAAGCTGCCGATTTACGGTGACGGCAAAAACATCCGGGACTGGCTTCATGTACATGACCACTGCCGTGCCATTGACCTGGTTTTGCATGAAGGAGAGCTTGGAGAGGTCTACAATATCGGCGGAAACAATGAAAAGGAAAACATCTACATTGTCAAGTTAATTTTGGAGGAGCTGGGCAAACCCGAATCATTGATAGAATTTGTTACAGACAGATTGGGTCATGACAGGCGCTATGCCATTGATTCAACAAAAATACAAAACGACCTGGGCTGGACTCCTAGCTATACATTTGAAAAGGGCATTAAGGAGACAATCCAATGGTACCTTGACAATCAGGATTGGACCGACCAGGTTAAAAGTGGGGATTATCAGAAATATTATGAAAAAATGTATTCAAACAGATAATTTTTACACTTGAAAACTACCTCTTTTTTTTATAAATTTTTTTGTATTTTTTTCTTATCTGTATACAAATTAATCAGTAATTTGACGAGTTGCTTATAATTCCATTCATTTTTTACCTAAGCATTATTATATAATTAAAGATAGTTTTATATATTATTATTCGTTAATGAATATTGTAGATTATTTTTCGGAAAATGTGTTTTTCCGAATTTATGGGAAATGGTGATTTGGATGTTGGAGCAATATTTACCTTTTGTCGGTTTAATTATATTTGGGAATATTGAAAACCTTGTTCTTTCCTCACAGGGAGTTGTAGCAGGGGTCAATCCAGTAAAATTAGGTATTGCAAGTATTATTTGTGTTAGTATTTGGCTGTGTATCGGAACCTTTGGAACTCAGCTTCTTATCAATTATGTTGATTTTATTGATTTCATCGGCGGATTTGCAATATTTGTTTTAGGTTTACAAGCAATGATTGAGTCTGTAAGGGGTGAATAGATGACTTCTGAAATTAAGCAGTTTTCTGTATTACTGATTTTTGGAAACATTGAAAACCTTATTTTGGCAGCTCAGGGAGTTGCAGCACATGTTAATCCGCTGGGTTTGGCAATATTAAGTTTGATTGCTGTTGTCTGCTGGCTTTCAATCGGTACTTTCGGAACAAAGATAGCCATGAAGTACGCAAGATACATCAATTTCATCGGAGGCCTTGCAATATTCATATTAGGTATTCAGGCCATGATGGAGTCTATTCCTGGAATTTTATCATTTTTCCATTAAATTTAATTTTCCCTTTCATTGATATTTATGAAATATGTCAAGCATAGAATATATGGGGCTTTATTCAGTTTGTTTAAAGTGTTTCCCATTAAAAAAAACAAGATAACGTTTATTATTGATTCAAAACAGTCCTTTAAGGGTAATCTGGACTACATTAAAAAGGAATTTGAAAAAAGGGGAAATTTTGAATTTGACTTTTTTTATAAGGATAAAATCTCTTTAATGTCCTTTAAAAGTTTGGCCACTTCCAGATATGTGTTTTTAAACGATAACTTTTTCCCATTGGCTTTCATGAATTTTAAAGACGATACCATCGTTACCCAGCTTTGGCATGCTCCGGGTGCCTTTAAAAAGTTCGGTGCTTCAAGCGAGGTTGAAAGCAGGCAGATTCTTCAAAAGGCAAGTAAAAACACTGATTTTCTGATTGTTTCTTCAAAAAATATCATTGACTATTACTCCGAAGCATTTCAGATTCCAAAAGATAAAATCAGACCTTTGGGCCTTCCAAGGGCAGACTATTACTTTGAAAACCATGATGTCGAAGCCATCAAATCCCGCTTCTGCAAAAGATATAATGTTTCACCCGATAAAAAAATCATTCTCTATGCCCCGACATTCAGGGATGAGGAGAAATTCAACAATGTCTTCGACTATCTTGACTTGGACAGCTTCAACGATGCTCTGGGCGAGGAATATGTTTTGGCTCTGCGCCTGCATCCCAAAATCAAAAATTTCTATTCAGATGACATTTCATCAATCGGTGATTACGTCGACTGCAGCGATTATCCCTCAGAGCAGGAACTGCTTTTAATCACAGACATTCTAATCACTGATTATTCATCAATAATGATAGAGTTTGCAATGCTTGGCAGGCCTGTCGTATTTTTCACATATGATTTCGACAGCTATCTGAGAGAAGAACGGGGATTTTATTTTGATTTCGAATCCACGGTTCCCGGACCTATAGTTAATGATTCAAGTCAGCTGATTGATGTGATTGTAAATGGTGATTTTAAAAAGGACAAATTGTCCGGTTTTGTAAGGACACAGTTTGATGAGATTGACGGTAAATCTTCTGCAAGAGTAGTTGATTTTCTTTTAAATTGTGAGGGTTAAAATGAAGAATTATAAGGTTAGCGTTATCATTCCGGTTTATAACTGCGGTGAATATATAGGCAACACTCTCAATTCAGTTATCAATCAGGATTTTGACGGCTATGAAATCATCGTCATTGACGACGGGTCAACCGACAACAGCCTTGAGGTAATAAATTCGACATTGAAGGACTGCGGCGTTTCCTATAAGATAATTCATCAGGAAAATGCAGGCGTAAGCGTTGCAAGAAATCATGGAATCGAGGTTTCATCAGGAGATTATCTTGTTTTTGTCGACGGGGATGATCTTGTATCGCCGAATCATCTCTCTGAACTCTACACAGGCGAACATGAATTCAGCCTGATACAATTCGTAAAAAAGGATGACGATATCCTTTCCGCTCCAAATCACTTTGAAGGCGAGATAATTTCAACCGACGATTTCATAAAAAAGGAATTGAACATGGAAATCCTTTTCAACTTTTTCCAGCTGATGTACAAATCAGACATAATCAAGCAAAACAACATCAGATTCACTCCCGGCGTGGTCTACGGTGAAGACACGGAATTCGCACTCAAGGCCCTGATTTACGGTGACAGGATTCACATAAGCAATGAGGTAACATACTATTATATCCAGCGTTCTGATTCTGCCATAAGGACAACGGAATACAGGCGTTTTGACATAGTTCCAATCTTTGAAAACCTGGCGGATTTCTACAGAATCCATGGAAAAAATGACCTGGCAAACATGATTGTGACATCCAGAATCCCCAGAGCCATTTTCGGAAACATGAACTACTTTTTCTATAGCTGCTACGGCTTTGACGATGTGATGTATGTAATGAAGAAAAGGGACTTGCTGACTAAACTGTCAAGGTTCAGGGGAGATGCCAAATTCAGCCTTAAGGTAAAGCTATTTTTATTACATCCAAAATTATATTATAAACTGTGGTTCAAATTCAAAAATTCAATTGATTAATATGAAAGTTTCTGTTGTAACGCCAAACTATAATGGGGAAAGGTTTTTGAAGGCCTTCTTCGAATCTCTAAACGATGACAGCGAATTCATCGGGGAAGTAATCATCATAGATAACGGATCTGATGACAACAGCAGACAGTATATCAAAAACAATACATTCGATTTTCCGGTAATATTAATTGAAAATAATGAAAATCTCGGCTTTGCCCCTGCAGTCAATCAGGGAATTTCGAAGGCGAAATACGACTATATTTTCTCCTTAAACAACGACACTGAAATCAAAAAGGGTTCAATCGCACACATGGTCAGTCTTATTTCAGGCGGCGACGACATATTTTCGGTACAGGCCAAGATGCTTCAGTATAAAAACAAGAGGCTCATTGATGATGTGGGCGATGAGTACAATCTTCTTGGCTGGACTAAAAAGACAGGCGAAAACCACGACTCAGAGGAGTACAGCGAGGTTCGTGAAATATTTTCAAGCTGTGCTGGAGCTGCGCTTTACAGAAAATCCGTCCTTGAGGAGCTTGGAGGATTTGACGACAACTTCTTTGCCTATATGGAGGATGTCGATTTGGCGTTAAGGTCAAAAATCAACGGATATCGCAATCTGTTATGTCCGCAGGCTATTGTATATCATATTGGAAGCGCCACAAGCGGAAGCAGATACAATGAGTTCAAGGTGAAGCTGGCGGCCAGAAACAATGTCTGGGTTGTCTACAAAAACATTCCGATTCCATTTAAAATCACCAATTTCATATTTCTGTTTTTCGGATTTCTGTTCAAGTACCTGTTCTTTTTAAGGAAAGGTTTCGGTTCCCTTTATCTTGAAGGAATAAGGGAAGGCCTCTCCGGCAGGGATAAAATCACCAAAACAAAATTCAAATCCGAAAATACAGTTAATTATTTAAAAATGGAATATAGATTAATTATTAACACTATTAAATTCTTGAAAAGGTAGAACATGAATCTTTCAATCGTTATTGTAAACTATCGGACATTTGACATGACAAGGGATACGGTCAATTCAATTCTTGAATATTCCTATCCGTTTACATATGAGGTCATTGTCGTCGATAACGCTTCAGGCGATGACAGCCTTGAGAGACTGGAGGACTGTTTTAAGGATAAGGTAACGTTCATTGCCTCCAGCGAAAACAACGGTTTTGCCTCAGGAAACAACCAGGCCTTAAAACGTGTCAGTGGAGATTACGTTTTGCTTTTGAATTCAGATACCGTCGTGTGGGAAAATACACTTGAAAGCATATATGATTATATGGAAAGCCATGGCGATGTTGGCGCATGCGGATGCAGGGTTCTTCTTGAAAGCGGTGAGCTTGACAAGGCATGCAAAAGAACATTTCCAAACGTTAAAAACTCCTTTTTCAGGCTTTTCCACATTCCGACAAAAAGCAAGGACGACAACTATAACCTGACAGACCTTCCGGACGGGGAAGTCTATGAAATTGACTGCCTTACCGGAGCGTTCATGTTTATCCGAAAAGAGGCCTTGGATGAGGTCGGCCTTTTGGATGAAAGCTTTTTCATGTACGGGGAGGACATTGACCTGTGCTATAGAATCAAGCACGCCGGATGGAAAATAGTCTACTATGGAAAGTCATCCATCACTCATTTTAAGGGTGCAAGCAGCAAGAAGCAGAAAAACAAGCTGATTTATGAATTTTATCATGCCATGTATATCTATTACAAAAAGCACCATGCCGGCGAATCATCATTCATTGTAAATATTGTTGTATATCTTGGAATGGCAGTTTTATGCTGTTTAAAGCTGTTTTTAAATTTGTTTAAAAACAAAAGTTAAATAAGATATTATACTAATATTATAATTAAAACTGGTTTTTTGGTAATTGCTATGATAAAGGAAAATCAAAGACTATTGAACATAATATTGGTATTGCTAGACGTTCTGGTAGTGATGCTGTCACTTATATGTTCATTCTGGCTGAGGTTCGATACAACCATTTTCGGCCCTATAGGTGGCCATTTGGGATTTTTCAGCTATCTTTTATTTTTCGTGTTTGCAGTAATTCCCACTTATATAATTTTGTATTTCGCTTTCGGACTGTACAAGCCCCGCAGAACATACAAAAACATTTTCTCTGAGGCAACTCAAATAATCAAGGTTAATATTGTTGCATTTTTCGTTCTGGTTTCTATTCTGTTTATAATCAACCAGCCTAACTTTTCAAGAATCATGCTTTTCCTCATGGCAATAATCGGAACGTTTCTTGGAATCATCGAAAGGTTCGTTGTCAGAAGTTTTCTAAGAAAAATCAGAATAAACAACAGAAACCTCAAGCACATCCTCATTGTCGGGGACAATGAACTGGCCTTTGAGTTTGCCCGCAAAATCAAGGCAAACCCTTATCTCGGGTTTTCAGTAAGTGGAGTTTTAGGAAGATCAGAGCACATAGGCAATGAAATTGCAGGAACCAAGGTAATAGGCGGATTTAAGGATTTGGATAATCTTTTGGAAAACCATGATTTCGACAGGGTTGTTCTGGCTATTCCGCTGAAATACTATTATAAAATCAACGAGCTTGTGGAAAGCTGTGAAAAGGTCGGTATCAAGGCGGAAATCATTCCTGACTACATCAGATATTTCCCTGCACAGCCTTCAGTGGACATGATTGAAGACATTCCAATCATTAACATTCGCTATGTGCCGCTGGATGACGATTTCAACAAGTTTCTCAAGTACTGCTCCGACTATCTCATATCCATAATCGCCATTATCATCACATCCCCAATCATGATAGTCACCGCAATAGCTATCAAGCTGACATCAAGGGGACCTATAATATTCAAGCAGGAAAGGATAGGCCATCACGGCAAGCCGTTTATGATGTACAAGTTCCGCAGTATGAGGGTTCAGGATCCGGGTGAAGAGAAATCGGAATGGACCACAAAAGACGATCCCCGTAAAACAAGGGTCGGGAATTTCATCAGAAAAACCAGTATTGATGAATTGCCTCAATTTTTCAATGTCTTGAAAGGGGACATGAGTGTTGTAGGCCCAAGGCCTGAGAGACCTTACTTCGTTGACCAGTTCAAAAAGACAATTCCGAAATACATGGTCAAGCATCAGGTAAGGCCGGGCATAACCGGTTGGGCTCAGATACATGGATGCCGTGGAGATACATCCATCCATAAACGTATAGAATATGATATAGAGTATGTAGAAAACTGGCACATGGGTTTGGACCTTGCTATAATGATTAAAACAGCTTTAAAGAAAAATCCGAACGCATATTAGCGGTGCACATTTGCACATATGCACACTTTGACTACATTTATAATGAATTTTTTTTATATAAAATATTACTCTTCAAATGCTCTGTCTCTAAGACTTTATATAGAGTTTGAATATAAAATAATAATTAACTTTTCTATGAGGGGTTTGGTATGCAAGAAGAAATTTTACAATTATACGAAAAAATCAAAGATCAACTTTCTGAAGAAGAGTTCAACGCTGAAATAGAAAAATTACGTGAAAATTACGGTGATGTGGGATTTATGAATGATATGGACCTCGCACGCATGATTTTAGAAAATTATGGTGTCGAAGTTCCAGAAGTAGTTTCCGCACATGAAGATGAAGAAGCACCGGTCGAAACAGCCGAGGACGATTCAACAGAAAATGACGATGACACAGACGATTCCGAACCAGGTTTTGTCATGACTGAAGAGCTTCAGGAAAGATACGACAAGATTAAAGATCAGATAACCGAAGAGGAATTTTTCGCACGCATGCAGGAATTCAAAGATCAAAACGCTCATGCATCATTCATGGGTGATGTGACATTTGCAGATATGGTTGTCGGTGAATACAGAACCGAAGAGGTTGAAGTCGTTTCAGAAAAACCTGAATTTTCAAACAAGACAATAAGCGATTTGGAAGACGGCAGCAAAGACGTTTCAGTCACCGGTAGGGTAGTGTCAATTTCCAACAAAAAATCATTCAAGACCCGTAAGGGAGCTGAAGGTGAACTCTGCAATGTGGAGCTTCAGGACAATACAGGTTCAATGAGATGCACATTCTGGACCCAGAACATGCCTCTTTTAAAGAAATTCAACGAAGGAGACATCATTCAGATTAAGAATGTGGACATTAAAGACGGTTTTTCAGGCCTTGAAGCAACCTTAAGGCCAAGGTCATCAATCGTTCACATGGAAGAGGACACATCAAAGTTCCCTGCATATGAAGAGGAAATCACAGACATTGCAGACATCGAGCCTGACACCAAAGTCAACATCATTGCAAGAATCCTCAGGATTCCTACCATAAGAAGTTATGAGAAAAACGGAAAACAGGGAAAAGTAGCTTCCCTTGAACTTCAGGATGCAACAGGCAAGATTACCTACACCCTATGGAACAAGAATGTTGAACTTATTGAAAGTTTAGGATTGGAAGACGGAGATACCGTTAAAATCCTTTCAGCACAATCCCGTGAAAGATTGGACAGGGACGGAATGTCTGAAATATCACTGACCCATTGGGACGGAAGAATCATCAAGGGCGACTTTGAAGTTCCTGAAATCCAACAGGAATTTACCCCAATCGGAGATTTGAGCGAACAGAAGGACGTTTCAATCAAGGGTGTTGTTGTCAGACTCCAGGACATTAAAACATTCCTGAGAAAAAAAGACAATACTGAAGGAAGGCTTAGAAACTTCGATGTTGGTGACAATACAGGTTCAATCAGGGTTACCGTTTGGGGCGATGACACTGCATTGCCGATTAACAAGGGCGACATCGTAAAGATCATAGGCGGTGACGTTCGCTTTGACGATTACACAGAAAGCGGTTATTCCATGAACACAGGCTTCAACACTCAAATTTCAATCAATCCGAATAATCTGACAGACGAGGAATTGGATGCATTTGAAGCAATAAGAGAACAGTTAAGGCCTGTTCCAATCGGAAGTATTTCCGAAATCGACGATGACGGCAAGGAAGTTGACATCATAGGAAGAATCCTTTCAATAAACGACATCAATGAATTCCAAAGGGATGACGGCACTGTCGGAATCGTTCGCTCAGTCATGTTTGCAGATGAATC
This sequence comes from uncultured Methanobrevibacter sp., assembly GCF_947170395.1. Classification (GTDB taxonomy): domain Archaea; phylum Methanobacteriota; class Methanobacteria; order Methanobacteriales; family Methanobacteriaceae; genus Methanocatella. The sequence continues at coordinate 4,408 of NZ_CAMVTE010000002.1, read as the reverse complement.
AGGCAAGGTCCAACTGTCATTCTGGAATGAAAGGGCTCGTGAAGAGTTCGTTGTAGGAGACGCATACCAAATCGAAAATGCAAGAACCAGACTTGGAATGATGAGCGTTGATTTAAACATCGGTGGAGGATCAAGAGTAATTAAATTATCCGAAGAAGAGGCATCAGCAAGGTTTATCCCTGAGCTGTCCACACTTGAAAAGACAATCTACAATCCTAAAAAGATTGAGGATTTGGATGAGGATGAAGAGGACACAATCATCATCGGAAGAATTATTGAAATCAACGACGTACGTGAGTTTGACAGGGACACAGGTGATGTCGGGCATGTCAGAAATATTGAAATAGCCGATGACACAGGCACAATCAGGGTTGCGCTATGGGATAAGGACGCTACCAAGGAAAGGGAAATAGGAGATGGAATCAAGCTCCAGAACCCTCGTTTGGCTTTGAACATGGACAATCGTTTGGAAGCTAATGTATCAAGGGCAACTACAATTCTTGAGCCTAGCGAAAGCGAGCTTGCAAAATTGCCTTCAATAGATGAGCTGATGGAAGCAATATTTGCTCCAAAATCCATTGAATCCCTGCTTGAAGATGATACCAATGTATGTGTCACAGGTACAATCATAGATGTAAGCACCGAAAGGGTAATCCTTAAGAAATGTCCTAACTGCAGATCAAATGTCGAAGAGACAATCGACGAGTATATCTGCGACAACTGCGGACACACATTCGATGAACCGGATTATCTTTTGATGGTTCCTACAAGAATCGAGGATGATACAGGAGATATTCAGGTTACATTCTTTGATAAATTGGCCGAAGAGCTTATCGGAATGAAAAAAGAGGAAATTATTAGTCTTATTGATGACGGTTACGGTATTGAAGACAAGCTTCAGGACCTCAACGGTCTGACCGTCGAAATTATTGCTAATGTCAGTTTTGATGAATTCAATGAAGAAAATAGGTTAAGTCCTAAAAAAATCTTAAACAAATATTTTTAAATAAACAAAAGGAATGATTATTATGGTAGAATTAGCAGATTTGCCAGGTGTTGGTGAAAAAACAGCAGAAAAATTAAGAGACGCAGGTTTCGCTGATATGATGAGATTAGCTACTGCTACTCCAAAGGAATTGTCAGTTAAAGCAGAAATCGGTGAAGGTGTTGCTGAAAAGGTTATTGAAGCAGCTCGTAGGGCTGAAAACATCGACTTTGAAACCGCTTTGGAAGTTGATGAAAGAAGAAAGGATGTTGGCCACATTACCGTCGGCAGCCAGGAGTTCAACGACTTGATCGGCGGCGGAATAGAAACCCAGTCAATCACTGAAGTGTTCGGTGAATTCGGATCCGGTAAAAGTCAGATTTCCCATGAATTGGCTGTAACTGTCCAATTGCCTGAAGAACTCGGAGGACTTGACGGCGAATGCGTATTTGTAGATACCGAAAACACTTTCCGTCCGGAAAGGGTAAGACAGATTGCTGAAGGTTTCGATTTGGATGTCGAACAGGTACTGAGCAGAATCCATGTTGCACGTGCATTCAACTCCGCTCACCAAATTCTCATGGTCGACAAGATCAATGAACTTATCCAAAACGGCGCCAACATTAAACTGGTAATTGTCGATTCTCTTATGGCTCACTTCAGGGCAGAATATGTTGGAAGGGAGTCTTTGGCTGTAAGACAACAGAAATTAAACCAGCATTTACATTCACTCCAACAGATTGCAAACACCTACAATGTTGCAGTATTTTTAACAAACCAGGTACAGGCAAAACCTGATTCCTTCTTTGGAAGCCCTACAAAAGCTATCGGTGGTCACGTTTTAGGTCACGCTTCAACATATAGGATTTGGCTCAAAAAAGGACTTGCAGGCAAAAGAATTGCACGTTTGGTCGATTCTCCACACTTGCCTGAAGGTGAATGTGTATTTAAAATTACTAGCGAAGGTATCGTTAGCTAATTTTAACCCTTTTCTTTTTTTTAATTTTATATATTATTGAAATCTAACTATTTCTATGAACGCAATTGAAACCACTATCCTATCTATTGTTTTGATGATAGCTTTGGGATATTTTCTCAAAAGAATCGATTTTCTCTCCCAAAACGACATTGATCCATTCAATAAGATAGTGATGTATATTCTATTGCCGTGCATGATTTTCAATGCATTATATAATGCAGATTTATCATTAATTCCCAAATTGGGAATATTGCCTTTCATCGTTTTGGCTTCCTCAATAGCGACAGGCATAATTTCCTATTTCATTTTAAGGCGAATGGGTCTTGAAGAAAAAAAGTTGTGGTCGGTTCTTGTTACCGTAATGATAGCCAATACGGGGTTCATGGGATATCCGGTCACTTTAGGAATTTTTGGCCAGAGCGGTTTTTTAAGGGCGATATTTTGTGATATTGCTACATTGGCGATATTTCTGATTTTGTCATTTGTCCTCATGTTGAAATTCGGAGGAAACGTTAGGACAGCTTTTAGAAAGGTTGCACTTTTCCCTTCACTTTGGGCTGTTGTTTTGGGGTTACTTTTTAATTTTCTTGGTATTCCTGTCGGGGACGTTTTAGCCAGCACTGTCAATTATCTTGGCCAGGGTGCAATTCCGCTTATTATGGTTGCACTGGGCCTTTCGATTGACTTTTCTGCGATACCCAGAAGCAAATCCATGATTGCATTTACATCCGTTATGAAATTGGCGTTTTTCCCGTTTGTTGCCTTTTTGGTTGCAGGGTTTCTGGGCCTTACAGGTCTTGAACATACAGTAAGCATTGTGGAGGCTGCAATGCCGTCTGGAATGATGTCTCTTCTTTTGGCAATCACCTATGAGCTTGACTATGAACTGACCTCCGACTGCATATTAATCAACACTGTAATCTCTTTGATTACACTACCTGCAATTATCATGATTTTGTAATAAAAATTTCCAATTTTTAACATAACCTAAATTAATTATTTTATCAGATACGAATGTTAAATATTTGTTTTAAATAATTAGCCTTGTTTATTCTTTTTTTAAGCTATAAAGCTATTTTAATCAATATTTTTTTTCATCATATATAAACTTTACTCTAATATTTCATAAGAAACCTTTAAATATGTGTATTTACTACATTAGTATATCTAATACTATGTAAAATTTTACTGACTGTTTTTAAAAATTGCAATTTTTTATATATATTAGATATTTTTCACGACTTGTACAAGGTGAATTAATATGGCAGAAGAAATAAATAATAACGAAGAATTAAGGATCGGTGTTTACGTCTGTCACTGTGGTGTAAACGTAGGTGGAGTCGTAGACTGTCCAGATGTAGCAGAATATGCTAAGACCTTACCAAATGTAGTCCACGCAACTGACTACAAGTACATGTGTTCCGACCCAGGTCAAGCAATGATTCAAGAAGACATTAAAGAGAAAAACTTAAACAGAATTGTTGTAGCAGCTTGTTCCCCTCGTCTTCACGAACCTACTTTCCGTAGATGTGTAGAAGAAGCTGGATTAAACAAATTCTTATTTGAATTTGCTAACTTAAGAGAACAAGACTCCTGGGTACACATGGACTTACCTGAAGAAGCAACTGCCAAAGCAAAAGACTTAACACGTATGGCTGTTGCTAAAGCTAGATTACTCGAACCATTAGAAGCTACCAAAGTAGCAGTAGATAACAAAGCATTAGTTATCGGTGGTGGAGTAGCTGGTATCCAAACCGCTTTAGACTTAGGTGACATGGGCTTCAAAACCTACATGGTAGAAAGAAACCCAACCATTGGTGGAAGTATGGGACAATTAGATAAAACATTCCCTACTCTCGACTGTTCAATGTGTATTTTAGCACCTAAAATGGTAGACTGTTCCAAACACGAAAACATCGAATTAATCTCTTACGCAGAAGTAACTGAAGTAGACGGATACATCGGAAACTTCAAAGTAACTGTAGAGAAAAAAGCTAGATACGTAGATGAAGATTTATGTACTGGATGTGGAGCTTGTCAAGAAGCTTGTCCTATTGAAATACCTAACTACTACGACGAAGGTGTAGGTATGGTAAAAGCAGCATACATCCCATTCCCTCAAGCTGTACCATTATGCGCTACTATCGATAAAGACTACTGTATCGAATGTAACTTATGTGTACAGGCATGTGGTCCAGATGCTATTGATCACAACCAAGAAGCATCTATCATCGAATTGGAAGTTGGTACTATTGTAGCTGCAATCGGTTACGACCCATTCGACCCATCCGGAATTTACCAATACGGATACGGACGTTTCTCAAACGTAATTACCGCTATGGAAATTGAAAGAATGATTAACGCATCAGGTCCTACCGGTGGTCACGTAATCAAACCTTCCGACGGTATCGAACCTAAACGTGTTGCATTCATCCACTGTGTAG
>NZ_CAMVTE010000001.1 GCF_947170395.1 uncultured Methanobrevibacter sp. | reverse complement strand
TGTTTTTGATTAGGATAAACACGATGCCTACAAGACCTATAAACCATAAAAAAATCTCCTAAATTACTAAAAACTTTTTTATAATACTTATTATAACACTATTTAATATAATAAATAATCGCGAGAGAGCATTTGAAGACTAAATATTATACGTTTTTTGTGAAATTCATCTCCGACCTACAGAGGTCGGAGTATTCTTTCACATTTAAGATAAAAAAAAGTAACTATTTAATAGGTTTTTGGTTAAAATATGAGAGAAATTGAATTTAATTTAGAGGAAAATCCTTTCAGAAATTTTTTGTCATCTAGATATGCAATGTCTGCAAGAGTTGATGTTGAAAACATGTGGAATTACTGCCATGATAATGACAAGTCATTTTTCGTGATGAGTCTAGGCTGTTTAATGAATGCCGTAAACAAAGTTCCTGCATTCAAAAGAAGAATAATGGATGACAAAGTCATTGAATTTGATTATCTGGAAGGCACATGCCCCATTATGGATGAGGAAAACGAAATATATAAGGAAATGCGCGTTAAAACTCCGCAATGTTTCGAAGATATTTCAGATTGGCACGATTACGTTAAAGATTTATCAAAAAATATTTTAAGCGGCAAAAAAGAAGAATTTGATTTGGATATGTCCTTAAGAGACAGTGAAAATATTGCCAACTTTTCATGCATTCCATGGGTTGATTTTGACACATTGACAACCTGCATTGTTGAATCCAACCAGATACAACCGCTGATAACCTGGGGAAAAGTCAATAGTGATTATGAGATGAGCGTAGCTATCAGCGTAAATCATATCTTTGTCAACGGACGTGAACTTGGACACTTTTATGAATATGTGCAAAAACAGTTCAGTCAAATCCCTAAATAATTCCGAATATGAACAGGAATGTTGAAATTAGAACAATTATTAATGCATGAACTATTGTTTTTTCGTTTTCAATTAATTTGAATGCTACGAAAAATGATAATATAACACACAATAACGGATATAGAATAATCCTGTCTGAATTGATTAATATTACCTTGAATCTTGAAGCAATCGCTACAAATGTATAAACAGCGTCAAATAACCAATAAATATCATTAAATATAAGAAAAGATACTAATAATTACAGTCCATAGAAATCTCTTTTAGAATTTTAGAGAGATACTTCTTTTTTAAAACAAGTTCACGTTTATTTGCCAACTTTTTGTTGTTAGGCTGTTTAACTTTTTCGCCCAATCTTGAAGCGCCCAAATATCTGGTGTCGCCTTCCCTTAACAAGTGCGCATTACCGTCACGAATTGCATTGAAAATATAGTAATAGTCCCTGAAAAGAACATCAAAATCATTGCTTATATGATAAATCTCCAAATCAGTAATCATACGGGAGTCAACATCATACCAGATTAAAAAAATAGCTTCATATCTGAATAAGTCAGCAAAATCAATAAAATTAAAGTAGTCCAAATCGCACAATTTCAACTTGGAAGCAGGATATCTCTGGCCGCAGTTTTTATATTTATATCCTACAGAAAAAATAAAATCATCGGATCCATCCAAATCAACTTCATCAATTTTCAAACCAATAAGATCTTCAAATGAATCCATAAACATCATCTAATCTTTATCAAGTGCAGGAATTCCTGTAATTCTAAGTCCACCGTAGTGGGATTTGTACTTGATGTTTAAACCAATCAACAATGGAGTAATCTTTTCGATAATTCTTGCCTTTTCTAGAATACCGCAGTCGATTGTTTTAATTCCCGGAATCTTGTCGATAATCTCAGCAGCTGTTGCTTTTGCATCGGCATCGTCACCTGCAATAAGACAGTCACAGTCAATTTCTTCAGGGATGTTTGCCAAATGAGAGTTTGAGATGTTACAGAATGCGCAAATTACTTTTGCGCCTGTTCCTTCAAGTATTGAAGCTGTTCTCTCGGCAGCAGAGCCTTCCATAAGGTCAATGAATCTGAATGGTTTTCCGCCGATTGCTGTTTCAAGAGGTACTGTTGCATCCATGACGATTTTGTCTTTACAGAACTCTTTGATTCCTTCGATTGTTGGTTTTTGAGCAGCCAAAGGCACAGTAATTATCAATATATCGCCTTCTTTAGCAGCATCTTCGTTTGCCATACCCTTCATGTTTGACAAATCATAATCTGCAAGGTCTTCCTTGGCTTTTGCAACAACATCCAATGCTTTTTCTTCTTTTCTTGAACCTACAATTACATCAACTCCAGCAATAGCCAGTCTTTCTGCAATTCCAAGTCCTTGAGGTCCTGTTCCACCAATTACACTTACTATCATTTTATCACCTATTTTTTATCGTATAGCAAGCCACCTACGAATATCAGATATTCAGGCAGCTTTCCGTCTTTTGCATATTGAATTTTATAACCAAAAAGGTCTTCAACAGCCTTGTCCACTTCTCCGCCCAATGCTTCAAGAGGATATCTCATTTTAAAAGGCATTTTGCATGGCATGTTCACTTCCCTTGTACATCTCATGCACAGGTTGCATTTGCCCAAAAACAGACCCATTGCATCTTCACTTTCAAGGGCATAGATTTCATTCATCAGCTTTACCTTAAGTCTCTCGAATCGTTTCAAAACGTATTCAAGTTCCCTGTCCTCAAAAGTGTGTTCCAATTCCTCCTGGGAAAAATCAATTTTAAATGCAATCAGTTTGAGTTTGGCATATGAATTCCATACGTCATCAACATCAAAATCGAATGGAGGATAGTTCCAGTTGTATCCAAGCATCTCCTGTTCTTCGATACAGAGTTTTGAAACCTTTTCAAAATCCACATAGTTATTATAAAAATCCTCAACATCAACGTCAAGCGTGAGTTTTTTTATCTCTGACATAGTTATTATTATTTAAATAAAACATTATAAAAGTTACTACAAAAATATGTTACAAAAATAAAAAATATTCATTAAATTCAATAATATAATAAAAAATAATGAATAAAATTAAGAAAAAATTTTAAAATATCCACTAAAATTAATAAGTCATTGTTGTTGATTTATTTAAGAATTATATTACATCTTGAAACAACATGTTATCAAATCAATAATAACAAAAATAAGATGAAAAGTTAGTTTATAATTTATTGAATCAAATATAAACTAAACAAAATATTACGCTTCGACTTTAAAATAATCCCTATGTTTATTCAGATAGTAGTTGATGTAGAGATAACCTATCAAAGAGCCCACAGACATTCCGCAAACAAGACCTGCATAAACGCCCACTACGCCCCATGCGAATATGAATGCAAACAATCCTGCAAAGATAACTTCCATGACAAATGACCTGAGGACAGTTATCAATAATGATATTGTTCCCTTTCCCATTGACTGGAAGATGTTTCCCGCCAAAACACCGAACGGCATGAAAAGTATAAAGAAACACAATACCCTTAACGCTTCTACGATGCTTGAGGCCAATACTGCACTGTCTGCTGAGTATGAAAATATAAATGAGAGCGGGTCTGCAAATATGAAGAAAAATGAAGACACTATTATTGAGGATATCATTCCCAATTTTATACCATAATTGAGAGAAGTCTTTAAATTAACAAGATTTCGTGCACCGTAGGCAGCGCCGCCGACAGTAAGGGCTGCAACCCCAATACCAATCAACGGAGACATTCCAATTGATACAAGCCTCCATGTAGCAGTATATGCAGCAACTGCAAGGGTTCCGGACAAAACTGTAAGCCAATAGTTCATTAAAATGGATACAAAAGATATGATGAACTGTTCAAGACTTGCCGGAATACCTACAACAAGGATATCCCTATATATTGAAAAATCAGTTTTATATTCGCTCATCTTTACTTTAAGGAAACTGTCCTGTTTTATAAACATCCAATATACCATAGGAGATGCTGCAAGAGCGCCTGCAAGCACTGTTGCAAGAGCAGCACCGGCCACCCCCAGACCTAATGTGTAGATGAATATAGGATCTAAAATGATATTGATGAGCGCTGTTAAAATCAGAGGATAAGACGCTCTTTTGACCTCACCCTGAGCTCTGAATATTGCCGCCATCATCGCAGGAAGGAATACTGAAAATATGCCCCCAATGACAATACTTCCATAAGCCATTGTTTCAGACATCACTTCACCGGCACCCATCATCAAAAGCAGAGGTTTTAAAAGCAGTAAAATAACAACAGTCGAGATGACAGTCATTATTATAGAAAGCATTATTGAGTGTATTGCACTGTTTCCGGCCTTGCGGTAGTCTTCAGCTCCTATGCATCTTGCAATCAGTGAGTTTGAACCTGCACCCAGACCGTTTGCAAAACCGACAAGTGCCAAAAACAGAGGTGTTACAAATCCTACTGCAGCAAGAGGGTTCGGACCGAGTCCTGATACCCATATTCCGTCGATGATATTGTTCACCATCATAAAAAGGTAGCTTATAATGATAGGTATTGCCAGCTTGTTTATCGCCTTTTTGGGATAATTGACTATTAAATCTATGTCTTCTGTTTTCTGCATTAGCTCACCTTACTATATACTGAGAAGGGTTTATAAAATCATCTAAAAACTGTAAATAATCGTCATCGGATGCCAATTCATCCAATGTGACGAATTCATAAGTGTCAATTATATTTTTCCGGATATTTTTTCCAACTTTGATTTTTGAAATGTTTTTTTGAGTAAAAAGATCTTTTATAAAATCATTGACGTTAATGAATTCCCTTTTTTGTGTGTGTACCAGAAAGTCATCTTCAATATGGCAATCTGAAGCACCATATTTTGTTGTGAAGTTATTGCATGCTTTGTTTAGATAGACTTTAGGTCCTTTATTGACTTTAATGGCATTCAGTTTGGATGACGCCATTTCAAGCAATATGACTGAAGAGTCAACTTCATTGCTTGCATAGTCTGCCTTGAATACATTGAACTCCTCATTATCTATCTTTTCGGCCAGGGATTCTGTTGTCATTTTAAGCTGAGGATGTAAGGTATCAAGAGGCATATCCGGAATATCGAATCTGATTGCTATAAATTCACTGCCTCTTTTATCCAATTGGTTTAAAATCTTATTCTTATCTAGAGGTTTATCTAAAGGATAAAAATAATCCTTTTTGTTATCGGATGATAGGTAATTTCTTGCTGACTGGATGAATTCTGCAAACTTATTCAATCTTAAAGCAGCACCTACATTTCTGTTCTTATCTGTCGGGTCAATGACAATTAAAGGGTCATTGAAATTTCCGCCTGTGCCATAGTTTTCAAGGTCAATAATATGGCCATGCTGCCAGGTTGTTGCCTGTTTTAAAGTTTCCTCAAAGCTTCCGTATTTGATTATTAAAAGCTCACACAGATATCCTGCAAATCCGCCAACCTTGAACTCGGAACCGTAAGTTCCTGTAACGTCCATGAATCTTTTCAATAGAAGCACTTCGTCACAGCCTTCAGGTGTCAGCTTGCCTTTAACATATCTGGTGTGAAGTATTGTTCTGTCGACTGCTGATTTGAGCTGGGAACCATCTTCAATTGAATAGCATGGAACCAAATCCACTTCAAATTCGCCAATATCGGATGTTACATATGGATGTGAAGCAAAGTGATGAGCCGCATCGCCTCCAAAGTGGTCGCTGCATTTATGAGCCAAATATAAACCTTTCTGCTTTAAAGTGTTTTCATTAATGTCAAGTGGAAATGCCATGAACACATCAATGTCTGATTTTCCTTTAAGTGCTGTGTGTTTTGCAACTGAACCCACAACCTCTATTTTAGCATCGATATTTTCCTTTTGGCATGTCTTTTCAAGAAAGCTGACCAGCTTTTGTGACATTTCGTCAAGATCCTGCTGTTCAGTTTCTGTCGGTTTTATATCTTTTAAAATTGACTCATAATCCATTTTTATCACAATTCAAATACTTTTAAATCATCATATATAGGTCCCTGAGGAGTTAATGTTGATTTCTTAAGAGAAATTTCGCTGACTTGCATTTCACCGATTTCAAATTCATCATACTCTTCAATTGTTGATTTGACCTGATTTTTGTTTTTAGCTGATTTCATGCGCCCGATTGTCAGATGGGTTGAGAATTTTTTGTCCTTATCAAAGCCCAATTTTACAAATTCCTTATCAAGTTTAGCGTGAAGGTCTTTTATTATTGTATCATCATCTATTCCTACCCATATGACCTTTATGCGGTTGGCGTTTGGAAAAGCGCCGCAACCTTTTATTTTGATATTAAAAGGTTTGAAATCAGATACCACTCGCTCAATTGCATCTTCAAGCAATTCCAAACCGTTAGTGTCAATGTCACCAAAGAACTTTAGAGTTAAATGCAGATTTGTTAGCTCAACATATTTGATTTTGGCATCAATCTGTTTAAATTCTTTAATGATCCTATTTATTTTAGGCTTTAAATCATCATCCAAATCAATTGCCAGAAATGCCCTCACTTCAGACATCTAATCACCTATTGTTCTATAATAGTTTCATCAATTGCTATTCCGAAGTGGCGTGCATTCTCTTCAATGTAAACCTTGACCTTATCTCCAGGCTCAACGTCAGCTACTGAAAGAGGTTCGTCATTCTCATCAACGATCCTGATTGTTTCAGCATTCTGAAGTAATGTCCTAATGGTTTTTCCTTCATATTCAGCTTCAATCAATATCAATGGCCTTCTTTCGATTTTGCTTCGACCGACATATGCGGTTCTTGTCTCACCTTCAGTGTTTACAATAAGCACTTCATCTCCGGCAACAAGTTCTGAGAGGTATCTTGTTTTGTTTCCCGGAACCATCACATAAGCCTGAACAGGACCTGCGTTTACCCTGAATGGTCTTGATGCAACGTATTCGCTTTCCAAACTTTCGGAGTGTACCAGAAACATTGATTTTGAATATGATCCTATAAGCATACCTTCACCGGGACTCATCATGTCAGTAGTATCTACACATACCCTGTCACCTGAACCCAATGGTTTGACATTGGTTACAGTTGCAATTTTAAGATCATATTTTACCTGAGATGCCTTTACGACCTCTTCAGCTATCTTTTTGGTTTGGTTAAAGTCATTAGCTTCAAAAATTATTCCGTCTGTTCCGTGCTCAAGGGTTTCCAGCGCTACACGTGCACCGTCAAGGTCACGTACTGCAGCAATAATTTCCACATCCACTTTCTGTAAATCCGCTATGATGTTTTCAAGTGGGATGATTGTCCAGTCAGTTCCTACAAGAATAATATAGTCTACGATTGAACCTAACTTTACAGCCAACTGCTCATGTGCCTTATCTGTGATTTTTATATATGCACATACAGTTTTTCCTTCACTTTTTGCTTTTTTGGCATTTGAAATGTCGACGGAATCTGTAAAGTCATCATTTAGGTCTAAAAATCCGTCACCTTCACCGTTAATGCCAACAAGATAGATATCAGCATCATCATTGTTTGCAATGATTTTTACATTACCCAGTTTTCTGATGTTTTCTATGTCATCAAAGTCAAGGACATGGTCGATTCCGGACTCTAGAGCAGTTGTAATCATTTCCTTTTTATCTTCCCACAATTCATCAGGAGTACTAATCCATGCGAATTTGTTTTGCATCAAATCACCTATTTTAAGAATTCAAGTGCTTCATCCACATCCAAGTCATGGTGAACAACTTCAGATATTGCTCTTGTAATTTTTCCTGGGTTTTCAGCCTGGAACAAGTTACGTCCAAATGCAACGCCTGCTCCGCCGACTTCAAGTGAATCCTTAACCATGTTCAGTAAGTCTTCATCAGTGTCAACTTTAGGTCCGCCTGCAATTACAACCGGTACGATTGCACCTTCAACAACTTCCTTAAATGAATCAGGATCACCTGTGTAATTGGTTTTAACGATGTCCACTCCAAGTTCGGACCCTACACGTGCGGCGTGTTTTACGAATTCAACGTCATGTTCGTTTTCTACCTTTTGTCCGCGAGGATACATCATTGCTAAAAGCGGCATTCCCCAGAAGTCACATGTTTCAGCGATTTGTCCCAATTCCTGAAGCATTTGGCTTTCGGTTTCAGAACCTAAGTTTACGTGAATGGATACTGCATCCGCACCTAATTGGATTGCCTTTTCAACGCTTGTTACGGTTACCTTATCGTTTGGATCCGGTGCAAGGGAAGTACTTGCGGACAGGTGTACAATTAAACCAATATCCTTACCGTAACCTCTGTGTCCCTGTTGTACAATACCTTTATGCATTAGGATTGCGTCTGCTCCACCTTGGGAGATTTCTTCAACGGTTTCATCCATATCGATGATTCCTGGAATCGGACCGCTTGATACGCCATGATCCATCGGTGCAATTACAGTTCTACCAGTATTTCTGTTAATGATTCTTTCTAAACGAATCTTTTTACCTATCATTTTTTTAACCTCTTTACTTATGAATTATATTTTTCTTGATTATGATATATAATGTTAATTGTAAAAAAATAGACAATTATCTAAAAAAGATTAATTAATTTTTAAAATCTGATTAAAATGTTTTTGTATTAATTAAACAGTAAAAAGAAAATTAAACTAAAATATGTGTAAATGATATCATATTCAAATACAGGATAAATACGATACAATTTGAATTAAAAATAATAAACTGAAATCAATATTATGAAATATGCCAAATATTACAAGCTTAAATCAATATTTACAGCCATTAAGAGTAAGTAATAAATAATTCAAAGAATAATAAGATTTAATATGAAAATCGAAGACATTAAAGAAAATTATTATTTCGAAACTTTGAATAAAAATCACGACTTAAGTGATTTTGATTGTGGTGATGAAGACTTGAATAATTTTTTAAAAAATGATGCATTAAAACAGCAAAATTCAAAATTAAATGTTACTAAACTCGTCATGTGTGAAGAAAAAGTTATAGGATATGTCTCTCTTTTAACAGATACCATTATTTTTAGAAATATACGTGATGAAAATGTTTCCTCAGAAATTAAAGAAAAATTACAAATTCAAAGAAAAAATCGAACATTGCCTGCTGTAAAAATAGGGCGTCTTGCAATTGATAAGAAATATTCTGGAAAAAATTTAGGAACCCATATAATTAGAAACATCATATTGAATTTAAAAAACATATCAAAAAAAGAAGTAGGATTTCGTTTTATTGTTGTTGAAGGCTATGCAAAAGCAATATATTTCTATGTAATTAAAAATGGATTTGTGAATTTAGAAAAAGATGACGAAAAAATTAACAATATTGATTTTATTGCAAAAAGAGACCCAACTAAAAAGTTCTACCTATATTTTGATTTAGAAAATATTGATTAGAAAAAAGAAATTAAAATGGAACAAATCTCTGTTCCTTAATTTCCTTAATAATCTTTTTTTGCCTTTTTGTTAATGGTTTATTAAGACCATTTAAAAAATCTTCAGCATCTTTGCCATATAATATTGGAGTATCCCCAATTGGTTTAGCCATGAAATCACCTAATTTTCTAGTTAAAAATATATTAATTAGCATTATTTATATAATTTTTGATTTTAACTCTTAAAAATTGATTTAACATTAAAAAATTGCTCTGAAAAAAACATACTATATAAAATTAACTATTTTTTCAATGAGGGAGTCCATAGATCAAATTCTTTTATCAAAGGAGGAATTCCGGAGTCATTGTATGAGTCAAGATATCCATCCTGTGAGTAGTATTCTTCCCCACTAACATTTGCAGAATTAACAAATTCCAAAAGTCCCCTATTTCTAATTACAGTATGTTTTGGTTTGAATGTTGATGAATAAATGTAAAACACCTTAAAAACAGTATCCGGATGATATCCTCCACCCAAATCTATAGCTAACACATCACATGACTGAACTTTTTTAAATATTTCAGCCAAAACCTCATGCAATCGCACATCACCAGAAATAAAGTCAACATAATCCAGTTTTGCCATTTCATCAATTGCCTCAGGTGAGTTATCAGCGGCAATAATCCTGCAGTCTCTGGGAAACAGTTTTGTAGTGCCTCCAGTGTGACAGCCCAATTCTATTATTGTATCGCCTGATTGGACCAAATCCATAAGATTCTTTCTGTAATTTTTAATGTTATAGCTAAGTTTAATCATAAACTATCCCAATGTTGTTGAGTTTATCTATATGTAAGTTTTCAATGTTTAAAGTTTTGAGTGCATCTTCATCATATGCAAATGCAAATGCCGTATTTCCCAACATTGCCATGGAACTGCCTAAAATATCACTCGAAGAATTAAAATAATCAATCAGATTTTTGACTTCATCTGACATTAATTTAGTTTCATGCGAAAACCTGTTTGAAAAACTTAAAAAATTCTCCAAAGTAGGTTCACCTTCAAACAAATCCAGATATTTCAAGCCGGAAGAGGAAATAACTTTCTTGTGATGAGGGTTGTTAATGATATCTGCAGTTTCAATTGCTCCAAAAGTCTTCCACCCTATATAAACATCTTCTGTAAATGATTTTATCTCACCAATTCCCGGAGCACCCGGTTTTGTTCTTAAAACAAGACCTTGACCAGTCTGAGCTATAACATCCCCCAAACCGGCACCTAAATTAACTTCAGCCATATGGGCAATCTGACCGCAAAGCTCAAGGGAATAACCTAAATTCAGATATTCATTAATAGCTAACGTTAGACTTAAAGCCGAAGCGGCTGAAGTGCCAAAACCGGCTCCAATCGGCAACTGGATATCCTGAGTAATTTTAAAATCCGTTTCAATCTCTAAAATTGACAATACCTCATCTATAACTGTCAAATCACCCTGATTAACATCGACAGTCAGCTCATCTGCTTTAGACACTGTTGTTTTAACACCGTCTGAAAGTAAAAATCCGGCACCACATGATCCGTTTTTAAGAGTTATTTCATGGTTTTCTATTGTGAAAAAACCTGTAATGTGGCCAGGTACAAATACTGAATTTGCCATAATACATAATTTGTTTTCAATTTAATTAAAATTTTTGACCTATCTCATAAGCCTTTTTAAGGTCATCTTCTTTTTTGTCTGCATCGCCAATGAATTTAACGCCTGCAACTTCAAGTGTTTCAATATATTCAAGTTCAGTGTTATTTAAAAAAGGTTGGGCTTCTGTAAGCTTGATATAAGGTTCATAGATATCCTTATCTGGATATGCGTGTGTGAATATCATGGCAGCTTTTCCATTGAACTTCTTATCGGGATTGTTGAATATTGAGTAGAACCTGTCAACAATTGTCTTTGCCTGTGCAGTCATTTGACCGAAATATATTGGGGAAGCAAGAATAACGCCAGCCCCTTCAGCCAGCTGGTTAATGATTTCTGCACCATCATCCTCATATCTGCAGTCTTTTCCTTTAGCACATATTTCACATCCGCTGCATGGATTAATGTCCATATTTTGCAGGTAATATTTTACAACCTCATGACCATTGTCCTCAGCACCCTTAATCATTTCATCCAAAACACGATTTGTATTTCCTTTCTTTCTAGGACTTGCCTGTAGAGCTAAAATTTTCATAATAATACCATCTCCGTTAATCTTTAATCCATGAAACTACTGTTTGTTGAGCATCATAAACATTTGCGCCCGGAATTGAAAGACCTTTCCTGATTTCGCCACCTTCACATAACTTTTTCAGGTCCTTTTGACTTGCACCGAAACCGGATCCTTCATGAGTTACAAACGGCTTTACTGTTTTTCCTGTAAAATCAAGTTTTTCAAGCTGGGTAAACATCACCATCGGAAGTGTTCCCCACCAGTTTGGAAAACCTATATAGATTGTATCATAATCTGAAATGTCATCTAAGGATTCCTTGATTTCAGGTCTTGCATCTGCTGCAAGTTCCTTTTTTGCAACATCAATGCATTTCATATAATCAGCAGGATATTCGACTGCCGGTTCAACTTTAAACAAGTCAGCACCAGTTTCTTCCTGAATATACTCTGCAATTACCTCGGTGTTTCCTTTCTCAATGTTTTTAAGCTCACCGCCGAAGTAATTTTCACCGCTTCTTGAAAAATAAATAACTAAACTGGACATTGTTATAACCTCTAAATATTTGTTTAATGATATTCCAATAAATGTTGTCAAATACAACAATCAAAAATTAAAAAAAATAAATTAAGAATAGAATTAACTATTCTTTAATTGAACGAGCAAGTTCCGCTCCTTTTTCAAATGCTTCAGCCAATACATCCTCATCAGGTACAAACAAAACGTCCAATGTATCAGTTACAGTGAAACCTGCTTTTTCCAAATCTTCCTGGAGTTTATTAATAGCTCCTCCACCCCATCCTTTGGATGAGAATATCAAAGCATTTTTCTCACTGCCTGTTCCCTTGAAGTTGACACAGTCAAGCCAGTACATCATGTTACCTATTCTTGGGAATGGCTTGTTCATCATTGTTGGAGCACCAAGTGCAATGGCTTTGGAGTCCAAAATGTCGGTAATTACATCATCAGGACCGTCTTCCTGCATGAAGTACATTTCTACCTCTACACCCTCACTCATGATACCTTCAGCAATTTGGAAAGCCAATTTTTCGGTTGAGTGATGCATTGTGTCATAGATAACAGTGATTTTGTCTTTACAAACACCAGATCCCCATTCGGAGTATTTTTCAACGATTGGAGCAGGGTTTTTCCAGATTTGACCGTGACATGGTGCAATCATTTTGATGTCATTGATTAAACCTGTGTCAGTCAATTCCTGCAATTTCATCCTTAGCATTGGAGAACCGAGAGTTACCAAATTAGCGTAGTATTTTTGCGCTTCTCTTAAAAGGTAATCAACGGAATAATCTTCATCAAATCTTTTGGAGTGAGCCACGTGCTGACCGAATGCGTCATTAGAGAATAGAATTCCTTCTTCAGCCAGTAATGTGAACATGCTGTCAGGCCAGTGAAGCATTGGTGCTGAGATGAATTTTAATGTTCTCCCACCAATGTCAAGCTCATCGCCTGTCTGAACGGCAGTCAATTCCAAATCTGAATAATTGTGATATTGTGCTTCTAAAAATTTGATACAGTTAGCGGATGCATAGATTTCTGCATCTGGATTGTATTTGTCAATGGTTTCCCTCAAGTGGGTTGAATGGTCCATTTCGGAGTGGTTCTGTACAAACACGTCAATTTTAATGTCTTTTCCTTCCTGAGCAAATGCATCTTCAACTCTTGCGAAATATTGATCTGACAATCCTCCATAGACATTATCAATCAATACGGTTTTTTCTTCTCCAAACACTACATATGCGTTATATGTGGTACCTGGAATTCCATATCCATGAAAGGTTCTACTGTTCCAGTGAATAACACCAACCCAGTAAACACCATCAGCTATTTTTACTGCTTTTGCTTTCATTTTATTACCTCTAAAAATTTAAGTTATATAAATTTATATCAAATGTAATATATATAATATTATATTTAAAAGAAGGAGTTATTATTTTGAATAAAAGAATCGATTTACACATGCACAGTTTATTCAGCGACGGCGAACTGCTGCCATCAGAACTTGCAAGAAGAGCTTTGAAACTTAATCACGAAGCAATAGCCATTACAGACCATGTCGACTGGTCAAACGTCGATACAATTCCCGCCATTCAGGATGCAATCGAAGACATCAATGCCAATTGGGACATTACAGTCGTTTTGGGTGCTGAAGTTACCCATGCTCCATGCGAGTCCATTGACGGAATTGCCGCAAGAGCAAAGGAATTGGGAGCAAAAATCGTAGTTGTCCATGGTGAAACATTAAACGAACCTGTCACTCCAGGAACCAACAGGGCGGCAGTAGAATCTGAAAGCGTTGACATTTTAGGCCATCCGGGTTTAATAACTGTTGAAGAAGCGGAAATTGCAAAGGAAAATGACATCTATCTTGAAATTTCAGCAAGAAAAGGACATTGCCTTGGAAACGGCCATGTTGCAAACATTGCCCGTGAAGTTGGAAACAAGCTTCTTGTAAATACCGACACCCACTCACCAGACAACATCATTACATTTGACAAATCATACCAGATTGCATTGGGTGCAGGTTTAACACATGATGAAGCGATAAAGGCAATTGTTGATAACCCAAGGGAACTGCTCAAAAGCAAAGGAATATTATGAAGGCATCCAAACTTTTAAAGATTATTCAGAAAAATCTAAAAAATTATCCCATAGATTATCTCAAAAACAAGGTAACCGATGACAGGTATCGGGACCCTCTTACCAAAAAACTTGCAAAATATAACTCATCTGTATATGATGAGATATATGAGACAGTCATTGAAGATGATTTTGACATCAAGGATAGCGTAATTAAAAATATCCAGGCAGATATCGGATACTATTTTGACAGGTATGCACCTGGTGATGAGCAAACCCGTGATTTTACAAAATACATTTCACTATACCTGGCGCTGATTGCAAAAAAACCACTTCATCCCTTCAGTGAAGATCAAAAAGATGAAGTTTACTATTTCAATGGAGATTATTTCTGTAAGGGCCGTGTAAAATACATTCATGACAAAAAATCTCTTTGCAGATACTGTGTCTGTAAAAATGTTGGGTTTTCAGGACTGTTTTAGTTACTTGAAAATTCAACCAAATTGATTGATTCTTTTAAACACAAATAATCCCTCAAAATATCGATTGCCTTTAGAAAATTCTGGTCTGCACTAACAAATTTTAGATTTAATTCAGGATTATTTTTACAGAATTCATTGGCATCAAAAAGGATGTCCTCATCAGCACCATGCAGTAGTGTATCTCTAAGGTTTTCTTTTTTAATTTCATCTAAAATTAGTTTATCTTTTTTTGAGTGATTCGGAACAGGATACAATTCTTTAAAAATTTGGTTTTTTCTAACAATATGAGTGCCCTCAAAATTATTTATGAAATCATTAAGTTTTAATCTAATCAGAAATGCTTCCTGATTTTCTGAAAATCCAAAATGTTCCCACATTTTTTCAAAAGCATACTGCATATCAACCACATCTAAATTACCAATATTATCAAATTTTTTAATATGCTTATGCAGATACTCTCTGCTTAACAAAGCCAAATCTCCCCTATGCTCTATTTTCCTATACAATCTTGAAAGAAACCTGTCAAATTCAGTATTTTTTCTTATGAATGTCCTTTCAACCTCATTTTTTACATTTAGAGAAAAAAAGTTATTATCACTTCTAAAAATAAACTTTTTTGAAGCCTCAAATGAGGAATCTAAGCAAAATATATGTCCAATAATTACATTGGAGTCCAAAAATGAATCCATATAATCACCATAAGACATTAGTTACATCTACAATCAAATCATTATAATCATCAGAGAACTCAAATATCTTTTCAAAAAAGAAAACCTTCTGTTTTTCTAAATTAGTTACAAAAGTAGAATACAATTCCTGATAATTCCCATCAGAATTTAATTTCTGATGAATTATATTAAAGAAATTAATTAATAACTCTTCAATGAAATTCAAATGAACAATAAACAATTTAATTTCATTTAAAATATAGTTAATCATCCTTCTAATTGTTAAAAAATTATAATATTCTTTTTCTAAAATTTCAATTGGTTCTAATATATCCGCTATTTCAGACATTGAAATTTCAATGACTTTTAAATCTCTTAAAAAAACGGCATCATTAGAATAAATTTCAATTAGCTCTTCAAGTGAATACTCCTTCTGAGTTTTAACATTTGTAAAAATTTTACGAATTTTTCTATAAATCTCATCTAGGACATCAAAATTTATTTTTCCATCACTATTATAAATATTCATCATATCACAAACAACGGTTTTGGTGATTAAGACTATATTCTCCATTGTTTAAGTAATTTTTTGTTCTTTCCCACTACAATTTTACATACCTAGACAACTTTTTGTCTAAATTAAAAAATAGCTATTTTAAAACTTTATAAGTTAAAATCAAATCCTTTCCAAGAGTATAATAATCAACCAATTCCAATTTAACGGATTCATCCATAGTGTCAAATCCTTCACCGTCAAAGAAAGTCTTCGCATTTGCCCCTCCAACAACCATCGGCGCAACACAAATTCTTATTTCATCAATTAAACCAGCTTTAATCATTGAAAAGTTCAGAGTAGCTCCTCCTTCAAGCATCAGCTTTTCAATGCCCTCTTCATGAAGATAACTCATTAGACTTGTCAAATCAACTCTCTTATCTCCGCTCCAAAAAAACTTGACTCCACGTTTTTTAAATGTTTCATATCTGTCTGAAACCATAAAATCATGTTTGTATTCATTGGCTCCGGCAATTATTGTTTTTGCATCCTTATTTGTAATTCTGGCAGCTATTGGAGTCCTGCATTTACTGTCAACTACCACACGAACAGGATTGTCTTCTGGTTTTGCATCGACCTTATGGACTGTCAGCCTTGGATCATCCGCCATTACAGTGCCTATCCCCACCATTATTGCATCGCAGTCCTTTCTTATTTCATGAACTCTTTTAAGGTCCTCCTCTCCTGAAATGTTTGAGCTTCCGGTTGCTGTTGCAATCTTTCCGTCCAATGTCATGGCTGCATTAAGTATTACGTATGGCCTCATAATATCATCCTACGTGATAAAGCATTTCCTTAATCTGTAAAAAGTTCATCAATGTCTGATTTTCAATCATTCCAGGCATTATCAATGCAACTAGAATACCAATGATTCCAAATACCAATCCGATAGCCCAGATTACTTTAACTGCATCCTTTTCTGCAATCGGTTTTCTTAAAATCAGTCTGATTAGTGATTTGAAACCGACTTCCGGCCTTACCAGTTTTCCTTCATCATTCAATTGTGTCGGTTTTTGCTGTGAACGGTTCATGACACCTGCAGAATAGAATTTCAATGCAGCATCGATGATATTCGGCATCAATACAATAAGCGCAATCAGTTTGACCCTACCGATAAATGCAATACATACGACTGCCGCACCAATAATCAGTGTTCCTGTATCTCCAGGGAAAATCTCTGCAGGATATCTGTTATAATATAAAAATGCAATCAGTGCACCAAGCATACTCATGGATATGATTGTTACATCGTATTTTCCCAGGATTATGCATGCAATTGTTAATGATGCCATTGAAATAACGCCCAAACCTGATTCGATTCCATTCAAACCGGCAAGCATGTTGGTCAAGTTTGATCCGATTGAAAGGGCAATAGGAATTGTTATCAAATACAAAAGGCCCACATTTGATGGTGCTGCCCAAATCAATGGCAAACCGGCCAAAAACAGAAGGAAAAACTTTTCCTTTGAAGAAAGTGCAAGCAAATCATCTACAATTCCGATGATGCCTACAAGCAAAATCACAACCAGAACGATAACCAAAGGAAACGCGATAATATCATGCATGTAAATTCCGGAAAACATACCAAGAGTAAATCCGAATAGAATTCCGAAACCACCCATTTCAGCAACTACGGGTTTCCATGATTTATGTATATCTTTTCCAACAATATCAGCATCTTCAAGTTTTTTAATAATCTTTGGCATAGCTAATCTGGTTACAACAAAGGAAAGCAAACCACAGATTATGGCTATTGCATACAAAGGAAGTTGTGGTAGAATCATCATAATTAATTATATAAAATTCATTATTAAAAAAAGTAATTATTTTTTATTTAGGATATAATAGACAGTTCTAAGAGGAATATCCAATTTTTGGGAAATCTCCTTTGCTGAAAGTCCATCATTTTTAAGGCCCATGACTTCATCATGACTGTATTTTCTTTTTCTATTGTCAAAATCGGCTTTGCTTTTTTTTAAAAGATAATAAACCCTATTTAATGAGATATCTAATTTTTGGGAAATCTCCTTTGCTGATAAACCTTCATCAGACAATTTAAGCACTTCAAATTCTGCCCCGTTTGTCTTGGATTTGGCCCCCCAGTTATATTTCTTAACGACTTCAATGTCAAGCTGCAAAAGAGCATCGATATATGTCTTTGAGGTTCTCTCATAAATACTTGGAGGACAAGTTATTTCAGCCAAATTGGGATATTTTTCTATCAGCTCAACAATCAGTGCCGAGGATAGGGTTTTAGTTATATGAATTGTTGTAACTTCCTCATCCATATAATCACTATTTCTTAATTAAATCCAAAAATTTCTTGGATTTGTCGCTTTTCGGATTTCTGATTTGGTCTATGTTTTTCAGTTCCTTTCTGATTTTGGATTCGTTGATATTGAAGGCATTGCTTATCTCCTCAAGTTCCACATCAGAGTTTAAATGAATTATCGCCGCTCCCAAAGCGACATGATTGAATTTGATGTTTGAACTTCTGGACTGCTTTTCAAACTTGAACTTCTCATACAAAAGCAAATCCTTATCATCAAGGGAAATGATTTTGATGTCTGTAAAATTGTTTAAAGTGTCTATAACCTTTATATAATTATTCTGGAATACCTTTCTCTGTTCACGGTCAAGCTCTACACGAATATAGGGAAACGGACCTGTGATGATTTTACGGGAATTGTTTGAAGTGGTCAGATAATACCTGAATATGTCCCACATTATCAGTGCTGAGGCAATATTTTGAAAGGTATTCTTATAGATTGAATCCCTTATTTTCAAATCTCTGCTTAATGACCGTTTGATGTTTCCAAAGCGATCAGCATAGTTCAGTTTCATGAATTCCTCTTTAATTTTAGACTCTCTCCATGATTCAATTGCATTTAAATCATACTTGTCAATGAAATCAGGTGTCTGGTTTTCATATTTGGCGAGGATTTCATAATACCTGTTCAATCTCTTAAAATCAGTCAGTCTTCTTTTTAGAATATCATCCTTAATGACGGCAATGATTGATTCGGCGTATTTTACATAAGCCAGTGCAAGGGCTGTTCTTGCATGCTTGTCATCTATTATGGCAGGTTTTGTCCTGTGAAATCTCAATGCTTCAATTCTGACGTTTCTGCCATAACGGCGCCTTACCTCTTCTTCGTAGTTATTTACAAATTCGGAGTCGAGGGTTATGTTTTTTCTAATCAAGCGGTTGTTCTTATCCCTGAATCTGATAACCAGGGAAATGGTTTTTACAACACCCTTACGTTCCTGCTTTAGGATATTCAATACCTGCTTGAATGATTCTCTGTCATATTTGTTGAGCTCACCCATCAATACCATGTAATTGCCTGACAGCGGCAAAAAGGGGATAATGTCAAGACGATGGGTTGCCTCCTTGTTGACTTTAAATGTAAATCCCTGAGATCCGCAGCTGCATTTTGCCTGTCTTTGGCGGTAATCACTTATGGAATATTTTTTATAGCAGGAATTGCATTTCACATATCCAAACTGCTCAAGGTTTCCTATAGCTATCTTATGTGAATCGATTGCGGATTTTACCCTATCTAGAATATTTTTCTTGGAGTTTGCCTTCATCCTGAATATCTGGTTGTGGCGGCTGTTTTCACCGACCTCTTCAAGGGCAACATCGGATGCCGATTTTGTACCGTAACGGCTAAGGGCTGTAAATGGAGTTGTGTATCCTTGAGCATCCATATCGTCTTTAAGGCTTTGTAAATAGTCTAATCTGTCAACTAGCTTATAGTAAAGACTTTTGAAATTGTCAAACTCTTCAATATCCTCCAGGATAATTGCATCGTTTGCAATTTCATTTAGGTAGTTCTCGGCTTTGTTTACTAGGACAGATTCTTCCATTTTAATCCATATCTATTGAATTCTTTCGCCAACTTTTCCTGCTTCATCAGGAGCAAGTAATGCACCGGTCTCACCGGTAGCTAAAATCATACCTTCAGATAAAGTTCCGAAGAGTTTTGCAGGCTGCAGATTAGCTACAACACAGACTTTTCTGTCAACCAATTCTTCAGGTGCATAGAATTTTGCAAGACCTGCTACGATTTGTCTTGGTTTGTCTTCTCCAATGTCAACCTGAAGTTTCAATAACTTATCTGATTTTTCTATTTTTTCAGCTTCCAATACCTGTCCTATTTTAATTACAACTTCATCAAAATCATCTATACTAATTAAATCACTCATTTTATCATCCTCTTCATTTTGTTTTAAATTTTCCTGCAGTTTTGCCTTTTCAGCATCAATTATTTCATCATCAATCTTTTTGAATAACGGTTTGGCTTTATTGATAGCGTGTCCTGACGGCAGGGTCACACTTGCATCTTTCCATTCATCCAAAGTTTCGATATTCATTATTTCAGCTATCTTATCGGCTTTGGTCGGCAAGTATGGCTTTAATGTGTATGCCAATGTTTTTGCCAGTTGATTGGATAGATATAAACAGTTTGCTGCCTTTTGCATATCCTCTTTAACAGCCTTCCAAGGTTCCTGATCGTTGAAATATTTATTTCCTTTTTTGGCAACTTTGAATATTTCAAGCAAACCTTCCCTGAATTCAAACTGTGAGATATATTCCCCGACTGCAGAAGGCAATTCTTCAATGGCCTTTCTAAATTCTTCATCTTCCGCTGAAGGATTTGCATACTCAGGAATCATGTTGTCAAAAAACTTTCGGGTAAATGTAAATGTTCTGTGCAGGAAGTTTCCAATGACATCCGCAAGTTCATCATTGTTTCTTCTTTGGAAATCATCCCATGAAAAATCGGAATCCTTGTTTAATGGAGCATTGATTGTGAGGAAATATCTAAGCAAATCAGGTTCCCAGTCCTTTACAAAGTCTTCAATCCATATTACCCAATTTTTACTTGTAGACATTTTTTCCCCTTCAAGGGACAGGAACTCCCCTGCATAAATCATGTCAGGCAATTTGCATCCGTATGCGGTTAAAAGTCCCGGCCAGAATATGGAATGATGGTAAATGATATCCTTTCCAATGAAATGGACTACAAAGTCCGCCCAGTACTCTTCCCATTTCTTGCCTGACTGTGCTGACCATTGGCTGGCTGAAGAGATGTAGCCTAAAAACGCTTCAATCCAAACGTACAATACCTTACCTTCAGCTTCATCCAAAGGCACAGGAATACCCCAGTCCATGTCTCTTGTTAATGTCCAGTCGTTCAAACCCTGTTCCAGCCAGTTTGAAGCGTAATTTTTAACGTTTGCAGGCAGGTTTTCATTGCTGGATATGTATTCCTTAAGGTCATCCTCAAACTCTGACAATTTAAATGCGTACTGGAAGGTATCCTTGATTATTGGAGTTGTGCCACAGGTAATGCAGTGCGGTTCATCAAGTTCTGTTGGATCCAAAGCTTTTCCACATTTTTCACAGTGGTCTCCCCTAGCTTCTGAGCCGCAAACCGGACACAATCCTTCAACATATCTGTCCGGAAGGAATTTGTTACAGTTCGGACAGTACAGCTGTTGGATGTCCTGCCTGTAGATTAACCCTTTTTCATACAAATCCTTAAAGAAATTCTGAGCGATTTCGTAGTGAGCCTCATCGGTTGTTCTTGTAAAATTATCCAATGATATGTTCATGGATTCCACATCCTGAACAATCATATCATGATATCTTTTTGAAATTTCAATCGGTTTTTTGTTCTCCTTATCAGCCTTAACTGCAATTGGTGTTCCGTGCTCATCGGTAGCGCAAACCATCAGCACATCATTTCCAACCATACGATTGTATCTTGCATAGATATCCGCAGGCAAGTATGTGGAACGGATATGGCCCAAATGACACGGTCCATTTGCATAAGGAAGTGCACATGAAATAAAAATCTTTGACATTTATCATTTCCCCTCATTTATTTTAAACATGATATAAATATGTTTTTCATATATAATAAATGATATTTTTTAACATTGTTATAAAACAAAATCGAAAAAAATCCATGAAAACAATTGGCTTAAAAAAGATTATAAGACAATAATTGATTCAAAGGACTTTTCTGATTGCAAAAGCAATATTGCCATTCTAACTGCTTTTCAAACTGAAAACAATAGTGATTTTTAAAATGAGATAGCTATTTAAAATATAAAATAAAAAGTTAAAAACATGGCAGAAGTTTCCTATATCAACCCATTGTCAAATGAAGGAAGACAAATTATCAGACAATACGGGGATTTGAATCAGATATTTGATGAAGATGAATCTTTAGTAGACATTATAATCCATACCACCAATCAAAAGATATCAGATGATTCACTGATTCCCAAATCATACCATGATCTGGCCATCAAACGTATTCAATGGGCAATTGAGAAAAAAAACAACAACAATTTCTCACAATCCGAATTTGAATACCTTACAAATGAAAGTTTATTCATGCAGGATGTTGTTACTTTTCACATATTATGCCAGGCAATCGCAATACAATTCAATACAGGTTCCCGTGAAACCAGATTATTTGTTGAATCACAAGGAACACTTATTTTAGAAAGATTGGCTAAAATACCACCAATGGCAAGAGCAGAAATAATTGATGAGGTTCTTGATGAAGTAAAAACCGATGGTGCAATTCACTGGAAGTCCCTAAGGGATGTTGTTGCATCCAAAAAGCTCAAATTGACAG
The DNA here is from genome assembly GCF_947170395.1 of uncultured Methanobrevibacter sp. Lineage (GTDB taxonomy): Archaea > Methanobacteriota > Methanobacteria > Methanobacteriales > Methanobacteriaceae > Methanocatella. Next base: position 99,996 of record NZ_CAMVTE010000001.1, on the reverse strand, counting down.
ACCTTTTGATAGACAATGGAGACATCATTCTTCAGCAGGACGATTTTTTAGAGAGATTTTCTGACAGATTCCATGACAGAAGCCCTGAGAGAATGTATGGAATATTGATTGGAGACAGCGTTAAAGAACAAATCCTATCAAGATTGGTCATGCAGAAAACAGAAGAATACATCAAAAGAATTAAGGAAATGTCAGCCAGAATTGAAATTCATCCCGCAATCATCAAAATCGGCGAGGAACTTAAGGAATTCATACCTGAAGAAATCAGCAAATACAACCAGTATTATGCTGGAAGCGGCGGAATATACGGTTCAGTTCAGGCTGGAAAATTAAATCCCGAAGCATTTCCACCTTGCATTAAAACAACCGTTGAAGGAGTATCATCCGGTGGACGTAACGATGCCATTGTACTTTTGCTGACATCATTTGCATCATATGCGAGACTCTATCCGAGAATATTTGCATCAGATGAAAGCGTTAAAGTATCAGATATGGATCCTGATTTGTCAATTACCGAAAATGAAATCCTGCCGTTAATCTTTGATGCTGCAGATAACTGTACACCACCTTTATTTGAAGACCAGCCACAGGAAAAAATAAATATCATATCAAAACTAGGATTTGGAATGCACGATAGGGTCGATATCAACCATGAAGGCGAAACCAAATGGTATACTCCAATGAGCTGTGAGAAAATCAAAATTCACCTGCCTCACCTGTGCCATCCAGACAAATCATGCAAAGGAATAAACAATCCCCTTTCATGCTACGGCCGAAAGAAGTTTCAGCTTGATAAGGAAGCACCTAAAGACTAGACTGGGAAAACTGGAACGGATTGTGGTCCTCATAGATTGCATCATAATACTTGTTTAAAATCATGGATTCCCACATGTTATAGTTTGCCTGCTCATTTTTTTCAAAATTATATGCCAAAATGCCAATTGTACGTTCATACTCGTCAATGCCTTTCTTTTGGCAAAAATCAGTAATGATATCCGGGATATATTCACACGGATCGTCGCTGCTGAACTCTAAAAATTCCTCATATTCCTCTCCGGAGAAGAAATCCTCTTCACAGACAGGTTCATCATGTGATTTAATTGTAAACAATTCAATGTAGATATCATCAGCCAACGGAAGTTGATTCAGCTCAACACCAATACCGTAAACCCTACCTGTTTCCAGGTTCAATACTGTGTGGCCTGTTTTAAAACTGGCTTGCCAATTGTCATATGCCGGTTTTACAATATCCTCTGGTGTCAGACTGGATAAAACAGTTTTTAAGTGTTCAACTCCAATCACTTCAACAAATTCATTCATGTGATTATATTTATTTACATAAGATATAAAAGTGTGCAAAAGCACGCTTGCCCAAATAATATATACTTTAAAAATAAATTTATAATCATGTTTTCTAAAGCCACCATCAAAGAGAGAAGACAATACTATCGTGAGGAATGGGACCCGAAAGACCTTCCCGATTTCATTGCCAATGACATCAAAAAAAGGGAATTCGGTTTTGACCATAATGGAAGAGGTCCTAACGATAGATATAAAGTTTTCAGAGGAACAGAGTCTTTAAGAAAATTCCTAAGATATAAGGCTCCCTTTGCTGCATATATCTCAGTGGCATTTTACAACAATCCCAAAAGAAGGGAAGACTGGCTTAAAGCAGAATATATTTTTGATGTGGATGCCAAAGACATTCCAATCAGGTCATGCCAGTGCGACGGGGTTTGTGAAATCTGTCTTGGTGAAGCTTTAGAGATAGTAAACAATCTTATTGACACACTGGAATCTGATTTGGGCCTTAAAAACATACATCTAATCTATTCAGGCCGTGGATACCACATCAGGATTCTTGATGAGGAAATGATGTTGGCAAACAGCGAACTCAGATCTGAAGTTCTAAAGTATGTTGCAGGTGCAGAGGTTCCAAAATCCCAGTTCATCAACTCTGAAATATCCAATCAAAGCTTTAACTTTGAGCATTTCTCAATTCCTGTCGGATATTCAAAAATATTCACCGACAAGGTCAAATTCAATGTTCAGCATTTGGTAGGAAATGAAAAACTGGACGGAATCAATGCGAAACTGATGAAGGACATCATTGCATCAAGACATCACCTGGAAAATGACAATTGGGGACTGTTCAAAAAGGACATTGGCCCTAGACGTTATAAGAATCTTGTTGAAGCAATGGCCAGAGTAAATCTTGCAACCATTGACGCCAAGGTTACAATAGACCTGAAAAGGATTTTAAGACTTCCGTCATCACTTCACTCAAAAGTCAGCATGAAATGTATGGAAGTTAAAAACAGAGAAACATTTGATCCTTTTGACAAGGCCGTTCCAAAATTCGTTTATGAAAGAAAATAAGTATTAAGATAATAATTTATCTGATTCAAGACATTTACTGACTATTTTTTCAGAGATGATTTCTGCCGAATCGTCACCCGGAATCACATTCCAGTTATATGTGAATTTCTGTGACCTTAAACGGTTTTTGGTTAAATCCTCAATATTTTCAAACATCTCCTTTTCATCACCACGACCGGCCATCCTTCTAAGAGATTCTTCCGGAGAAACATCTAAAAAGAACATGCAATCCGAAGTTGGAAGAACGAAAGCAACAACCTTATATACAATGGTATTGACAACATTTGGAAGATACATTACTGCTAGAATATACCTTGAAAATATCACAACGTCAGTGTTCTTATTGTGACAGTACATCTGAACGGATCTGATTGCATCAAGACCGAAATAAATTGTGGCCTTAATGTGATTAACCTTACCCTCTTTGAGAAGTGCCTGTTTTGATTTTCTGCCATATTTATTGTCACTGCACGGATGGGACCTGACGGTTACATCCCTGCCCTGTTTTTTGTATACCTCTGCAATCAAATTGACCTGAGTGTCCTTTCCGGAGCCGTCCAACCCATCTATAACAATAAATTTCTTCATTTTTCCACCTAATCGATCGGGTAAAATTCAGTATATTTTGAATTCCGCTCTATCGGATTTCTGCCCAAATCCATTACCATTCTGCTTAATGTTTCTATTGACGCTTCAACGCCATCCGGAGCACCTGACGCTTCTGAAAGTTCATCACCGCCTAGTGTGCCTCCCAAGTCGTTTGCACCTGCAGTAAGTACGACCTGTGCAAATCGAAATCCCATCTTTACCCATGAAACCTGAATATTCGGTATCAAATCCCTGAGCATCAGCCTTGAAACGGCATATAATTTCAGGTCCTGAGTTCCTGTAGCTCCAAGGTTTGATTGACCTTCAAGAAAAATAGGAGAATACTCGTGCATAAAGGTCATTGGAATGAATTCCGTAAAACCGCCTGTATCCTGTTGAATCTGTCTGATAATATCGATATGTTCTACCCTTTCCTCCAATGTCTCCACATGACCGTACATTATTGTTGCAGAACCGGGAATTCCAACTTCCTGAGCGGTCTTTATAATGTCTATCCAATCGCCAACACTAACCTTTTCGGGACATATTATCTCCCTTGAGCGGTCAGTCAATATTTCAGCGGCAGTACCTGGCAATGTGTCAAGACCTGCTTTTTTAAGTATTTCAAAACCTTCTGCCACATCAATTCCTGAAACCACGCATGCATCCCTAATCATGGTTGGTGAAAATCCGTGTATAGCAACATCCGGATAATTATCCTTTAAAAGAGTTAACAAATGTTCATAGTAGTCAATATCAGCATCCGGAAGCACACCACCCATGAGTGTAAATTCACGGGCACCGTTTGCAACAGCGCCTTCAGCTTTCTGTATGATTTCATCATCATTTAATATATAGGCATCAGGGTCATCGGCATCCTTTCCGAATGCGCAGAATCCGCATCTGACCATACAGATGTTTGTAAAATTAATGTTGCAGTTATTGATGAATGTAACGTCATCGCCAACGATTTCATGTCTTAAATAATCAGCAGTTGCCAGGAGAGGATATAATTCTGCTCCTTTAATGTTCATCAAATGATTGGCCTCTTCAACAGTAATCTGTTCGTCGAGAGATTTTGTTAGGATTTTTTCCGTTTTAGAAGAAATCGGCAGTTTATCAAACATGATTTTATATTACTCTAAAGTTAAATAAAAAGGTTACTAAAAAGTTACGGTTATTTAGAATAATCTAAATTGAAAAATCTTGAAATTTGAATATATTTTTATAATATTTTTGATAAATAGAAATTATATAAAAAATTGAAGTGATATGATGGACAGTAGTGAAGCTATTTTCGATGCCCTTAAAGACATAGGAATTGACTTTATTGTAAGCGTTCCGTGCGTCAATCTATCAAAACTGTTAAACATGATTGACGATGATGATGAAATAATCCATATTCCCGTTACCCGTGAAGAGGAAGGAATTGGAATCTGTGCAGGAGCATATCTGGGCGGTAAAAGTCCTGCAATCCTAATGCAAAATTCAGGACTTGGAAACTCAATAAATGCATTGAAATCCCTTACACAATTATACGAATTTCCACTATTGATGATTATGAGTCACAGAGGAACCGAAGGGGAAAGCATCTGCGGACAGGTTCCGATGGGAGAGTCCACACCAAGAATTCTTGAGGCAATGGACTTTAAATTCTTTAAGCCTGGAAATCCTGAAGGAGCATATGAAGACATAAATGAAGCATGGGAAATGTCACTTGAAGAGGGAAGACCTGTTTCTGTACTTTTAGAAATCAGTTATTGGTGATAATATGGCAAGAAGAGAAGCTATTGAAGATATAATGAAAAACATTGATGATGAACTTGTTGTCTGCAATATCGGATTTCCTTCAAGGGAATTATATGACATCAAAGACAGGGATGAAAACTTTTATATGATCGGTTCAATGGGACTTGCCTCATCAATAGGTCTGGGTTTGGCCCTTGCTCGTCCTGATAAAAAGATTATTGTAATTGACGGTGACGGATCTCTTTTAATGAATATGGGGTCTCTTGTAACAGTCTTTGCTGCAAATCCTTCAAATCTAACATGGATTGTAATTGACAACGGCGCTTACGGGTCAACCGGAAATCAGGATACATATGCCCAGCTGCTTGATTTGGTATCCATTGCAAAAAGCGTCGGATTTAAAAACAGTTATGATTTTAATGACATTGATTTAAAAGAGATAATCAACAGTAAAGATGCCAGTTTTATTGTCTTCAATACAGAGGCCGGAAACTCATCTGCACCTATAATTGATTTAAGTCCGGTTGAGATTAAAAAAAGATTCATGAAATCAATCGAGTAATTTGTTTTAAAAAAAAAAGAAAATATAGAAGAGAATTAATCTCTTCTAGCTAATTTTTATTTTTGCGGTTGCTTTTGCTGCATTATATGTGTTATCACCTGCATAATTGACAGTAGCTGTGAAAGTGCCTTTCTTGTTTATGTCAAGTTTAAAGGTTGCTTGACCTTTGTCATTGGTTTTAGCGGTGTATGTTTTACCGTTTAATGACAATGTAATTGTTTTACCTGAGCCCAGGTATGTTTTACCGTCTGCAGATGATCCTTTGATTGTTTTTAGTGTTACTGTGTAGGATTTGGTTTTTGCGCTTGCTTTATAGGTTTTTGCCGGAGCTGTGAGACTTGTGGTCTTTTTGTTTATTGTGATTTTGTAAACTTCAAATGAAGCGTCGTATTTATCATCACCTAAAAATGCCACAGCAAATGTTAATGTGTTTGCGGCAAGCAGGTTGATTTGTACCTGTACAAAACCATCACTGTCACTTGTTAAAACAAGGCATTTACCGTTATATCCGATATTTACAGTTTTATTTGCCAATGGTGCTCCACTTACATCTTTTAATTGAACTTTGAAGAATCCACCCCTTTCACCGGCAAAGAAGTCTACAGCATATTGTGTGTAGTTATCACCGATTATTTTAGTTTCAATTCTTTCAGGAGCAATGTTTTTCAATGTAATTGTTGCATTTGCAGGAAGCATCAAATCATTTCCAGCATAAACAATATCAACTTCACAGTTATTGTATGCCTTAATAAATACCATACCGTTTTCATTGGTTGTTGTTGAGTTTTTAACACCATTAATGAAATAGTCTATGGCCGCATTTGCAATAGCTTCACCACCAAGATCTGTTAATTTAGCCTGAATTTCATGTTTTCCTGAAACTGAAGTGAATTCAATTTTAGAGAACAGTTTGGAAACTGTGAATTTGGCAGTCTTGTTGGCAGAAAGATATTTGCCGTCACCTGCAGCGGATGCTACAACTGTGTATTGTGATGCTTTAAGTTTTGTAGTGTCCACATCAACAGTTCCATCAGCTCTAACGGCATATGAATCGCCATTAATGGTTACATTGACAGCTGTATTGTTAGCAATTACAATAGTGAAATTTTCTCCAACATTATGGATCGGACCAACACTGATGGATATTTCACTTTGTTTTTTGACTATTGTGAACACTTTTGAAGTTGAATTGGCATTGTACAATGGAGTTTGCTCATTGGAAGCAATTACAGTGTATGTATTTGCGTCCAAGGCAGTTGTGTCAATGTCAACACTTCCATCAGCTTTAACTGCATAAGGTTTACCGTTGATTGTCACGTTAACATCAGTTACATTGGATATCTTAATTGTAAATGAATCCAAAGCAGTGTATTCTGATTTAGGAATGTCAATGACTATTGGAGAATCCAATTTTGAAATGGTAAACTTAGCAGAAGTAGAATTTGCTTTAAATTTACCGGATTCATCGATGGATGCAACAACAGTGTACTCACCGGCAGGCAATTTAGTGGTATTGACATCCACACTGCCATCAGCCCTAACTGAGTATACATCACCGTTAATAGTCACATAAACATCAGTGTTATTGGTAATCACAATACTGAATGACTCACCTACAGTGTAATTGGAACCAACATTAATAGCAACTTCGCCTTGTTTTTTAACAATGGTAAATTCTTTAGAAGTTGAATTAGCCCTATATGAAGGAGTTTCATCATTAGAAACAATTATACTGTATGTATCAGCATCCAATGCGGTTGTGTCAATGTCAACAGTTCCATCAGCCCTTACACCATAAGGCTTACCATTAATTGTTACCTCAACAGCAGTGACATTGGATATCTTAATAGTAAACTCATCTAAAGCAGTGTATTCAACTTTATCCATTTCAATAGCAATCGGTGAATCCATTCTGGAAATGGTAAACTTGGCAGAAGTTGAATTGCCTTTATATTTACCTGATTCATCGATGGATGCAACAACAATATATTCATTGGCAGGTAATTTTGTAGTATCAACATCAACACTGCCATCAGCCCTAACGGCATAACTGTCACCATTAATTGTAACATTAACGACAGTATTATTGCTGATTATAATGCTGAATGACTCGCCAATACCATAATGTGAACCTACACTAATAGCTACTTCACCTTGCTTTTTAACAATGACAAACTCTTTAGAAGTATAATTGGATTTATAGTTCGCAGTTTCCTCATTTGAAACAAACACTACATAGGTATCAGCATCCAAATCAGTTGTGTCAATGTCAACACTGCCATCAGCCCTAACAGCATAAGGCTTATTGTTGATAGTTACATTAACATCAGTTACATTAGATATCTTAATAGTAAACTCATCCAAAGCAGTGTATTCCACCTTAGGAATATCAATACTGATTGGAGAGTCAAGTTTGGAAATGGTAAACACAGCAGTAGTTGAATTAGCTTTGAATTTACCATCTTCTGCAATTGATGCAACAACAGTATACTCATCAGCAGGTAATTTAGTAGTATCAACATCTACACTACCATCAGCCTTAACAGCATAAGCATCACCATTAATTGTAACATTAACAGCAGTGTTATTGGTAATCAAAATACTGAAAGACTCACCAATAGCATAATTGGATCCAACACTAATTGACACATCACTTTGCTTTTTAACAATAGTGAACACTTTAGAAGTTGAATTGGCCTTATAGATAGAAGTTTCAGCATTAGAAACAATCACTTCATAACTATCAGCATCCAAAGTTGCAGTATCAACATCAACAGTACCATCAGCCCTAACAGCATAAGGCTTATTGTTGATAGTTACATTAACATCAGTTACATTAGATATCTTAATAGTAAACTCATCCAAAGCAGTGTACTCCACCTTAGGAATATCAATACTTATAGGAGAGTCTAACCTATTAACAGTGATTGCAACTGTTTTTTGAGTAGATTTATAGTTCTTGTTAGGTGTTGTGATAACATTTAAAGCGTAATTTCCAACAGTTAAGTTTGAAACTGTTATAACATTATCATTTAAGGAAATTATTGCTTCATTGTGACCGTCAACTGAAATATTTTCTAAATCAACAGTAGCACCGGTGAGAGTTATGTTTGTAGTGCCTGATGTACCATAGTCAAATACAATGTCATTACTGAATTCAACATCACTTTCAGCATCGGTTACGTTGAAATCTATTGTATCTTCAATTGAATATGAGTATTCATCAGGAGTTGTGATAACTCTTAAAACATATTGGCCAACTTCAAGACCCTCAATGGTAATCACGCCATCAACAATGTCAATTTGTGCTTCGGAATGTCCATCAACAGATACATCATCTTTTACAATAGTACCTCCTGTTACATTTACAGCAACATTACCAGCAGTACCATATACATATTCGAAATCGTCCATGTTTATTTTGGAATTGGCATAGATTGTAACATTATCACGTGGTTCCCCACTTTTCAAATTAGTGGTATTATATCCATCATCACCATAATAATAAATCATCACATTGGTGTAATTGCCACCTTTAACGGCATCTGTAAAGTCAGATAATGTTAGGAAATAGAACATGTAATCTTCCTCATCATCGGGTGCTGTTTCAGTAATGTCTGTTAAAGCACATGTAAAGTATTCCACATCACCTATTTTAAATACAATAGTACCATTGGCTGCTTTTGGAGCATGGATATTAGCAATACAGTCCCAAACATTAATTTCATCATTAGGCACATGGATATCCACATAACCCCAGACGACTCCTACTTCATTAGACTTGATGGCCTGATATGAATAGTCCTCATCACTATAGAAAACAAGTAAAACATCTTTATAGTATCCCAAATCAAGAGTTGCATTTCTAGGAGTGATTATCTTATCTCCCCAATCATTATTATCTAACTCATCAATAGTTTTATTTAAACGAACTTCGCCATTTACAGTTAAGACAACACGGCCGGTTTCACCATTTGGAGAGATAACGAACCAGTGATCATTAGGAGTGACTGTACCTTCATAAGAGTTATCATTCATCCAAACATTACTTGCATGGTCTCTCATGAAAGTGATTGTGTCGTTATTTGAGAAGGAATCATCATAAGTGACTAAAATATTGTACTTACCGACATCAGGAATGTTCAAGTCATTAGTGCAGATATAATAGATTGAATAACCTTCATCATATAATTCAGAGTAGACCCATGAGAGTTCATCCCAAGCAGCTGCTTCGCTGTCATTAAGTTTAACGACAATATTGCCGTTAGCATTATTTGGAGCGATTATCTCAACTATTACGTCTCCCCAATCAATACGGGTATCTCCATTACAGATTACAATGGAAATTCCATCTTTTGATTTTGTGTTTCTTTCAAGGAAATTGAGAACTTTTGATTGTGAAAACTCATCGAATATTACATCAACATTACGCAGTCCGGTTTCAACTGGATAATCCAAATCAGAAGTGTATAACTTATAAATCACTTTAGACCCTTCAACACGGGATTCCAGGCTTTCAATGTTTTTATTGACGTATTCGGCACCATCAATGACAACTGTAACATTACCGCTGACATCACTTGGAAGATACAATTCAGCTATTTTCATTGATTCATCCTCATTAAATCCTCCTTCAGGAAGATATACATTAGTGCCCGGAATATCAACAGGGCTTGGAACCCATAATCCTGCATCATCATCGGTTATCTGTTTGCCGTCCACGGTTATGTTAACATCATACCACTCAGGAGATGTGATGTTCAAATTAGCTAAAGTGAATCCGACATAGGTTCCTTTTTCATCATCTGTGATTGAATGTTCAATTTCAAAGAAATGTTCTCCCCATCTGGATAGGTTGACAATAATGTTACCTCCTTCAGGACACCATACTTTAATTACAGCATCAGTGGTGAAGAACCAGTCACATCCGATTTTTGCATAGAATTCTGATTTGTTCACGACTGAAAAGTCAGTGTCAAAAATCCAGGTATCATCATCAAATTTGGCTTCGATGCGATAATCACCTACATCAAGTTTTAGGTCAGACAATTTCCAGCTAATGAACAGGTTATCGTCACTCTTCTTAATATTATATTCAATTGGATTTAACCAGTCATTTTGTTGATAATCCCAGATATCTAATATAACCTTGGATTTGGATTTATCACCGACAACATACAATATGTCAGAATCATCATTTACATCAATTTCATCAACTATACCTATTACATCAAAGAAATCAGGATTATCTCCCCTTCTGGCTGCATCAGAGGTATCCAATTGATAATTGTCACTGTAGTAATAGGCTGTTACATCATCATAATGTTCACCTAAATTAAAGGTTTTATTTAAATGGATTAATCCGATATTATAATAACCATATAATATATTGTTTACGTCATAATTAGGAGTTAGATTCAAATCTTCCATCATTGCATCAAGATATGTTTCATCGCCTATTTTTACAACGATTCTAACTGATGAGATGTTATCTGAATTGACATGGACCCCAATAAGGTCATCACTATTAATTGTATATTGTGATTTTCTAGATTCCCACTCTGAGTAGCGCAGGTATATTTCCGGTTCATCCAGACATACTTCAATATCTTCACGATAATCAGTGTCATTTATTCCATTATCACCATAATAGGATATTTCCACCAAATCATAATAACCTATTTCAACCCCTAACTGATAAGGTGAAAAGGTAATGTGACCCCTACCCTCATCATCATATTTATCAGGGTCAAAATCGTTGATGTCAATATGCTCATTATAATATTCTGTACCGTTGAATTTAATGACCAAATCACCGGATATATCGTTAACTGCAAACCATATATTGATACACTCATCGGAATATTGCATCTGCTCTCTTATATAGCAATCCATTATTCCTTCATCACCATAATCCAAAGTGATTGTAGCGGTATTTTTTGCAAGTTCATTATCATCCTTATCAAAGACTGTTACGGCCATATTATAGGTATCAGCATTCAAGTTCAAATCACAAGGACATATTCTTCTATCCCATTGATGATTTTCCAAATAAAAGGTCTTGTTCCAATCGTCATCGCCAGCAACTGTTACAACGACATAACCGTCTATATCGCCACAGACTATTTCAGCAATGCTCATCTCATCATCGTCAAAATAATAATCTTCTGAATCATATATGTTGATGGTTACTCCGTTTTCGGAAACTGAATTGACTTTGTATAAAGTAACATTTGATTCATCAGTAAATGTTTTTTCATCAATAATGAGGCTGACAGACACGTTATATGTTCCAGGAGCTAAAGTGCATCCAATATTTTTAGTATTAACTGAATATTCAAACGCCTCCATAAGGATATGACCATGCCTTCTTGCATAACTCCAAGTGAGATTTTCAATTGTTGTAGTGTCATCAGCTTCAACAAAATCAGACAACTGTTTTCTGAATTTTTCACTGCCGTTGAAATTTATAACAATAACTGCATCTTTGATATAAGTTGGAATTTGAACATAAGTGATATATACACGTTCTTCATCATCTGAATCAACATACGCTGATTGCTCAATAGTAATAGGTCCATAAATATCAAATTCCTCTGTAAATGTTTTATCTTCATTAACAACTATTTTAGCTAAATAAAATCCAACATCAATACCCAAATCAGTTACATTCCAGTTAAGCCAGTTTTCATCATCCTTATTTGCAATATTCTTTATTGAAGTGGAAACAACATCCCCTTCTTCATCCAATATTGTTACATTAACGATACCTGCGCTTCCTTCAGGACAGTAAACAGAAACTACGGATTCGTTTGAAAGTATATTGGTACCTCCTGCAACATGTGCCCTGAATTTAGTATTATCCACAGCATCTGAATCGAATTCATCAAGCTTATTATATCCTCCATCCACATCAAGTTCATCGTCCACGTCATCTACAAAGAATACTTGAACAAAATAATATCCAACATCATTATTTGTTATTCCGACATCGGATATTGTGTAATTAATGTATTTTTCATAGTCAGATTCAACAATCTCATGATAGATTGGATCAAAGCTGTGCCAATCCTCACCATCATCATAGGATATCAGTATTGCTATAAAACCTGTAGCGTTTACAGGGCAGTAAACACTGACCAAAGTGGAATTTGGATTATTGACATCAAACTCTTCAGGTACAATCATTTCACTTACAATCAGTTTGCCTTCACAAACATCTGTCACATCGCCATTTGGTGAGGTGTATTTAACAAAGATTTCATATGCACCCATCTCGGAAATTTGCAAGTCATCCAAATTCCATTCGGCTACATCTTCACCATACTGTTCAAAAATTAAAGTATTATCTGCTCCATTTTTAGAAACAATGACTGTAAAATTACCATCACCAGGACTATTAACTCTAACGGCAGCCCTCCACCAATAATCTTCATAATCAATTGAATATATAGGTTTGATGATTGGATTAAAATCAAATCCTTCGCCATCAGTTGTGAGTCTAACTTCACCATACTGTTGAATTGAGCCAGCATCATCAAAATAAGTGAAATTCAGATTATAGTTTCCAGGACCAACATCTCTAAAGTCAGATGGTCTAACAATAAACCAGTTATAATCAGAGTCAGCATCATCTTCAATATTGTTAGGATCAAATTTGTCCAGTTCACATTCAAATTCATCACGGAAATTATCCTCATCATTGGTTAGAACAACAGCAATCTTATTTTGAGCATCATCACGCGCCCTAATTGAAGCCAAAGCATCATCGTTGTCAAAATTAACTGAAATGGTTTCAATGTTAATAGTTATATTAAATTGGCTGTATGTTATTTGATTTCTTTCAAAAAGTATGACAGACCCGTCATTTGAGAAATCATTTCCATCTCCATCCGTATAAGTGACAGTTAAATCATATTCCTTACCAACAGACAATGCAGGAACCAACTTTGAGGAAGCGATAAAATAGTGGACAAAATTGTCGTCATCCCCATCCACTTCAGATTGCAGATTACCTAAAGACTCATTGAAATAGTTGTTTGCACCATCTTCAATTTTAATTGAACCTTCAGAACCGTTTACAAGGCGTACATCAACGATAGTGTCATCGACATAAGCTTCTGAATAAATGGTTATGGATGGCTCATTAGAGCCGGCATCAGGTTCATTTCCTTCGCCATCGCCCAACAAATCTCCGGAATAGGAATTATCTATTGATAATTGTCCATCATCAGCCTGACTTAATGTCGAGACGTCCGAAGAATCGGTTGCGCTAACGGCACCAATTGTCATAATAGCCAGCAATAATAAGCTAACTATTAAAATCTTGTTTAACTTCATAGTAATTACCATTTGAAAATTTTTATACTCATTTTGAATACGAATATATTTTTGTCTCATATAGAATATAAAATTTAATATAAACAAAAACATTTAGCCAGTAAAACTAATAATAAATGAATAATGTCAACTAAAATTAACAATTATTGATAGATAAACATCAATATAAAAAAAATGATGAACTTTCAATAATCCTATTTGACAATTAGGCGATTGATTAAATTTTCAATATATACATTAAACACGAAATCTAAAAAAAGAAAAGTTTAGAAGAGATTTAATCTCTTCTAGTTAATTTTTATTTTTGCAGTTGCCTTTGCTGCGTTGTAGGTGTTATCTCCGGCGTATTTTACAGTAGCAGTGTAAGTACCTTTTTTGGTTATTTTTAAATTAAAGGTAGCCTGACCTTTAGCATTGGTTTTAGCTGTGTAGGTTTGACCGTTTACTGATAAGGTAATAGTTTTACCTGAGCCGAGATATGTTTTACCGTCTGCAGATGATCCTTTGATTGTTTTCAGGGTTACTGTGTAGGATTTGGTTTTTGCGCTTGCTTTATATGTTTTTGCCGGAGCTGAAAGACTGGTGGTCTTTTTGTTTATTGTGATTTTGTATACTTCAAATGAAGCATTGTAGTTATCATCACCCAAGAATGCTACAGCAAATGTTAAAGTGTTTGCAGCCACCAAGTTGATTTGCACTTTTACAAATCCGTCTTTATCACTTACCAGGACAAGGCATTTACCGTTGTATCCGATATTTACAGTTTTATTAGCTAATGGAGCACCGCTTGCATCTGTTAATTTAACTTTGAAGTATCCTCCTCTTTCACCTGCGAAATAATCTACAGCATATTGAGTGTAGTTTTCACCAATGATTTTGGTAGCAGTTCTCACAGGAGAGAAATTTTTCAAGGTAATTGTAGTATTGGATGCTAAAAATGCATCTTTACCATCAAATGCCAGAGTAACTTCAGTGTTTTCGGGTATTTTGAAAGTAAATACACCCTTATCATCAGTCTTAGTCTGATTAGTAGCAGTTCCAATAATGGCTTTTATTGTTACATCAGCGATAGGTTTACCTTCAACATCTTTTAAAACACCAGTAATAATGCGGTCACCATTCACTTCAGAAATACTTATGATAGTGGCGATATTATTAACAGATATAACTCCAGTTGCATTAAATGGATTATATTTATCGTCTCCAGAATAGGAAACATTATAATCATAATTTCCTTTTTCCAATTTTTCCAGATTGATGTTTACTTTACCATTTTCAACTTTAGCAGGATAGATTACATTATTAATTGAAAGAGTAACATTTCCTGTTGCATCTGCAGGCATATCGAAACTGAATTTGCTGTCTTTTTCAGAAATGACTTTAGGGAAATCAACTGAAGTAATGTTAGCTTTTGTAACTTTAATTGATTTTTCCGCGCTAGCATTGTTATAATATTTGTCTCCAGCATATACAGCTTCAAATGTGTAATTTCCAACTGTTAAATCAGATATTGCAAATGAAGCTTTACCATTTTCAATTGTTTCAGTGTAATTTTGTTTTTTGAATTTTAAAACAACACTGCCGCTAGCTTTAGAGTCTAGAGTAACGTTAATGTATGCAACTTGACCTGCTGCAATACTAGCCACTTCTACATCAATACTAGTATCCAACTTGTTAACAGTTACATTGACTGATTTTTTAGCTTCAAGGTAGTTGTCGTCTCCTTTGAAAATAATGTCTGCAACATAATCACCCGGATCAATTCCATCACAGGATGCTTTGATTTGACCTGCAGAATCAGTAGTGTAATTGGTTTCTTTATCGATTTTAACAGAAACATTTGCACCTGCAATAGGGTTTCCGTTTACATCTTTTAATGTAGCAACCAAGAATTTTCCACCATTATAATCAGTGATTACATCAGAAGCATTGATTTGGACAATGCCTTTTGCTTTTGAAACTGTTATATGTCCAACTCCAAAAGCTCCTTTAAAGTTAATTCCAGTATAATCAGCATTAATATTAAGAGTACCAGTGGCTGTTGGTGTGTATTTTATTGTTGCAGTACCATTTACAACTGGTGCCTCTCCAATGTCATCACCATTATCGTCAGTGAAAGCCACTTTACCATCATTAACAGTTATGGTGGAATTGACTTTTGCAACAAGAGTTACTTCCTGACCGACAGAAGCATCATCAATATCAGGAACAGTTATGGAAGTGTTTAATGGATTAACATAGAGCGGAACAGCTTTAGGTGAACCTGCTTTGTGGTCAGCATCAGGAACAGCAGTAATGACCAAATAGTAAGGGTCTGAGCTGGCATTAAAACCATTTATGTAAATAGTATTTCCACTAACTTCTAAGGATTTACCGCTGATTTTTGCAGATATGTTTAAAACACCTTCTGTTGTAACTGTAATGCTAGCTGGACCATAATCTACAATAGAAGGATTGTCAACATTTATAACCACTTCAGGTCTAGGATCTACTGGCTCTATAACATTAAAATCTAAGTATGTTTCAAAACTATATGTGCCTAATGTAATGTTTAAACCTAACCAATGATGGCCTGCATCCAAGGTATTTAAAGGAACATAATAAATTCCGCTACCATTTAAATTTGCAGTGCTCATGAAAATTGATATTTTTTTCCAAACACCAGGACTGACTAGTTCTGCATTATAAACAGTTATAGTGCCTGTAGTTCCTTTATAATACTTAACAGTAATATTCTTATCATCCCCTGCAGTCATAGTCCAACCAGGACTAATAGCTTGCGGTTCGGCATAGAAGAAGACATTTCCTTCTTTAGTATATTCTTTACCATTTTTTGTATAAGAAATTTTTACTGTATGATTACCCAATACGAAAGATGTTGGGAGAGTATACTGTTTAATTTGAACAGAAGGCTGATAATCAGAGTATGTATTATTGAACACTAGATTATCATCTATATATGCAGTAATAGTTCCTACAACACCATAATCATCATAAACAGAACCAAGGGAAGCATATCCTGCAGCTACATCTATATCCATCTCTGAGATAAAAAGAGATACTGGGAAGCATTGAACACTTGAATTAAAATCATCAAGAGCAACTACCTGACCAGAATCTTCCACTATATATTCAGTGCGAATATTATATTCCCCATTTTCACTGATATTCAAGTCTTCCACATAAAGTTGCAGATATGTATATTTATTATTAATATATTTATTATAACTCTCTTTTCCGTCAACATATACTCTTAAAGTTCCATAAACTGGAGCAGGGGCAAAAGAGTAAAGACGGGTACCTGTAGTCCCTATATAATCAAATGTCATAGTGGTAAAATCAGCTTTAGAATAATTTTTAGCTACAGTAAAGGTACCTGTTGCAATCACTAATTGACCGCCACCTTCTGAATTACATCTAAGAGAAATTTCATAAACTCCCGCTTCTGAAATGTATAAATCACTTAAAGTCCAATTAAAGTTTTTTCCAGCAGTGCTTTCATCAATGTGAATTTCTGCTTTATATTTTTCATTTGCCCAAACTTGAACATCACCCTTTGCATCAGCAGGGGAAGTGAAATTTATAACAACTTTATCTTTATCATTATCAACATCAAAAGTTTCATTAGCTATCCATGCATTAAAATCTTCTGCATTAGCCCCAGTTGTCTGTTCTGGAGTTTCTGCAATTACATCATCAACAGGAGTTTCACCAATAGAATCTTCTGCGATGTCGTTTGCTGCCAGTTCATCATTAGATACATCTTCCGATGCAGTGACAGCTCCTATGACCATAAAAGCAACTAGAATAATTGCAAAAATCGTCATTATCTTTTTTAATTTCAAAACTTTTTCCTCCATTACAATTATGTGATAGATATTTATATACGATTTTATATTAATACTATTTGATTTAATTTGAATGTTTAAATTATTAAAAATACTCAATTCAAACCAGCAATATTTATAGAAATTGATAAAAAAAACAATGAAAAACTAAAAAAAATATACTAATAATAAAAAATTATAGAAACATTCAAGATTGATTATTATTTTCTAAAAAAAAATAAAAATGAAGATGAAAAAATCATCTCATGATTCGGCTTCATCCAATTCTTCAATTTTCTTATCGAAGTCAGTTAATTTGCGGGCAAGCCCTGAGAAATATGGTATGTATACCTTTGAAAATGTAATCCTTTCAGGGTTTTCACCCATTTCAGAGATTCTGTCTTTGACCCTTTGGATTTTACGTTCGACTTCATCATACATTAAATCTCCAGGGAATTCACCGATAAATACACCATCAGCACCGTTTTCAAGCGCATAACGAATATGATCCGGACTTACACGATTTACGGAAATTACCTTGATGATATGTATAGATTCAGGATAGCTCAATCTGTTAACACCAATATTATCTGCAGCAGTATAACCTATATTATCTAAAAATACAAGTATCATACGCTCGCCGTCTTGCTTATTGGACAATACCCCCTGAATTGTAGCCAAAATCTTTTCATCAATATTACCGTTTACATGAATTGCCCTTTGGTTACATCCTACAAGACATTTTCCGCATCCCGTACAGCTCATCGGGTCAATGTATAGCTCATCATTTTGAATGCTCATGGATTTATATTTGCAGCGTGAAATACATTCACCGCAAAGAATACATTTTTCCTTGTCGATTTCAGCAATGAACGGTTCGATTTCAACTCCACCGTAGTTGTATTCGCCAACCTTTGCAGCTGCTGCTGTTGCCTGCATGATAGAATCTGTAATGTCTTTTGGATCATGTGCAGTTCCGCACACAAAGATTCCCTGAACATCAGTGGCAATCGGTTTGATTTTAGGATGTGACTCCTTGATGAAACCATCTTCTGTTGTTCCAACATTTAAGATTTGTGCAATTTCACATGTTCCGTCTGACGGTTCCATTGCAGTGGACAGAACCACCATATCGGCTTCAATTTCTACAAATTCACCTTTTAGTGTGTCTTCAGTTCTTACAATGAAGTTGTCCCCTTTCCTAACTACTTCACCCGGACGGCCTCTAAGGAATCTTACTTCATTTTCCTGGGTGTGCTTGTAGTATTTTTCAAACATTCCAGGTGTTCTGATATCAGTGTAACATATTAACACGTCAGTTTCAGGATATTTGTGCTTTATGATGTTTGCATTTTTCAAAGCCACTGTACAGCATATCTTTGAGCAATATCTATGCCCGTCCGGCTTTTCATCACGGGACCCTACACATTGTATCATTACAACACGTTTTGGAACTTCACCGTTTGCCTTTAGAAGTTTTCCTTTTGTCGGACCGTTGACACCAGTGATACGGCCCAATTCTGATTGGGTAATGACATCATCATACCTGCTGTATCCGTATTCCGGACGTTTATCCATATCGAACAGTTTATGGCCTGTTGCAACAACTATTGAACCGACTTGAAGAGGTATCCTTTCCGGTTTTCCCCTGAGTTTAATGGCTTTCATTGTACATGCCTTTACACAGTTGCTGCACTTGTCACAATTGTCCATGTCAATTACATATGCTTCAGGATAAGATTGTCCGAATGGCCTGTATATCGCTTTACGCATTGACAGATTATCGTTCCAGTCATTTGGAACTTCAACTTCACACGCTTCTGCACATTTGCCGCATGCTATACATTTTTCAATGTCAACATATCTGGGTGATTTTTCTAAAATCAGATTATAGGTTCCGGCTCTTCTTTCCGCTTCAATGACTTTGGTGTTTGTCATAACCTCTATGTTTTCATTCCAAACAAGCTCATTTAGGATCGGATTTAAAAGACACATTCCGCATTCTTCAGCGATTTTAACAGGTGAGAAAACCTTACCTATTTTTGCCATGTGTCCTCCGATTGATGGGGACTGTTCTATTAATGTCACTTTTGTTCCCTGCTTTGCAAGGGATAGGGCCGCATTCATTCCGGCTATTCCCCCACCGATTACAGCAACCTCATCTGGAGTCTGGCAGTAAATCGGATCTACAGCATCGGATTGCTTTAGCTTTTCGATTGAAGCGTTGATGAGAGTTATGGCTTTATTGGTGGCCTTCACCTTATCTGAGTGTACCCATGAACATTGCTCCCTTATATTTGCCATGTCCATCAGATAAGGATTTAGAGGTTTTACGTAATCCTGAAATGTTTTTTCATGGCTTATCGGTGAGCATGCTGCAACTACAACACGGTCCAAATCATGGTCAAATATTGCATCACGAATAATCTTACGACCGTTTAAGGAACATAAGTTCTCGAATTGTCCAATAAATTCAACATCCAGTTCTTCACGAACCTTATCCAAATCAACAACATCTGCAATGTTTCCACCGCATTCACATAAAAAAACGCCAACTTTTAAATCATCCCTCATTTTCGAACCTCCTTTAACTCCTTAATAATAGAATCAATTGGAACTGTATGTGCTTTTTGTCCTATAACCTTATCCAAATCACCACCCATTGCAAGTGCAATGAACTGGGCAATGTTTAAATGAATAGCCTTAAATTTTCTTCCTTCCCTTTCGGCTATCAAATGCTGATACCTGTCAAACTGAATATGGCAATTAGGACATAAGTGAACAAGAATATCAACATCTTCATCGTCTATTGCATTCATTTTATCGGCAGTTGCAGTAAATGACAAATCAGGATTGGAATACCTCTGTCTAAATCCGGTACCGCATGTCGCCCTTTTGTGGTCATACCAACCGATTGTCTTGCATCCGCACTCTTCTATCAGCTCATCCATGACATTTGGATCCCTTACACCGCCAACGGTATCTTCATAGTGCACCTTACAGTAATGGCAACCGTGATGGGTTGCTATCGTATAATCGCTTAAATCGTACTTGATATGGTCCTTGATTTCATCTTTTTTACCGTATAAAATATCCACAACATGGAAAATGTTTTCGGTTGGTTTCAAGTCATCCTTTTCATATTTCAGATGGCTTAAACCGTTTTCATCAAATAATTGATTAATGTGATTTCTCAAATCGTCTTTCTTATTGAGCAATTTTACTGATTTCTTGTTTATTGCATAGCAGGTTGCACACATCATCACCAAATTTGGCCTTCCGATTTCACGGGCTATTTTAAAATTACGTGCACCAATTGCTGTTGTATCAATCTGATTGAACACATCGGAATAATGTCCAAGTCCTGTGCAGCAGGTCTGATTTTCTGAAATTGCATAATCGATTCCCAATTTATCGAAAACAAACTTTGTTGATGCTTCCACACCAGGATATTCAACACTTACAAGACAACTTCTGAATAAAAGGATATCCTTATCTGGAATGAATTTCATTGTTCATCCTCCTGTGAAGCTCTTATCTTTTCAATCTTGTCTTTAAATCCTGTTATTGTTAATATTAAGCTAACCTCATCAATGACATCCTGAGACGGCATTAATGGAGGGTCAAGTTCAAGTTCCTCACGTATTTGTGTTAAATTCTGTCTGAATTCCCACCAGCCGGGAACATCCCTGTCGATATCAGCGAAAAATATTTCAGGTATTGCTCCTATGGCTGCATTAAAATAGCTGTCAGCAAAACCCAAGTATTCATATAGCTTATCCCAGGCTATTCCCTTTTCTATTGCGAACTGTTTTAATATCTGATTAACTTCACAGACGCTATTTCCGACAGGACATACGCTATGGCAGGTATAGCAGTAAAAACAATTCCAGATAACATCATCTTCCAGAATTTCCATATCCCCCTCCAAGACCTTTTCCATAATATCTCTAGGATTATAATCGGAGTGTCTTGCAGCCGGACATGTTGAGGTGCACATTCCACATTGTACGCATTTCAGTACACCCTCATCTTTCGAATTTTTAACATCCCGAATGATGTCCTCTGCAAAGTTTATTGGTTTATCGGTAATCTTTTGTTGGTTAGTCAAATAACCACCTCATTACAATTCAAATTCATTATTTTCAATCAGTTTCTTTAATTTTAAAGACAACTTATTTGCCCTCATCCTATCTGATTGCCTGCATATTATCGGAATGTTGACTTTTTCACCATTGATTTGTAAATCAACATCCCCTGTGTTCATGTCAAATGCATCATGACGGCAGAAATTGGCGCACATTCCACATCCATAACAATAGGCGATATTCAAACTTCCTTTTTTAAAGGCATTTGTAGGACAAATTCCTTCAACCAAACATGAATCACAACTTAAACATGCATTTCTATCATATTTCGGCCTTAAATCATAACCATTCCACATTTCATGATAATTCGTGTTGTCCAATGGCAAGTGGCGCCCTTTAATATCTGCAACAGGCAAATCTATCTTATCATCAGTTATCAATAGGTTATTGTAGATTTCTTCGTTTAGGACAGGTATTGGAATAGCTACTGTGTCGTAAATTTCTCCGCCCTGGCCTGTTTTGAATCCTCCAATATAATACGGGTCCATTTTGGTGAAATCACCTGAAAGCATTAGGTTTGGCTTTTCAGCACTTGATCTGGTACCGTCACCTAAAATATATCCTATTGTCCCGTTTAGGAGTACCTTTTTACCCTCTTTTATGGCATTGTGAGGAATGTCATTTTGAAGAGGATTCAAATCTCCGCAGCCTGAAAATGTCAACCCGCTTAAGTTACCCTCAAGAGGTGTTGCAGCAAATATTGAAGAAATCGGTTGTGAATTAGGATTTGTGAATGCAGTATAGTTTTTAAATGCCATACGTGCCCCTATAATCTGTCCACGTGTGATATCATTGATTGTTATTGTATTTTCGATTGTTTTTCCGTCAACGCTTTCAACTACAACATCTATGTCTTTTCCTTCAAGAAGGTCTTTTAACAGAAATCCTCCACCGTAATTGGCATCGTGTATTGAGTGAGCCGTTCCGTGCAGAATCACATCTACAGAGCCCAGCCATTCATTAGGACAAGGCCCGGCATATGCAGGAACACCATTCATGTATACTTCACGAGCCCTTATGAATTCTCCAGGTTCCGATACGATGAAGTTAAGTATTGCTGCGGTTCCGCTCATTACGCCACATGTACCGCATGTAACAACATCCACTTCTTCAAAGCTTGGAGTGTCTCCTGATTTTATGAGTTTTTTAAATTCTTCTGCAGTATAAATATTAGCTTCGCCTTTTTCAATCTTTTCATTGATTTGGCTGATTGTACGAATGTCGCTCAATTTAAAACTTCCTTAAAGTTTTCCTAAAGTATCGCCCCTCAAACCTCTTCTTAAGGTTTCAAGAGAGGTTATATCATCATTTGAAATGTTTCCCAAGTTAACTGTGTTTCCAAGCTTGAGTATGAAAAATACCTGCTGGTCCTTATTTGGCGCTTCCCATAGAATCTTATTTCCATCGATTTTATCCAAGATATAATCAATCTCATCTTCTTTGGCGTTTCCGGATTTATCAAAGATTCCTATGTTTTTTCCGCCTTCCCTTGCCTCTACAATTACAAGGGAGGAACCTGCATCCAACTCCTGTTGCATGTATTCAATTCTCTCATCAAGTGTAAGCTCCTTGTCCAAATCGGGATTTTTCTTACCCACTTCTGATAAAACTTCAAATCCTTCCTGTCTTGCTCTTTTGATGCAGTTCAATTTATCATTGTGATTTATATTTGTAGATCCGTCCGATATTTCAATGGCCGGAAATCCCAATTTACGGGCTTCCTCAAAAAACTCTGCCAATTTATCATTAATATATGCAAGTTCGAATAATGTTCCTCCGGTATACGGAGTTATGTCATGGGATTTGTACATTTCAACCTTTGCCTTGATTATTTCCTGTTCGTGAACGATTGAGGTTCCCCAACCGAATTTTAAATAATCGACGTATTCTCCTGAGATATCCATTAGACTTGATGCGGTTTCAAGACCTAATCCCTTGTCTAAAACCATTGTGATTCCGCAATCCCTAGGTTTTTCTTCTCTTTTTATTGATAAAAATTCAAATGATTTCAAAATATCACGCGTGTTAAGTTTAATTATTCATTAATTAATAATAAGATTATAGTATATAAATATTATTAAGGCTTTTGCTTTAAATTAAAATAAAAGGCTGTTATATTGATAAATCAAAAAAATAAAGGAAAAAAAGTAAGAATTAATTTGCATTAATTTCATTTTCAGATCTTGTAACTAAATCAGATAAGGAATTGCGAACGTTTTCAGGAATAGAATCGTTTTCTTTATCAGCAATTACCTGGGCAATAATTTTACATAGAACAAAAATAGCATGCTTATGTTCAGCTTTTGTCTTGTGTATGTGGTGAGGGCTTATTTTTAGGGTGATATATTCACTGCAATCATTGGTTATTTGGTCATCTTCCGCTAAATATTTTAAAACATATACTAAAAATTGATGTAATTGTATCATTTCGTCTTTGTACATAGATATCTAACCCTTTAACTAATTTCAGTTAGTTAAAAATTAACTCCCTTTTCTATACAATAATATTGTATACTAATCATATTTAAACCTTGCATTAAAATAACTTTACAATATAATACTTATTCAAATCAATTTAACAATTTTTTAAAGAACTGTTTAATCTGAATGAGAGAAAATATCAAACTCATCGGTTTCAACTATTTTCGGTAATTTTCCAATGGTTCCAACATTATCACCGCAAATAATCAAAACGCCATCAAAAAATTCCCTGAACTCTTCACAGCATTCCAAACCGTTTGAAACCCTATCCTCACTGGACATGCCACTGACATCATTGGCTATTCTGGTTGCAAGACCATCGCAAACAGATGAAGATTTTCCAATGACAGTTACGCTGTCTGATTGACCAAAACTTATTGAATGACCAATTTTAGCAGATGATGTACATATTCCCAATGGCCTGTCCCTTTTTTTGATTTCAAAAGCAATGTCATTTCCCAAAATCTCATTGTTTGAATAGATTCCGCATAAAACCTTCCGATTATTGACAAGCGAAATGTCGCCCCCGTTTTCAACAATTGAATATCCCGAACCGTTTTCAACGAGATAATCCAGCGCCATCTCAGAGATTGTTCCCGCAACGCATGCCATAGGTCCGACATCGGCAATAGAGGATGATTCATACATCCTACATACAATATCCGGCAAATCACCTTCAGGCATTTTTAAAGGCTCCAGGGACACTGCAAAATCATTGTTTTTCAGTATATGATTTTTCAAATCCCTTCTGATAGAAAATATATGCCTTTTCAAATCATGCAAAGCCAAATCTGTAGTCAGTCTGATATGAGTTTCATCCAGATTGATTTGTGAGAAATTCATACATTATAATTTAACTTATTACCTATAAAAACTATATTACATATTATGAAAGCTCTTAACAAAATGCTCTGTTTGGTCGATGGAGAACACTACCTGCCAGTCACCAAAGAGGCAATAGATACATTAAACAATCTTGAACACATTGACATTGTCGGTGCAGTTTTTATTGGAGGAACCGAAAAGCTCAGAGACGATTCTGAAGACACATACTCCGAAAAGCTTGGCGTTCCTGTAAAATTTGCAAAAGACAAGGACATACCATATGACCTTATCGTTGAAATGATTAGGGAATTTGACGTTGATACAGTAATGGATTTAAGCGACGAACCGATACTTGACTATCCGAAAAGATTTAAAATAGCATGCAAAGTCCTCAATGAAGGAATAAGCTATGAAGGACCTGACTTTAAATTTGAACCAACATCACAATATGACATCATGCAAAAGCCTTCAATCACCATTCTCGGAACCGGCAAACGTATCGGAAAAACCGCAGTTTCAGGTTTCGTTTCCAGACTGATTGACAAAAACGGCTATGAACCATGCGTTATCGCAATGGGAAGAGGAGGACCTGAAGAACCTGAAATCGTTCATGGTGAAGAATTGGAAATCAATGCAGAATTCCTGCTTGAGCAATCCGAAAAGGGAGTTCATGCAGCAAGTGATCATTGGGAAGATGCGTTGATGAGCAGAATCCTGACAATCGGCTGCAGACGCTGCGGCGGTGGAATGGCTGGAGAAGTATTTCTAACAAATATGAAAAAAGGAGCGAAACTGGCCAATGAAGTGGATTCCAAATTTGCAATCTTTGAAGGCAGCGGAGCTGCAATCCCACCAATAAAAACAAATAAAAAAATAACATTAATTGGCGCAAACCAGCCAATTGAAAACTTGACAACATATTTCGGACCGTATAGAGTCGGACTCGCAGATCTGGTTATCCTAACAATGTGTGAAGAGCCTATGTGTGACAGTGAAAAAATAGCTAAAATAGAAGACTTCGTAAGTGAAGTCAATCCCGATGCAACTGTCATATCAACTGTCTTCAGACCCAAACCGCTAGCTGACATCTCAGGCAAAAAGGTATTGTTTGCAACTACCGCACCTGAAGGCGTTAAGGACAAACTGGTAGATTATTTGGAAAGCAAATATGACTGTGAAGTAATAGGTACAACAGCACACCTATCAAACAGACCATTGCTTCGCCAAGATATGGAAACCTATATGGATAAAGCGGAAGTCATGCTTACTGAACTGAAAGCCGCTGCTGTTGATGTTGCAACAAAGGATGCATTAGCAGCCGGTCTTGAAGTTGTTTATTGCGACAACATTCCTGTTTCTATTGATAATTCATATCCGGACTTGAGTGAATCCATTATTGAACTAGTAGATTCCGCAATTGATGATTTTAACAAATCATCATAATTTTCCTTTTTTTAAAATTAATGTAAATATTTTAGAATTTCCAAACCTAAATCTGTTGTTTTATATAATCTTCCTTTTCTGGCATTTTCATTTAAACAAACAACCAAATTTCTGTCTTTTAAATCTTTAAGCACATTAGAAACATGATTTGTTCTCAAATCAATTTCTTCAGCTATTGCAGATGGGACTTTTATATCGTTACCTATACATTTTAATATTCTGGTCCTGTAATCGGAAGCCATAATATATCCTACCAACTCAAAAATCTCATCATTATTCATACTATATATTAAATATAAAGGTATTAAAAAAAGTATGTATAATTATCATATTTTTTAAACATTTTTGGATACAACATATAAAAAACGAATGAAGAAAAATTAATTAAATATAAAAAAAATATAATGAGATAATGAAAACAATAGCAATCGGAGTTGGAAAAAATAAAAATATTTTAAAGGCCATTCAAAATTTCAATAATGAACAAAATATTAATATCAAAATTATTGAAAATGATGATGAGCTGGTCAGTGCCATCCTGGATGGGGAAATTGATGCCGTCGTTAGAGGTTCCCTTCCAGCATCAGGAGTAATCAGAGAACTTAAAAAACATTTCCCGGACATTTCAAGAGCCACATATGTAAATGGAGACGGAAAGGAATTCTTATTGACACCTGTCGGAATTGATGAAGGAAATACCATTGAAGAAAAATTCGAGATTGCAAAAAATTGTGGTGAATTTCTCAAAAAACTGTCAAAACATCCTAAAATTGCAGTTCTTGCAGACGGCAGAAAAGGAGATTACGGAAGAAGCGAAAAGATTTCAAAATCCATTGACGACAGTGAAAAATTAACCCAATTAATTGAAGAAAATACTGATTTTGAAGTTAAAAACTATTATATTCTCATTGAACAGGCTCTCAAAGACAATTGCAATGTGATTATTGCACCAGACGGAATCATCGGCAACATAATATTTCGTACACTTATTTTAGTCAACACATGGCCAAGCTGTGGTGCGGTAACATTTGGAATAAACGGAATATACATCGACACCAGCAGGGACCAAAGTGTTGAAGGATATCTAAGAAGCATAAAATTTGCATACAAATTAGCCAACCTTTAAAAACATTAAGTTACATAATAATTATTTAATATAAACTATTAAAGGGATAATAAAATGGCAGAAAATATACTTTATAGACTTTATGAATGGTATATCTCAAGAGATCTTGTTCCCGAAAAAATGCCTAAACATGTAGCTATAATTATGGACGGGAACAGAAGATATTCAAAACTCCAAGGAAATGTGGATGTTTTAAAGGGACATGAAATGGGAGTAGACACATTGGAAAATGTTCTTGACTGGAGTGTTGAGCTTGGAATTGAAATAGTAACTGCCTATGCTTTTTCTACAGAAAACTTCAACAGACCTAAACACGAAGTGGACGGCCTTATGAGACTGTTTGTCATAAACTTTAAAAGACTGGTTGACCATGAAAAAATCCATAAAAACGAAGTTAGAGTAAAAGTTGTAGGTAGAACCGAATTACTGCCTGATGACGTAAGGGAAGCCATCAGGGAAGCTGAAGAGGCAACAGCACAATACAACAAAAGATTATTTAACCTGGCTATCGGATATGACGGCCGTCTGGAAATCATCGATTCTTTTAAAAAAATCATTGCAGATGTCCAGGCAGGTAAAATCACAATTGATGACGTTGATGAAGACCTTGTCAACAAAAATCTTTACACCGAAGGACTGGATGACCCTAACCTGATTATCAGAACCAGCGGAGAGGAACGTTTAAGCGGATTTTTACTTTGGCAATCATCATACTCAGAGCTTTATTTCTGTGAAACATTATGGCCTGAGCTAAGAAAGGTAGACTTTATCAGAGCCATCAGATCATATCAGGCAAGAGACAGACGTTTTGGAGTATAAAACATGATTGACACTCATTGCCATATTGACTTCAAGGATTTTGATGATGACCGCAAAGAAGTAATCGCCAGAGCCCAGGACAAACTGGATGCCATCATCGCATCAGGATACAGCAAGGACAGTAACAGTGATGTTTTAAAGCTTTCAAAGGAATATGAAGGTTTTATTTATCCTACATTTGGTTTTCACCCTGTAAGTTCCCAGAACTGCAGCGATGAAGAGCTGAAAGATGCCCACAATTATCTGATTGAAAATCTGGACAATATTGTGGCGGTCGGGGAAGTCGGCATGGACTACTACTATGTTACCGACAAGGCTCTGCGTGAAAGGCAAAGGGAAATCTTTTCCAGTTTTTTAGACATTGCAAATGAATATAAAGTCCCTATCGTAATGCATGTAAGGGACTGCGAGAAAAAGGCAGTGAATATCATTCAGGATTACGATAACATACCTTATTTCATTTTCCATTGCTATGGAGGAAGTTTCAAAACCGCAAAAAGAATAATGGACATGTCAAACGCTTACATGAGCTTTTCTACAATGCTCTGCTATTCAAAACAGCACCAGGATCTGATTGAAAAGATTGACCTTGATTATATACTGACAGAAACAGACAGTCCATATCTGGCAATGACAAAAGAAGAGAGAAACGAACCTGCAAACGTTACAAAGGCCGTTTCAAAAATAGCCGAAATTCAAAATATTGACATTGACATTGTTGATGAGGTTACCACCAGCAATGCCAAAAACGTTTTCAAAATCTAGAAATGAAGCGTGAAATTCAAATTAATCAATACATCCCTATTTTCCTTTACAGCCTCGATTTCAAGTTCAAAATCCGTTAAGTCCTGCATCACCAGATTAATCAGATGCCAGTCAAGAAGCGAATCATTTAAAAATATTGTAAACTGGTTTTGATTTATCACGATTGCTTTTCTTGAGAATAATTTGAATGCATAGAAATACAGCTCCAGCCTGAAAATCAAGTCTTCCTTATCACCATTGCCGTTAATGAAGTATTCCTTCAAGTCTTCCTGCAATATTTTTCCTTCATCACCAACATCAGCTTTGAAGGTTTCCATTTCCTTTAAATCTTCCATCAACTGCTTTTTTTCCTCATCACTGTACATCTAATCACTTAACCTGAATTTCAATTTCAAAATATTATACTCATTTGGCATGAAAGAAATGTCGAATCTGTCAAAGACGTCATCCAGTTTCCTGAGCAAACCGAATTCCAGACCATCAGGAACAATATATAATATGAATGAGTCCTCGTCGATTTCCACACCCAAATCCTCCAGAAGGGGAATCTTAAGCTCGCTGATGAAAACATACTTATAGACAATCAGCTCATAATCATTAACTTGCTTATTGTTTTTGAGGATATCTGCCAGCTCTTCCTGCAATTTGCGGGATACCACTTCAAATGTCTGTTCGCTAATTTTATCACCACCAAGCATATGAACTATTATATGTCCCTAAACCCATTTAACATTAGCTGTTGTGAAAACATAATGAGGGGAAAAAACCGGATTATACAGTTTATTTGTCGAAGAAGTGGTATTGAAAGTGATGGCTATGGATTTTCTTAGATTATAATTAATCCTGTCACCTATGGAAACCTGTTGGCTTTTGGAAAACTCCTTTGATGAGGTTACATAAACCTTAAACTGAATCTTTTTCTTGTTGAAATTGCTGTCATAACCCATATCCATATATGATACGTTGACAATTTCAACCGAATATGGAATGAGCAAATCGTTTTTGGTCTTCGAATAGTCATTGAACGTCTGTTTCGGATATATTGCAGATGATGAGGTTCCAATACCTTCATTGACGCCTTGCCTTGCAGCCTCCATTGCACTGTTGAGTTCACTTTCAGAGGCAATGAAAACCGCTGAAACCATCAGCACCAATACAAGGACTCCTGCCAAAAGCAGATATTCCCCGCTGATTTGTCCCGAGTCTCCAATCATGTTATCACAATCCTTCCATCTTGATTTTTGGATATGACATAACTTCTTCCGCTGTGAATTTTATATTTCGAATCGAAATTTGAAAGCGGAAGTGAAGTCTCACCCTTTTTGCCATCATATTCCATCGTCAATTTGCCGTTTTCAACCGTTATTTCATAATAGCCCACATCCGATTTAAGATAAATCAGCTTTGAATATCCTTCGCCATTGGAATTGACCTGGCTTATTGAATTTGCAACATCATCCAAAATGATTCTATGGGTCACGCTGTCTTCAACATTATGGCTGGATTCAATAATTGACTGTGTAAAAAATAACAGCGGAAGAGTTATTATTAAAATAACAAAGATTGAAAATAAATATTCTATTGAAATAAAACCTTTATTGTCCATGATTTTTAATTATTTTAATTATTTATAAAGTTTCAATGATTAAAAATCAATTTTGATACATAATTATTAATAGAACATGAAATAAAAAATTAATCATGAAAGGAAAAGTTATTTTCATTGGAGCAGGTCCGGGTGATCCTGATTTAATTACAGTTAAGGGAAGAAGAGTAATCGAAAAGGCAGACGTAATCATTTATGCAGGTTCACTTGTTAACAAGGATGTTTTAAGCCCTGCAAAAGACGAATGTGAAATTCACAATAGTGCCTATTTAAATTTAGAGGAAACTGATGGAATTATTACCGAAGCAGTCAATGAAGGAAAACTGGTGGCAAGAGTTCATACAGGAGACCCTTCTATTTATGGTGCCATCGGCGAACAGATTCGTGAACTTAAAAAGCATGACATTGAATATGAAATCATTCCAGGCGTAAGTTCCTTATTTGGAACCGCCAGTGTTTTGGAAGCGGAATTGACCTTGCCTGAAATTTCACAAAGTGTCATTATCACACGTCCTGAAGGCAGAACTCCAAAACCTGAAGGAGAAAGCCTTGCCAGTTTTTCAAAGCATCATGCAACCATGTGCATCTTTTTAGGAATAGGCATGATTGATAAAGTTGTTGAGGAACTGCTTGAAGGTTATGAGGAAACCACCCCTGTTGCTGTTGTCAAAAAGGCAACTTGGCCAGACCAGCAAATAATTAGAGGAACCCTCAAGGATATTGCAGGAAAAGTAAAAGATGCCAATATTACGAAGACTGCAATGATTGTGGTGGGAGATGTTCTTGACCCTGGAGACTTTAATGCATCCAAGCTATATGACAAGAACTTTAAACATGAATATAGATAAAAAAAATTAAAAATGTGAATTTAGTTTACCACACTAAATTCCACATCTCTTTTTCTGGTAATCATCTGTTTAGAAAATATTTAAATTATATAAACCAAAACATTTATGTTTCTTTTTATTCTACTCCAAGAACCTTTATATCGCCAAATGCATCGTAATTTGAAACATATACCATGCACACTTCATCTTTCATTCCAAATACAAATGAATAGCTGTTTTCATCATATTTCTGATAATATCCTGAATATCCAAACATTTTGGTTGGTGTCCCGCCAATGCTTGCTGCAACCTCTTCACTGTTAATTCCGGCGCCGGGAACTCGTGTAACGCCAATCTCAATGTAATATTTGTCATTGCTCCAGCCCATTGCAGATGACTTTACACCTTCATCTGTGCTTACCTCAGTTCTTGAAGGTTCATTGACATAGTCTGACGGTATCTCAAATCGGACATTGTCAACTTTAACAACCTGTGTCTGGTTGGAAAGGATAAAAGCTGAAGCCAAAATAGCTAAAACAATAATTACAACAACAATCAGAAGTGAATATTTATTTAAAAAGAATTTATTTTTTCGGGGGACTTCCTCACCGCAATTCTGACAGAACTGGGCATTTTCCTTTAATTTTTCGCCACATTTACGGCAATGCTCATCCATGGCAAAAACCTCAAAAAAGAATTAATTGTATTTGTCTTTGATTTGATTCATCAATTGTAGCTTTTCAAAAGCGACATCCTTTGGAGCTCTTCTAAGACCGCAGTCAGGATCAAGAAGCAAATTGTCTTTTCCAACAATTTCAATAGCTTTTGTAACAAGCTCGTCGATGTCGTTAATGTCATCGACCTCATTGACAGCCGAATCAACACAACCGAATCCCAATTTTTTACCGCTAATTAATGAAGCGTTTTTTTCCAAAACATCCAGATTAACGTTATTTCCTGCAAATTCAAAATCGAGAATGTCAACGTTGAACTTTGCAATATCGGTGAATGCATCCTTCAGGATACCGCAAACATGCATCGCCAACGGCACTTCAAGACCGTCCTTAATTATCCCGATAGCTTCACGGGCTGTTTTCATATCGACCATCCCTGTTGAGAGAAACGGCTCATCTACCTGAATATAAACCGGTTTGACCTTTTTGGCTATTGCATCAACTTCAAATTTCAAGCTATGGGCCAAATCAATGATTGCATCCTCCTTGTTTTTATAAAAGGATTCAATTCTGGAGGAGTGTACAATGGTATTGGGACCTGTTATGATTCCCTTGATTCCCTTTCCTTCGGGAATTTTTCCTCCATAATATTCTTTCATCACCTTTTTGGCATATTGCATATCCTTGATTGAAATTTCCTGGATTGGATTTCTTATTTTGGAAACAATGACTGTGTTTCCATCCTCAATTTTCATTCCGGGAATATATTTAGTAAAAATAGAAACCATGTCACCTCTAACCTGGCCGTCAGAGATGATGTCAACTCCGGCATCAAGCTGGGCTGTTACACTGCTTTTGATGGCCTGCTTAAACGGGTCGTATGCCCCAAAAGAATTTAGTAATTTATCCTTAAAACTGGACGGTGAGCTTTCCTCAACCGGAAAGCTACCTACAACTGTAGATTTCATTTTTTATTACCAGTATCCAATTTTCTTATTTTTTCAACTTCCTCTTCATCTATTGGAAGTTCAACAACGGATGTTCCATGACAAGGTTTTGTATAAGGTAAAAAAACAGTTCCCTTTTCATGGTCAAATCCGATTGGAATCGGAGGAATACCTATTACTCTAACACCTAAAACCTGGTCACCTGGTTTAATGTAAACAATATCTTTTGCTTTAAATCTGATAATCATTGCGCAATCCTTGAAACCTGCTTTGGAAGCGTGGATTTCATAGTTATCTGATTGTTGCAGGTAAGTATCTAAACAGAATGACATTTATTCAAACTCCTTAATTGCTTTGTCGAATTTTACTTTAATTGGAGAAGGATTATGGAATGCTCTGACAGGAACAATTTTTGCATTGCTTGCGCTTTCTTCAATCATGTTTACAAATTCTTCCACTTCATCGGCATCTCTTGAAAATACCAGCGCAAGGGATTTGCACTGAAGAATCTGTTCAAAAGTTACGAAAAATGAAGCCGCCGCATCCTTGTGGACAAAACCGACCAACAAATCAAAATCGCCTTCGTTAATATCTCCCAACGTTCTTTCCAAATCAACTAGATTTAAATTGTAATGACCTTCAGGGTCGGATATTCTAACAAGTTTTGAAGCTGCAGGATTTGCAGCAATTGTAGTGTCATAACCCATTTTTGTTAATTTATTGAATACGTAAACTGCCATAGGAGTCTGAGATGGAGTTTCAGGACATCCTAGTAAAACTAAAGCTTTCATATAACTACCTCATTAAGATCTTTTAAGCGTAACGGCATTGGCTAAAATCAATGCCCCAATAAATATGAAAGTTAAAAGCGCCATACCATTGATTGTTCTGTTAAATACAAACATACCAATTAAAGCCTGTGATATGAATGCTGATAACGCTCCCATTAACAATACTTCTCTTCCCAGGTATTTCTTATTGTTTTTCTCTCTTCTTTCTCTGTAAATTGTAAGGATTTTAAAACCAATGAGAATTGTTCCAAGTACGAATACCATTAATCCTACTAAACCTAAATAACCGAAGTCGAAACCGTATCCAAAAATACCCGGAAGCATATAATCGATTGTATCCTTTTGGTTAACCAATATACCGAAAAACATTGGGAATGGAAGACCGAAGAATAAAACCAACTGCATCGGCAGGGTAATGTAACCTTCCGCAAATGCCGTTCCCTCAGCTCCCCAGTAGGAAGCGTTGGCGCTATGCCCAATCAGTTGAATGTTATTTAATACCGTTTTAATACTGGACAAGGAATATTGCTCAATCCTACCCAACCTTAACATTGGGGAGAAAATGGTCATTCCGGTTACTCTTGCAACCGCTTCGAGAAGAACAAAACCTATACCTGCCGCACCTAAGAACATGATAATCCTCTTACCGGTTAAAATTGACTTTTCCCTGAAAGATTTGGAGATAACCATGTATCCAATAAACAAACCTAATATCCATAATATTAAAAATGACCTGTGCATTAATCCACCGAAAACGGTAATACCCACAATGAATAAAATCACAAATCTTCTAAGGGGCCTTATATCCACACCCGATTCCTTCATTACCTTCAGCGACGCCAGAGCAGTTACAGCTCCAAGAAGTGCTATCGGTCCGAAAGGGTGAGTAAATTCAGCCTGACTGGAGGATATTATCAAAAGAACAATATCTGCTCCAAAAATAAGTGTGAATCCACCGATTAAGAATAATGATAAAAAAGTAACAACACTTAGGGATAATGGAATTAAGTTAAGGCAAAACACCATTGTAACAAATAACATTAATCCTACTTCTACAATCAATTGTAAATGATTTTGAGCAATCAACAACATATTTTAATCACAATTCTTCTTTTTAAAATAAAATGGACTGACCGGGATTTGAACCCGGGGCCTCCGCCATGCCAAGGCGACGATCTACCATCTGAGCTACCAGCCCAAAAAATAAATATAATATACTATATGAATGTTTTAGTATAAAACTATTTTCCATTTTTTGCCAAATCATATAGGTTATCAATGATAACCTGGAACAAATCATCAGTTTTCAAATCAATTTGTTCATGAGGATTTACAATAAAATCAAGTGCCTTGTCAATTACCTCATTAGTATCAATTGATCTGTACATCAAACCCTGATTTATATAAAATTGGTCGACTGATAATGTTTCACCAGGATAACATGAAATTACAGGAGTCTGCAGAAGTGCAGCTTCCCTATTCATTGTTCCGCCGGCACCAATAACCAGATCACATTTCTTGATTATGCTGGATGTGTCGACAGGAGGCTTTAGGATTGATACATTGTCAATACCTTCGAAGATTTCAGCCTGTTCCCTGAATCTAGGCAATATCAGAATGTTTGCAACATTTTTCAGCTCATCCACGATTGGAGATAAAACGGATTTTCTGCAATCGGCATCCAAATATGATGCAAGGGACGGTTCAGGCCTCATCAGAATTGTTTTTGGATGTTTCAAATCCAAATCCAAATCATTGAAAACATTATCGTTATATTCAAAACTTTTGAAATGCATTATTTCAGAGGTTCCATTGTATGAAATAATTGTATTCGGGTCTGCTCCAAATTTCATCAGTTTCCACATGTCAATGATTTTTGGAGTAATGATTCTATCACATAAAGGAAGAGTCAATTTATTTGCGGCAAGCGCATGTTCGTTGTCTAAAACGTACAAACTTGGGATTCCCAGACCAAATGAAATTCTAGGAAGCTCAATGGAATGCTTGCTAAGGGCAACATCCACCTTTTCGTCATGTATAATATCAACAAGATTATAAACTCTTGATGTACTTTCCCTTAACTTATCATACAAGCTTACACCATGTTTTCCAACGGATATGAAATCAATGTCATACATTTCCATCAATTTATGGATATCACCAAATTGCCTTGCAGTAACGATTACATCCTCACCTTCAGCTTCCAAATACTTGATTACATCCTTAAAGAACCTTACATGAGGTGCATTCGAAATATCTATCCATACTTTCATGAAACCACCTTAAAGCACTTATAAACTTTCTTTTTTATCTTTAATGACCTGAATAATCTCATCCAATCCTTCACCTTCTTTTAAATTGGAAGTGATTATCCTGACATTTGGATTTAATTTTTTGGCATCAGCCACCATCTTATCCACATCGGCGCCGACAGCATCAGCCAAATCGATTTTATTAATAATAATTACATCAGAAGTCTGGAATATGATTGGGTGTTTTTCGACAGTGTCATCCCCTTCAGTTACGCTGATTACAACCAGTCTCATGTGTGAACCTAACTCAAAGTCAACAGGACAAATCAAGTTTCCCACATTTTCGATGATAACCATATCCAAATCATCCAACGGCAAGTCGTGAAGTCCGTGGTGAACCAAATGCGCATCAAGGTGACATTCCTTACCTGTATTTAAACCTGCAACAGGAACGTCATGGGATTCAATACGTTCAGCATCAAATTTGGAGATTACGTCTCCTGCAATAACACCTATATTATAATCAGTATTGTCAATGATTTCTTCAATCAATGTAGTTTTTCCGGAACCGATTGCTCCAACAAAGTCTATACAGAAAATTCCTTTTTCTTCTAAGTTTTTCAAGTTTTTATCAGCTAATCTTTTGTTAGCGTCCATAATATTTTTTGCTACTTCCACATCTGCAACTTGGTGCATAATATCTCCTCATTTATTTTATGTATCATCAGGTTTTTCGATAACGATGTTTTTAACAACTATATCCTTACCATTTAAGATTTCAACTTTTAAACTGCCGCATTCAGGGCATTTAACTAGCGGTGCATAATGGTCACTATCATCGAGAATAGCCACACCATTAAACTCACAATCACCGCATTCGATTTCAGCAGGAATATCTTCGATATTCACTTTAGCATCTTCCATAATGGTGTTTTCAACCAATACCCCCAACATAAACTGCAGCTGTTCAGGGTTTATCATAGCCAATCTTCCGATTTCGATAGTAACTTCATTGACTTCAGTTGCATTATTTTCCTCAGCAGTTTCCAGAACTGCATTAATAATACCCTGAGCCATAGATAATTCGTGCATTTTACAACTCCTTATAATAAGTATTAATATTTTAAGTTTAGTTTTATCCATTTATAAATATATTTAATATTTGGCCGATATTGGAGTATTACTAAACAGTTTAAAAAAAATAAATTAATGTTGCAATTAACAACACTTAAATAATTCAGTAATACTAAATTATATTATAGGAGATACATTATGACTTATAAATCTAAATTCGGTTTCGGATGCATGAGACTTCCTCAAACCGATGAAAAAGACCCGACAACTATCGACCAGGAATTATTCAATCAGATGGTCGATATCTATATGGAAAAAGGATACAACTACTTTGATACTTCCTATGCATATCACAACGGAGCCAGTGAAACTGCAATCAGAAAGGCAGTAGTCGAAAGGTATCCTCGCGAATCATTCAAGATATGTGACAAGATGCCTACCTGGGCATTGACAAGCGAAAATGACAATGAAAAGTTTGTAAACGAAATGCTTGAAAGATTGGGAATTGACTACTTTGATGTGTTTTTCATTCACAACATTAACGTACCATGGCTGAAAAATGCTAAAAATGCCAAAACTTTCGAATATGTTAAAAAAATGAAAGAGGATGGAACAGCAAAACAAATCGGTTTCAGCTTCCATGACAATTCCAAATTGCTAAAGGAAGTTCTGGATGAATATGGGGACATGTTTGACATTGTCCAGCTGGAGCTGAACTATCTTGACTGGGAAGATCCTGCAATCGAAGCACACAAATGCTACGACTTATGCGTTGAACATGGCCTTGACGTCTATGTGATGGAACCTTTGAAAGGAGGAGTTATCGTTAACACAAACGATGAAATTAAAAATGAATTCAAAGAGTTCAACCCAGACAAGTCAATAGCAAGCTTTGCAATCAGATTCTGCGCTTCACTTGACAGTGTTAAAATTGTCTTAAGCGGAATGAGCAAAATGGAAGATCTGCTTGACAACTGCGATACATATGACAATTTTGAGGTTTTAAGCGATGAAGAAAGAGCATTTTTAGAAAAGATGGCTCAAAAGCTTAAACAAAACGTTGCAGTACCATGCAGCGAATGCGGATATTGTGTGGATGCATGTCCTGAGATGATTCCAATTCCGGAATACTTCAACCTGTACAATACAAGCAAAAACCAACCTGAATCAGACATATACAGATTGTATTATGATAAATTGGGTGATGAAAAAGTACCTGCAGACGAGTGTACCTATTGCGGAACCTGTCTTGACCACTGTACTCAAAAAATAGATATTCCGGATAAACTTGAAGAGGTTTGCAGCCATTTTGAAAATGGTTTCAGCCCTTATGCAGGCGCTCCTTAGGAAACCCTCATCTTTAATTCCCTAACCATTTCACCATTTTTATTTATTTTTGAAGCTTTTCTGTAATATTCAACTGCCTTTGGAAAGATTCCTGAGTGGTAATAAATCAATCCCATCAATGCTAGTGCATCGCCGTTCCTGTCATCGAAGTTGATTATCTTTTCGAGAATTTCAGCTGATGTGTCCAAATCACCCTGCACATACAAATCGTATGCTTCCTCATACATCACTTCAACATCATCAATGGATTCGAATTCCTCTTCATCGGATTTTTCAGGTTTTGATGAAAGCAGACTGTCCAGTTCATTGGCCATTTCATTGGATTTATCAATGCTTAATGCCTTTTTAACAAAATAGAGTGCAATATCGTTCTGCTCCTGATTGTATAAAATCTGACCCATAAGTGCAAGTGAATTGACATGCCTTTTATCAATTGTCAGAATGCTGTTTAAGATATCCTTTGATGTTGAATAGTCATTTTTGTTAAAAAGCTCCAATGCCTCACCAAACAATGATTCAACATCATTCTCTTCACTTTTCTCAACAGTTTCTTCAACGATTTCCTTTTTGGGAGTTTCACTTTTGGAAATTAACTGTGTCATATAGTTGAGAATGTATTTTGTTGCATTTTTGTGAAGCGGCTTGTTATCGTTTCCGCATTTCGGTGAATATATGCAAGCAGGACAACCGCTTTTACAGTTGCAGTTTTCAAGCAAATCAACAGTGGATTTAAGCAAATCGACAAATACGTCAACCGCCTTTTCACATATTCCGATTCCACCTTCATAACCGTCATAGATGAAAATGGTTGCCTCCTGTGTATCTTCATGATAATTGGTTGACAGACCCCCTATATCAAATCTATCACACATTGTATGAAGTGGGAAAAGACCAATCAGTGCGTGTTCAGCGCCGTGAAGACCTCCTGCAAAGACTTCCTCTTCAGAAAACATATCTTCCAAAGTGTCCTGAACCTGTTTTGGAATTGTAAACCATAATCCTTTGGTTTTAAACTTCAATGGAGGTAAATCCAAAGGATATGTTCCAATCGGTTTGGAAAAATGCATTTTTTTATATTTATAGTAATCCTCTCGAACAGTAAGCTCACCAAAGTGAATAGTCAGGTTTCCGTATTTGGTTTTAGAAATTTTCTTTTCTATGTTGATTTCTGTCTTATTCAAAACCATCGTATGATAATCTACGGTTTTTTGGCTCACGTTGACAAAACCGTTTTTTAGATTGACACTATTTACAACATATGTGTCTCCCTTGTTGATTAGAATGGCTCCTTCATGGGCTTCCCTGTATACTTGGGACCTTTCCATTGTCTCGAGAAGCCTTCCATTATTCATTACCTTAAATTCCTGACCTGAAATCTGGTCAAGGGAATGGTCCAGTGCAGGATTGTCATCATAAGGATACATATAGTCCCCACGGATATTCTTATGAAGATCCTTTTTTGAAACCAGAGCATCAAGAATTTTTTCATCGACTCCAAAGTATTTGGAAACCTCACCTGATTTAATCGGCAGTTCCTTGGCTGCACAAAGTATATGCGCCTCCTGCAAAATAGGATTTGTCAGGTCTATGATTGCGTTTTCATGAGGCTTGTCAAAGAAAAATGAAGGATTGTTCATGAAATACTGATCAAGCTGGTTTTCAAAAGCAATCAAAACAGCAAGAGATTTTTGGTTGCTTCTACCTGCCCTTCCTGACTGCTGCCATGTTGATATCATGGTTCCTGGATATCCCGAAATGATAACAGCGTCAAGCGAACCTATGTTGATTCCCAATTCCAATGCATTTGTACAGGTAACACCCAAATATTTTCCGCTTTTAAGGCCTTCTTCAATTTCCCTTCTCTCCTGAGGACGGTAACCTGCACGATAAGCAGCAATCCTATGGGCCAGCTTTCCCTTAATTTGCGTCATGTCCTTTTTGGCCCACATAGCTATCAGTTCAGTGGTTTTTCTTGAAACAGTAAAACACAACGTTTGAATTCCCTTAAGCATCATATATATGAATATGTTTTCAGTTTCCATGTGCACTGAAGGAGCATTCTGCATGTTTACCTTGTTTCTTCGGTAATTTTTAAAGGGATTGTACATGATGAAGTCCTTTTCTCCGCTCGGTGATGCGTCCTCATCAACCAAACTGAACTGCTCGCCAGTCAATCTGTTTGCAAGCTCCAACGGATTTGCCAGTGTTGCAGATGACAATATGAACT
Source organism: uncultured Methanobrevibacter sp. (assembly GCF_947170395.1). Taxonomy (GTDB): domain Archaea; phylum Methanobacteriota; class Methanobacteria; order Methanobacteriales; family Methanobacteriaceae; genus Methanocatella. The sequence continues at coordinate 59,199 of NZ_CAMVTE010000001.1, read as the reverse complement.
GTGGATTTGAACCGTAAAAATTGGCTATCCTTTTTAATCTCTTTATGAGAAATGCGACATTTGAACCGAAAACTCCCTTATAGTAATGGGCCTCATCGATTACGATATATTTCAGATTCTTGTAAAATCTTGTCCACTGATGGTGCCAGGACAAAATCAAATGCAACTGGTAGGGATTTGTAAGAACGATCCTTGATTTGTCCCTGATTCCCTTTTTATCTTCCCTGGGAGTATCACCATCATAGGTTCTCGGCATGATATCGATTTCGAGTTCCCTTTCTAGGTTTTCAAGAACATGCAGCTGGTCATTTGAAAGGGCTTTTGCCGGATAGATATAAAGGGCCGTTGCATCCATGTCATCAATCATCATCTCCATAATAGGCAAATTGAAGGCCAGAGTTTTTCCTGAAGCTGTCGGTGTTGTAATTATAACGTTTTCATTGTTTTTTATGGCCTCATATGTATCGGCCTGGTGTTTGTAAAGCTTGACATCCCTTGAATCAAGATAATCTATGATTTTTTCATTTAAATTGTCAACTTTCTTAAAAGTAGGTTCTTTTGCTGGTATTGTCTCAACATGTGCAATATTATCCCTATATCGGACATCATTTTTAAACATATCAATATTGTTAGGCTCAGACATAATAACAGCTCAATTAAGTTAACAATTATATTTTAAATTAGCATAATATTTAAAATATTTGTTGTTTTTGGAATTAATTTGATAAGAAAAATAGAATCTTGATTAAAGTCAGGAATATTAGATTCCCAACTTTTATTTATACATATTATGGAAGGATATTTCCTCCATGAATATAGTTTGATGTTTATAATAAATAATTTTTTTTATTAAATCCTTGAAACTTAAAAAATATTACTCTTCAAACGCTCTCTCATTCATTATATAAATAAGGTCGGACCATAAATTAATTATTATAGACTACGAGGGAAAAAATGATTTCATATGATAAATTTGAAGACATTGTAGTAAATACACTTAAAAGAGATATTTCTTCAAATCTAAATCAACAAAAAGCCATACTGTCTGAAAATGACAAATCCCTTTTCATTGTAGCGGGACCCGGATCAGGTAAAACAACCGTTATTGTACTTAAAATATTGAAATACATTTTTGTTGACGGAATAGAACCGAATGAAATAGTGGCTACAACATTTACCAGAAAAGCTGCTGATGAGTTGAATTCAAGAATTTTAAGCTGGGGAGATCAAATCAAAAACCACCTCACCGGCGAGCTTGATGAAAGCGACTTTGGAGACATTGAAAAAATTCTTGAAATCGAAAGGATTGACTTCAACCAAATCAACATCGGTACCACAGACAGCATTGCAGAAGAGCTTTTGAGGGAATTCAGAAAACCCGGAGAAACACAACCTGTCATCGTTGAAAACTTCGTTGCAAACTCCGCAATGATAAAAATCCTCATTGACACAAAGAAATATCTTGATACAAATCTCACCGACTACCTTAAGCAGTTAAGCGGAAGGCAAAAGCTTGAAGAACCATCACTTATGAGCAGATACCTCATTGAAATAAAAGACAGATTATGCTATGATCAGGTGGACATTGATGAGCTTTATGAAAAGACAGACAAGGACAGCGGTCTTAGGATTGCCCTTGAATGCATCAAGGAATATGAAAAAACATTGAACAGTAGACATGCAATTGATTTTCAGATGCTTGAATCTTCATTTCTTGAAAAGCTAAAAAACGGAGAACTGAACGAATTTTTAGAGGACGTTAAAATCGTTCTGATTGATGAATATCAGGACACAAATCTCATTCAGGAAGACATCTACTTTACAATAGCCGAGTCAGCATTGAAAAACAATGGAAGCATAACCGTTGTAGGCGATGATGACCAGTCACTTTACCGCTTCAGGGGAGCAACCGTTGATCTGTTTACCAATTTCAAGCAACGTGCAAAGGACAGACTTGACATTGACGTTGATGAAATCAACCTGACAACCAACTACCGCTCAACCGAAAACATTATCGACCACTGCAACAAGTTTGTTGAACTTGACAGCGAATATCAGAATGCACGAGTTGACAACAAGCCAAAAATCACCGCACCCGATTTCGAAAAGGAAAAGATGCCTGTTTTGGGAATGTTTAGAAACAATCCTGAAATGCTGGCGCAAGACCTTGCCAGACTGATAAACAATCTCGTGAATAAGAAAAAAGCAGAAATAAAAGTCCTACAGGTTTTAGATGAAGAGTATTATAGGCAGATTGATGGCGATTTGAATATTGCAAAATTACAGGAAATCAAAAGAAGAAATATCCAAAAGGGAAAGGAAGTCAAAACCATTACACTTGAATTGGATGAAACATATGGTTCATCAGCGGATTTGGCAATATTATCATATTCCCCTAAGGAAACACAGTACGGCGGAAGGTCATTTCTTCACCATTTAAGAAAAAATCTTAAAAGACTCAGAAAACCGATTGAAATGTTCAATCCTCGGGGAATTGAACTTCAGGATGTCAACATTGTTGCAACATTTTGCGGACTGATGCTTGAATGTATCGACCCGGAAGGTGAAATACAAAAGTCAGACAAGGACATTCCAAATCTGGCCAGGCGGAACATGACCCGATGGAGAATGAGTGCAAAGGAATACATCAAATTGAATCCCGAACCACATCATCCCCAATCATTAAGTTCATTTGTCATTAACTGGCAGCAAAGAAGAGTAAATCTCAAAATGGACGATGAAGGAAGAGAGATAAGGCCTGAAAGTGCAAGTCTCATTGACCTTGCATATGGATTGGCCATCTGGATAGAGGAATTCTATGATGATGCCGAAGGAATCGTATATTTCGAATCCATAACAAAATCCATCACACAAACCGGATTTTTCAACAAGTACCATTCACAAATATCATTTAAAGATAAAGAGAAGGAAACCGAATCAATCAAGGAAGCAATATGGAACATTTTCATACCTCTCTCAACAGGAGGAGTCAATCTGGATGAAAGCCATTTTGAAACACTTCCGGAAGACAGAATCAATGTCCTATCAATCCACCAGTCAAAAGGATTGGAATTTCCTTTGGTCATTGTCGATGTGGGGTCAATGTTTAAGAACAACGACATCAGAACCCAACACCTCAGATTTCCAAAATCCCTTAAGGATAAAGAAACAATCGAGGACAGCATCAGGAAATACAGTTCCCTCGGTGAAAATCCGAGAAGTGAAAAGGACAGGCAATTCGACGATTTGATACGCCGTTATTTTGTTGCATTTTCAAGAGCGGAAAGCGTACTGCTGCTTGTCGGACTCAACCCATCGATTGAAGGATATGTAAAGAAAAATCAGCATTTTGACATACCGAACATTGCTCTTGGATGGAGCAGGGATGAAAAATATGTTGGATTTAAGGAGATTTACCTAATTTAGGAGGATTAAACATGAAAATACCCCCAAAATCAAAATCATACATGATTCCGGAATACAGCCTTACCGGAGATTTGCTATCATACATCACATGCGGTCTTCAATACCGATATCAAAATAAGGGAGCCCTGCCACCGTCAAAGCCAGTTCAAAGATGGTTCGGAGAATTCATTCATGGTGTCATGGAGGAATCGTTCAACCAATGGAAATTCGGCAAAAAAGAATTCCCTTGGGATTGGAAAGATGATATTCGGCCGATAGAAGATGAAATTGATTTGAGACTGCAGGTCAGAGGACTTTATCCCCATGATGAAGACTTGTTTTTCAGCATCAATCAGCCAGGACAGGATTTGAAACGTGAGGACTTAAACGAACATGACCATAAAAAGTTAGCCAGCGCAAGGGCTGAAAAGGCAATAAACATCTGGGGAGAGCACCTGTTCCCCCTGATTGATTCTGCCGAACTGCTGATTAAGGGGCTGCGCCCAATGCCAAATTATGACAAAAACATAAGCAGATCCAATTATTACGGAATCAATGGTGTAGTGGACGTGCTGACATCTACCAAGATAAACAGGATGCATGAAGAGAGAACCTCCGCAAATAACAACAAGATTGTCAATTTCATCAAAAGCAACATCAAAGAAAACAGTATTGGAGAATATGAAATCATTATCGATTATAAGGGAATGAAAAGACCTCCAATAAAGGTTGCAGACCCTCTTTCCGAAGACAAATGGGAAAACCACAAACAGCAAATTCTCACATATTCCTGGCTTCGGTCCAAACAGGAAGATGCCAAGGACATTTCAGCGGGAATAATCCTTTATCTCAACGAACTTGTACCCTCAAAAGAGGACCTTATGATGATAAAAGAGGAAATTAGAGATAACCTGACTGATGTTCCTCAAAACGGAGAATTCGAAAAGGACGTTGAAACAATAGAAAACTGGAAAGAAGAAGATAAGGCACCTGAATTGAGCGATGAATTTAAAATTGCCCGTTCCATCAGATTCATTGAAATCAATGACAAAGAAAAAAGAAAAGCACTCAAAAAGTTTGATAATGTGGTTTGCGATATAGAAAATTCACTTATCAGAGAAATGAAAGGATGTAAAATCCAGGACGCATGGAAAGCGGAAGCCGATAAAAGGACCTGTTTAGCTTGTGATTTCAAGACATTCTGCAAACATAACAGTGACATAACAAAAAACATTTAAAATTAATTAACCATATTATTAATTAGGCGATACCATGACTAATTTAGAAACAAACAAAAAATATTGTGAAGTCATCGAAAGTAAAATTAAACTCGATGCAAAACCAGTGGCAATGAAATTAATCAAAACCTCTAACGACCTTCCTGAAGGCTACGATTTAATCGATGAAAAAATCAGACATTGCGAAATGGTTAGAAAAGCATCCTTGGGAAACAAATTTTACTCAACTATCGATGAGCAAATGTGTTTGGGAGGAGCTGGAGCCATCGGACTTAGAGACATGCCTGAAAAATTGGCCAACGGTGAAAAATACTTCTCACTTGGAAGATTTAAAGACTTGGAAACAGCTAAAAACCTTACTGCAAAACTTTCAATCATAAAAGATATTTCCTGGGGAATCATTTATGCTCCTTTGGATGAAGCAGACTTTGAGGCTGACGTCATTCAAATCATCACAGAACCTGTAGGCGGAATGCTTCTTGCACAGAGTATAGTTTATAAAACAGGTGAAAAAATCGAACCTTCATTTGCAGGAATTCAATCATTATGCGGAGATGCATTTGCAAACCCATATCTTGCAAAAGGAGTTAATTTCACATTGGGCTGTGACGGTTCCAGAAAAGCAGCAGACATTAAGGATAATGAAATGACTGTTGGAATTAGTTCCGATATGATTGAAGAAGTGATTTCAGGTTTGGAATCAATCTAGAAGATTTAAATAATCTTCATAATGATTAATATTCAATAATTCTTTTTTATTTTTTTCCTTTATTCCATAAAACGTATAGCCATCAGCAAATATTTTTCTCAAAATCGGATTTAGGTTGTCATCCTCATTTTCCAGATATTTCATAAGATTCAATCTTGGAGCTACAAATGGCATTCCCAAACCTTCTGCAGTATCAAGCAATCCTGTTTTTCTTCTTCTTAAAATTGAAATCGTATGAAAAGGGTCGTCACTGTTCTGACTTACTTCAATCATTTTATTGAATGTTTCTGTAGAAACTGTAGGCTGGTCAGCGGTAATGCATAATGCAAAATCAGAGTCAATATTCGACAGACCATTGTACAATGATACCGATAAACCTACATCAACCGGATTGTTTTCAATGAATTTTACATCATCTTTATAATTATCAAAAATAGCTTCCCTTATTTCACTGGAATAATGGCCAAGTACCACAATGCATTCATCAATATTTGCGTTTAGTGCATTGTCAATGGTAGTCTCTATAACTGTGGAATCCTTGAAAGGTAAAATAAGCTTGTTTTTCAAATCAATGTTTCTGGCCAATTGATCTTTTCTCATTCTGGAATTTTTTCCAGCCGCTGTTATAATAGTTGAAATTGTCATAAAAAAAGAAAAAAAGAACATATTCACTGATTTGGAATATATCTTGTTATTTGTGCATAAATACCCATTCCAGTACCTGAACCTTCAGTCCACATGGTAATTTTAACTGGGTAGTCATGATTGTTTGTTACTGTAATGTCACTTGCAGGGTTATAACCGAACAATACTGCATTTTCAGAACCATCCATACCAACAGGCAAGCCAAATCCTTCAGCAAGTACTGCTGCTCTTAATGCTCTAGCTGATGGACATACACCGTGTGCTGCACTTCCACCAGGAGCTTCTGCATCACTGGCTGATTCAAAGTAAACATAGTCCTTACCTGAACTTGTAGAATTAGGCGGTATGATAGTGCCGTTCCATGCCTCTACGAACTGTCTGGCATTGATTTCTCTAACCCCATCACCATATTCAGGGTGAGAACCTAATGATGTTCCATAAACCTCACCATTTTCTTCAGTATAGTTTCCTGCATACAACAGGATTGGTGAACCCGTTGGATACTCCGCTGCATAATCGGTTACATCCTTACCGAATATTATTGGAACATCCTGTGATCCGATGTCTGATCTTCCATCGGAAAATCCTACAATACCTTTTTCCAAGGTAAATGTTGATCCGACAGATGCATCATAATTATACCAGCTTACAATAGTGTCATTGTTATAATAATCACTTGTGAAATTCAAATCCTTAATTTTATCGGTAGGAACTGATTCTATGACTTTTCCACCCTCGATTATGTCAACTCCAGTATCTGTTTTACATAAAAGTTTATAAGGTGTACTGTATCCCCATACATAGGTATCAGGTCCCCTAACAGCCAATTTATCTCCTTCATATGTCAAATATCCCGGTCCTTCTATATCCTTTGCATTTCCATATGAATCGATACCTTCACTTGCAACTGTTGTGAAATCAAAAGGAACAATACCAGTACTCAATGACATGAAAATACCCTGAAGATCCAGAGCCAATAACTGGTGAGTTAAAAAACCAAAATTATTTAATAATGGCACTTCAATAGTCTTGTTTACACCAAATATTGATTGTCCTTCGAATATTGATTGACCTACAGATATATTATAATCATCAGCAATGGTTTGACCTGTGTAAGGGGCACTATTCACAAATGAAAAAGCAAATAATAAAATACATGCAAATAATATTGCTAAAAATATTGTAACGGATGTTCTTCTCCAACTTCTCATTTACTCCACCTATAATATATAACAATAATTAGTATAAAATTCAATATATAAAAAGATTATTGTTAATCTGACAGTTTTTGAGAAATTAATTTGATTCTTTCCTGAATGTCAATGATTGTATCCTGACCGTTACCCCCTATTAGAATGGCATCCTCATGAGAGTATTCCGCAACCAGTTCAATAATCTGGTCCAGTGAATTGACAGTGATGATATTTCCGGCATAACCCAATGAATTAAGCCTGTAAATTGCAATGTCCAAGGTATCATCCAATCCCGGAAACAACACAATCACTTCAGGATTATACTTAACCGCAACATCCAGGATATCCAGCCTGTGCTCCTCATTATGGCGAGGAGTTCCAATGAAAAGGGCGTAGAAATCCCTTTCAGCCAAAATTGAAGCCAAAGCATCTGAATTGTCGGTTTTTCCAACATAAACTGAAGCATCATTTATCTTATATACATCCAATCTGCCTTCAACAGCCTTAAAGTCAGCCAAACTGGATTTGATAATATCCTTGGATACTTTCAGTTCACGTGCAATGGCTGTTGCAAGACCTGCATTGAGCAGATTAAATTTACCGAAAACCTGCAGTTCATCCTGATACTCAAAATAAGGAATATATCTGCTGGCAGATTCCTTGAAATCACTGTTGAAATCCTGATTGAAAGCAGTAAATATTAGTTTATCTTCAAAAAATCTTACCAGTGAATTCTTATAATTGGCAATGGTCTTGTGGACATTCATGTGATCGTTGCCTATGTTTGTAAGCCCAATCATGTCAAAGTCAAAGCAGTATCTGCAGAAATCCAAAGTCATGTCACATACTTCAACAAGCAAAATGTCATATTCACCTTCTGAGGCTTCAAGAATCAAATCATAGTATCCTGAAAATCCTCCGCCGCCGTTTCCTCCAACCAGCACTTTTTTGCCTGCTGCTTCAAGAATTGTTTTTATCATGTGAACAGTTGTTGTCTTGCCGTTTGTTCCTGTGATGCCTATTGTGAAAATATCCTTATGTCTGTCGACCACATCACTTAAAAGTTTGCCATCCATCAATAGGCGATTTGCAAATGCTCCCCCATACATGCTGGGACTTATAGCTATTGCATCACACTCCTCAATTGCATAGGGATTGGTAAAACCCAAATCCACAGTAATTTTTTCACCTACTATCGATACTGTCTGTTCGCTATCCATCAGATTCATGGAAAGTAACGGCAAATCAAGACCATCCAAATCAACGTTAATATTTAAATCAGTAGCGTAAACCTCCCATCCATGTTTTAAAAGAGAATTTACAGCTTTCTTTCCTTCTACTCCTAATCCTATCACTGCTGCTTTCATAAAAAACTAATCCTTAAAAAAATAATTCTTATAAATAGTTATTATTTTAGGATTAATAAATATTTTGAAAAAACAAATTATTTTATAGTAGAATAAAAATAATTAAAGCAAGGTGATTAAATGTTTGAAGATGAAAAAGATGATAAAATTTACAATTTAATTATTTCAAATGGCATTGATGAAAACAGGGAATATGCACAATTTACAGAAAAACTGTTTTCCAAAGTGAAATTTTTATGGAAGGAATCCATATCCGGAGATTATTCACTGGCCGGTGAGGCATTCTACAGCAAAGTGGACAGAATCATATTGCTTGCAGGCCTCTACAACAACAATAAGGAATTGTTCGAATCATTACTTGAAGCTGGTGAAAAATACGACATACCAATCATATTGGTCAGACCTTTGGGACTTGAAGAAGTTCCGGAAATACTTGAAGAAAAAGCTGCAACAATTGTCGGATGGAATGCAAACTGCATCATTGACTCTGTAAAGGATGCAGATGAACTGATGTAAAAAAAAGAATTAAAAAATGATATTTAAACTATAACATTTGAAATACCATTTTCTTTTTCAACTTTAATCAGATTGTCAGCAGCATTTTCAAGCTGACTTTCATGAGTTACAATTATCATTTGCGGCAATACTGACATGTCCTTCAACAGATTGATGAGTTCATGTTTTCTTGAGCTGTCCAAATGAATTGTAGGCTCGTCAAGTAAGATTGTATCCAAATCCCCTTTAGACATTGCCTTTGTAATACCCAATCTCAATGCAAGGGCTATAGCGATTTTTTCACCACCACTAACCATGCTCATTGAGGATTCTCCTTCAGGACCATATACTGTAACGTCGTATTCATCATCCAAGGTCAAATCGGAATAGTTGAAATTGAATTCCTTGAAGAATTCCTTTGTATACATTTGAATTAAAGGTTTGGAAATGCTTCTAAGCTCTTTTTGAATACCGTTTTTATCATATAACTCACGGATATGCTTCAATATTTTAATATAATCTGAAACGTTGTCGTACTCTTTTTGGAACTGATTGGCTGTTTGTATTTTTTCACCCAATTCCTTGAGATGAACGATAGATTCACGAGCCTGACCCTTAAGTTCTGAAAGTTGGGAGTTGAAAGAATTAAGCTGTCTTTCATACATTTCATATCTGAATACGATATTTTCGTATTTTTCCTTATCATACAAACAAGCTTCAATCTTATTTTCAATGATGTCCTTTTGGTTAATGCTGACACCGATTTCCTCTTTGATATTATCATGCTGAGTCATCAGGGAATTTTTATTTTGGATGAATCCTTTAAGCTGATTGTACTCCTCATTTTTCTGTTTTAAATCGGCAATACGATTTTGAAGCTCAGATGCGCTGATATCACCACTCAGATGAGGATCCTGTTCAATGGCCAATTTGATATTTTTAACATGGACATCAATCTCATTTTTTACCTGTTTCAGTTTATATTGAGCATCAGTTTCGCTTCCTAAAACTTCCAAAGCACCTTTAGCCTGGTTATAGGCATCATGAGATTTTTTGTTAGCTTCACGGGCAGTTCTTTCCTTGGCAATCACCAAAATAAGTTCACCAAGTTTGTTGCTGATAAACTCTTTGGATTCAAGACCTTCATCAATCTTTTTTAGCTTAACAAGTTCGTTTTCCAAATGGTTGAATTTATGCTTGTATTCTATGATATCCTTTGAGAGAACATCAAGATTTTCAAGTTTATCCTCATGGCTTTGTTTATTTTTGGCAAATAATTTGACATCTTCCTCATATTGGGAAATCATTTCAGTATTCTTTTCAATATCTGATTCATACTGTTCAATCAGATCTCTTTTTTTATCATCATCAATATCTGATTGACAAACAGGACATTTGTTATTGTCAACGCCTTCCAGTTCATCCAATGGTTTTTGACAGGCTTTAATATTCTGTTTAAATACCACAATTTCCTCATTTTTGGATATGATGTCCTGTGACAAATCTTTGATTTTTTGAGAGGTTGTCTCGGTTAAGTTATTGGTTGCCTCTTCAAGATTATTGAAATCATCAATTGCAGCCAATTCATCATCAGACAAACCACAATCATCCAATTTATCTTTAGCTTTTGAGAAAAATTCCTCAATTTCATTTCTTTCATTTTCAATGGATTTTAAAAGGTCTTTTTTATCCTTTTCCAATTTGGCCATAGCTGCCAATTCCTTTTCATAACTGACTTTTTGATTATCCAATCTGGAAATCTTTTCATCTGAAGCCAAAAATTCATTATGTCCTTTTTTATTGTCCTTAACGATATTTTTTTGCTCATCCATAGCTGATAATTTATCGGTAATCTGTTTTTCGTCCTCTTTTAATTTCTGAATACTTACTACAGACTTTTCAAAATCAAGATAAACATCCAGCTTTGAGACATATTTTTCCAATCTGGAAATCTGCTCTTCAGCATCCCTAATCTTATCCAGATTTTCCTGAACCATTCTCTTATCTGCTTCGAATTTTGCCAGATTCTTTTCTTCGCTTTCAAGGTTATGGACAAGGTTTTCATAAATTTCCTTTTCCCTTTCCATGTCTCTTTTACTTTCGGAAATTTCATTTAAGGACTTGGTTGCATCGTTGATTTGGCTTTCAAGCTCATGGCCTTTTTCTTTAAGAGTGTTCAACTCTTCCTTTTTTCTATCGTAATCTTCCTTTAGTTCAGAAGAATTGAATAATTTACCCTCAAGTTCAGCAAGTTTCTTTTCATAATCATTTATGAAAGGCAATAAGTTTTTCCAAGCTTTTTCAAGAGAATCAATACCCAATAATTTGGCTATCAACTGTTTTTTCTCGGCAGGTGTTTTGTCAACCAGTTCTGCAATTTCACCCTGCCTTATGTAAATGGCATTTAAAAACAAATCGGAATCAATGTCCAATATCTGGCGAATTTCCTCATTGACTTCCTTATCACCAGTACATATATGCATAAAACCACCATCAGAAGAGGTTTTTGCAAAAAGGGATGATTTTAGAGCGGATTTCTTTTCACGAACTATTTTATATTCCTTGCCGTTTGAAACGAACTGCAATTCAATTGACATATGATTTGAATTGTTTCTAACCAGATCATCAATTCTTTTTGCGGTGTGCTGTTTGAATAAAGCAAAGCTGATGGCTTCAAGGATTGTTGATTTTCCAGCACCGTTCTCACCAACAATAACGCTTATTCCCCTATCAAAATCAATGGTAGTATCTTGATGAGATTTAAAATTATTTAGTTTTAATCTTGTGAAAATCATTCCAGAACCCCCTTAAAGGTTACTTGAATATCATCTGTGTCTTTTTCACTCTCCTCTTCGTCGTCTTCACTTTCCAAAGAAGGATAATGCTCAATGAAATACTGATCAATCAACTCCTGGGAATCTTCAAGTTTGTCTTTTGAAAGGAAGTTATACAAATCAACAGCCAATTTTTGAACATCCTCGTTTTCATAACCTTCCAATTTCTCAATAAGCAGTTCTTCAGGACCTACTGGAGAGTCCCTAGTTAGTTCAATTTCAATTTCATCATCAACAAGATTGAATGTAGGCCTGATCATTAAAGACAATTCGCCAAGTTCCCTGTTAATCAACTCATATATAATACCAGTATCGGAATCAACATTGTTTATCTCTAAAATCAGGATAGGCTTTTTGTCAAAATCCTTGATGGTTTCCTTTATTCCATTAATTCCGCTTTCCAGGTTATGATAATCTAGAGACCTTTTAATGAATTCTCTTGAAACATCAACCTTTACCCTTTTGATTTGTGGTTTGGAACCATCAAAGTCAACCACGACAAAACCTTTGCCGTTCAGGTTGTAGTCTTCCAGTTCATCTGTTTTCCAGATTTCACCGGATCCCGGATAAACCAGTTTTCCTTTTCCGAAATCAGATACAATATACTTATGAATGTGACCCAGCGCATAGTAGTTGAAATTGTCGGGAATGTCACCTGGTTCCAGTTCATACTGATAATCAAAGTAATTGTCAATACCCTGATGCAAAACAAGAATTGATTTTTCATGATTGGCTGCCTTTTTGGACAAATCAACCAGTTTTGATTTTAAAACTTTACTTTTGGATGCTGGATAAAACGGCAGTCCCGCAATGAAAATATCTCCATGCATATAATTAGTATTTATTGGACTTATAACTTTCAAACCCATTTTTTTAAAAACAACTTGCGGAGGAATTGATCCCTTACGCAATGTAGAGTCATGATTTCCTGCAATTGCATACATGGGAATGCCCGCACCTTTTAGCTTTAACAATCCTTTTTGAAATTCCAAAAGTGCCATTGGAGATGGTTTTGCATTTTCAAACAAATCCCCACTATGTATTACAAAGTCTACTTTTTCTTCAATTATTTTATCAATAACCTTTCCAAATACTTCATAAAAGTCTTTTTCACGCTCAATTAAACCAAATTGGCGATAACCTAAATGAGTATCTGCTAAATGTGCAAATTTCATTATATTACCTTTTTTTAATTTATTGTATATAACCAATTTAAACACTATAACAGTATTTAATTGAATAATATTTTATTCGATTGTATATTTAATGGTTTGCTAAGAGAGCATTTGAGGAGTAATAATAACCAAAATCAACTTAAAAAAAATGAAGAATTATCTTTTAATTTTATCCTTATCCAATAATGCAGGCATTAACATTAACTCAACCATCAAATCCAGTTTTTGTCTTAATGGTCTTAATTCAAAAGAAATATTTCTTAAAGTTTTCATAACTCCATTATCAAATGTGTATCTGTCCACTTTAACATTTACAACAATATTTGACAGTGAATCAAATTCAGGGTCAATACTATACATTAAAGAAAATTCACCATTTGGAAAATTTGAACTTAGGTATGGATGAAGTTCTTTTAGCAAAACAATTAATCCTCTATTAGAATTTATAAAATCGTACACTTCCTTTTTATGTTTAATTTCATAATTATCTTTCAATTCATTTAACTCATTTAAAAATAAACCTTCATCTGACTCCAATTTATTAACGTAATTTAAATAATCCATATTATCAACTCACACAATATAAGGCGGATTAACCTTTAAAGAATTAAGAGAATTGAAAGCAGTTTCCACATCTTCCAAAATCTTTTCTAAGTTTTCTTCAAAATAACTTAAACAATCATCACCCAGATCATAATCTGCATGATTTCTCATTTTTCTTAAAAATCCAATTATTTCACCTAGCTCATATTCTGTAGAATCATTAGAATTAATTAATTCCCTATATATCCTTTCATGAATATTCTTTCGACTATTAAACTCATAAAGATTTTTATCATTTATCAAATATTGTCTAGTAGAACCAAAAAGAGAATAATAATGCCTACTTATTGCACATCTAATATGAGATTCATCATAATGCATCATTAATTCATCCGCAACTTGACGAAAATCTTGCCATTGAAACATTTTTTTTATATCCTCAAAAATTGTTTTCACATTGAAAAATTGCTTTCACATTGGAAAATTGACCCCACATTGAAATATAATTCTCCAAATTCCATTTCAATTATTAATATCGATTAAATAATATAAATAAGTTTCTATATAGTCCTATACAATATAACGAAGTCAAATCAATATTGAATTTAAAAAATAAAAAAAGTAGGGATTAATAATCGTATCCCATGTCTTCTGATTCCTTTAAATCATGTTCAAGCTCTTCAGCCTGTCTTTGCTTAATGTTTTTAAAGTGAGATACAATGTCCATGTCATCACCATGGCGACGGCCCTTAAACTCATCAATTTTAACAAGAGTCGGTACTTTGCTCATTAAACCCAGTACAATAGCTTCACCTACATTTAAAGAAGGAAGCTGATTGACAAGATCCTGAGAGAGGCTTTCACTTGCTGATTGAACATGTCTTTGGTCTTCGGGCTCAACAAGCCTTAGGATAATCATGTTGTTCATCTGTGACAATGCATCATGGTCAACGGTTTTCGGTGATTGGCTTACCAGACATAAGCCCAAACCGAATTTACGACCTTCCCTTGCAACCCTTTGAATCCATCTTTTAGAATCTGAATCACGTCTATTTGGAGCCAAAATATGGGCTTCCTCCAATATAAAGAATACTGAATTGTCCATCAGTTCGTCCTTATTGCCGCTGTGGGCAGCATTCTTGGACCTTTGAAGTGAATTTCTAAGGATGTGGCTTACAAGCACGCTTGCAACAGATTCATCCACCTGGCTTAAATCCAATACGTTAACATGGGCAGGTTTGATATTTGAAAGGATGTTTGCTGCATTTTTGTCGAATAGCTTGGAATACCTGTCCATTGAATCATCGATTTTGTTCATTACATCAACAATTCTTTTATCTGAACTTTCATCAAGAGATTCCTGATAGAGAATATCATACATAATCTGTAAAAAGTTATTTGAATTGGCCTTTCCGTTTTTAAGATTGTCTTTAGCGGTTTTAAATGCCTTTCTGAAGAATCTTTCCTGAAGATAGGCATTTGACGGAATGTTGACCAGCTTTTTGATTTCATGAAAATCCATATAGTTAGGATTTATCTTTGGCCTTATGATATTTACATCGCCGTTTGGAAATTCCGCATCCTTATACTCGCCATGCATGTCAAAAACGAATACAGGCACACTGTATGTCAGCAGCTGATCTATCAAAACAGATACAGTATTGGATTTTCCGGCACCTGTCATGGCCAGAATGGCAAGGTGTCTTGACAGAATAGGGTTTGCATCAACATTGACATCGACATCACTCTGGTTTACTAAACAACCAAGTTTAATCGGATTTGCAACCTTGAATATCTCTGACAACACTTCTTTGTCCGCCAATTTGATTTCTGTTCCCGGAAGAGCTGGTGTTCTTGGCAATTTCAAATTGTCATTGACATCCCCTAAAATCTTTACCTTTCCTCTGATATAGTTGTCTTCAACTCCTATTTTGGAAATTTTTTGAATGGCTTTAAAATCGTTAATGTCTACATTTAAAGCATCGTTTCCCCTTATAAGATTTTCAACCATTCCCAAAACCTTTTTGCCGTCATATTCTATGGTAACATATTCCCCTACTTTAGGCATCTTGTCAGAAATGAATGTTATTTCTGAAAGGGATGTTTCTCCTACACAAATTCCGACTACCATGACATCACTTCCCTGTTTGTTGTTTCATAAACTTTAGCTATCTTCAATAATTCCTTCATGTTCCTGTCCGTAATCACAACATCATTGTGTGCCTTATTGAGCAAATACGGATAACCCTGAACGGTCAACACGTTAATTTTTTCCACAATATCCAAAATTTCCTTTTCTGAAGCCTTATATGGCAATTCAACCTTTAAAACATTTTTGTTGTCCTGCAATCTCACGTAGAATATGGTGAATTTCAATTGCTTGAAAAAGTCATTGAAATACGGAAATGCCGCATTCTTAAATACCCTTCGATATTCCAGTTTTGATATTCCCTGCTTTTTGGTGAACTTGTCCAAAAAGGCAATGTCCGGAATGTTCCACCCGAACAGATTGTTGTCGGATGAGGTTTTTGCGATTGAAATTATTTTGCTTTTGTTTTCAAGAAGCTTTTTTAGAAGGATAATCTTTTCTATTGAAGCAAGATGCAAATCAAAATCCTCCCTGTTTTCATATTCCATTTTAACGCTTACATCAGCAAGGACACGTTCCTTTATCTGCGGAAATACAAAACCGTAAGGGGTCAGCTCCAGCCTTCTTTCAAATTCATTCAAAAGACTTTCATCAAGATTGTCCTTTATTTTTAAAGGCAGTTTCGCGCCCTTTGGAAAAGCATTCTCCAAGTCTCCCAATATGGATCCGTCAAACATGTAGTAGTCCACATTGTACTCTTCAATTGATTTCAGTGCACATTTGAGTTCATAGATTGACATGTAATTTCCCAAAAGCTCATCGAGAAACGGAACATGCGAAATTTCAAATATGTCTGCATCGTCAATCTTTTTTATTTCACCATCATATATTATGGATTCGGCACCTACGGCACAGAAATTTGTTGTCAGGAATTTCTTTTTGTTGAAGCTTCCGTCGCCTGCTGCGATTGAAAACTCTTTGGAACTTTCCTTAAACGGTCTTTCAAACCAGTTCCATTCCAGTTGGGATTCGACATTATTGTCTGATTCCATAGGTTGGATATTTCCTCTTTTAGCGATGGCCTTTTCATATAGTGAATTTAACATAATATCTCCTGATATTAGTTATGTTAATATATTAAAAAAAAGTATGGTAAGAGCAGTTGGTGACTACTCCATTGAAGCTTTTTTGATAGCTCCGGTTAATTCTTGAATTTTAGCTTTAACATCTGCAACCTCTTCGACAACTGTTCCGGTTACAATAATGTCTCCTCCAGCTTTTGCTGCCATGTAAGCTGCTTGACCGTCACGAATTCCTCCTCCGACAACAAGGATGTTTTTTGGAGCGGCCTTTTTGGAATATGCGACCATTTCCACTGGAATTGGCTCATCCACGCCAGAACCTGCTTCAAGATAGAAGAATTTGATTCCGAAAAGTTCAGCAGACATTGCGTAAACTGCAGGTATTTTAGGTTTGTTTCTAGGTACAAGATTTGCATCACCAACCCAACCGACAGTTCCTCCAGGTGCAACGACCATATAATGCATGGACAATATTTCCATTCCTGAAGCTTTAACTGCAGGGGCAGCTATTGCCTGAGCACCGTTAATCCAGTGCGGATTTCTAGAGTTTACATAACTCATATAAAATATTGCATCGGCATATTTACTTACACTGCTTGTATTTCCAGGAAAGATAATAATCGGAACTGCAATGTTTTCAGACAATATTTTACAGGTATTGTCAACATCGTCACCGTTAACGGTTGATCCTCCAATCATAATACCATCGGTTCCGCCTTCAATAGCCTGAGTGGCTATTTCCAAAGCCTGTTCCGGAGTTTGTTCATCCGGGTCAATCAATGTAAAATGTATTTTTCTTGTTTTTAGAATATCTCTGATATAATTTTCTACGTCCTTCATAAAGATTACCTAAAATAAGATTTATAAAAAATGATATATTAAATTAATTGTTAAAAATAAGAAAAAAATAAAAAAATAGTAAAAAAAGAGAATATGTCTATCCTCTTGGTTCTTTAGCTTTGTATCTTAAACCTTTGTAACCGCATTTTCTGCAGGTAGTTGCACCAGCAGGGTTACGAGCATTACATTTTAAGCAGATTTTTACATTGAACATTCTGTTTTCTGCTACTTCAAATCTTGCCATTAACAATTCCTCCTTATAATCGTGAAAATTTAGTAATAATAAAACCGTTATGAAATCAGCATAATCCAGTCTTCATAACTATTAATTAATTATTTTACTTTAATAGTATTTAAATGTTTAGTAAAAAAGAGTCAAAACAACTAAAACCGCTTATAGAAAATAATTATTATTTTTCAATATTTAATAATGATGTAAAGAAATATTTAAATCTTTTTAAATTAAGACTTATTAATAAAGGTGTTGTACATGGGGTTTAGTGACTGGCTAAAGAAATCTTCTAAAAATCAAAAGGAAACTCTCAGAAAAAAAGAAGCTGAAATCGATGAATCACCCACCGAACAATTTTTAAATGCAATACACAGCGGTGGAAAGGAAATCATTATAAACAGCGATTTTTATTTAACCGAAACCCTCGTACTGGATGTTGACGATATTGTTCTGGACGGCCAGGGTCACACCATCCAGCCAAGCGGCAGAAACACCCCAATTCTAATCGTTAATGCAAACAACATCACCCTAAAAAACATCATATTTAAAAAGGCAAGCTCAAATACCGATGGGGCAGCCATCAATAACCTCAAAGGCAATTTGAATATCATCGGCTGCAAGTTCATCGGAAACTATGCCCATGACAGCAACGGCGGTGCCATATACAATCTGGAAGGAAAATTAAACATTGAAAAATGTGATTTCATCGATAACCGTACCGAGAGAAACGACGGCGGAGCCATCTACAATTTCAACGGCGAGCTTAATATCGAAGGATGCACCTTTGAAAACAATTATGCCAAATTCGGAGGAGCCATATATAATGGAAATGCGTTAAATCTGACTGGTTCAACATTTAAAAACAATTCCGGTTTGAAGGGCCCTGCAATATTCAACACATTCAACTCAGATGCAACCTTAAGGTACTGTGAATTCAAAAGGGACCAAACGGACATGCTTAAAAATAAATTTGAAATCCACAATCAGGGAACGGTCAATATTGAAAGTGCTCAAAAGGAAGAGCTTGAAGAGATTACTCAAGGTGGATTTATCCACATCAACAGCGAAAATGCAAAAACATTTAAAAATCTCAATCTTATCATATCCAGCGGTGAAAAAGAAATAAAACTGGACAGTGACATCATAAACAAGGAATTCAAAAAGGGCATTGACATTGACAAAGACAATCTGGTCATTGACGGATGCGGCTTTACCGTTGACGGACTTGGAAAAGGAATATTCAATGTTACCGGCGAAAATGTCACGTTGAAAAACATCAACTTCAGAAACGGATCATCAACTGAAGGAGGCGCAATCAACAACAAAAGCAACTCCCTGAAGATTATCAACTGTAATTTTGACCGCAACATTTCCAATGCCGGAGGAGCCATCAGCAATGAAGGTATTGCAGATATTGAAAACTGCAATTTTAGAAAAAATTTCGCAAATGAAAGTGATGGCGGTGCAATCAACAACAAAGGTGAATTAAACATTAACAACTGTGACTTTTTAAGCAACACAACCGATGAGAACGGCGGTGCCATAAACAATACAAACATAGTGAAAATCGACAACAATTGCAATTTCATATCAAACCATGCTAAAAACGGAGCATCAATAAGCAATGGTGAAAATGCCAAATTAACACTATCAGACGCCAAATTCAAATCCAACAGGGCAACAAATCAGGGAAGCATAATATATAATGACAATATTGCCCATATGGAAAAATGCGAATCCGAAAACAATATTTCCACCAAATATTCAAACATTATTTATCAGACCGGTGGAGAAAACAACAAATTGAACCTTAAAGACTGTTCATTTTCCAGAGACAAATACAACAACAATCTAATATATGTCGAAAACGGTTCCTGCGATATAAAATCAACCCAATTCGACCTTAAAAAAGAACATGAAAATTCATATGCAATCTACAATGAAAACGGAATATTGCAGCTTGAAAATCTTGAATTTGGAAACGTGAATAACGAATCAATTTACAACGATAACAAAATTTATATTAAACAGGGAGAAGATATTGAAAAATATGTTAAAACAGGCAGTAATGGTTCTCCTTATGAATATAACACTAACATATAGGATGTGATGGCTTGCCAGAAGAAAAGAAGCCCATATTTGAAGTAGTCGATAAACGAAATGTAAAACATAAACCCGGCAAAGATGATAAAAAGAATGAAAAGTATGCATATATTGAGCAAAAATTCCATTATTTAAGGCATCTTGTTGAAAGGGGAATAGAATTTTTCCTTTTTGGAAGCAGATGGATTTTATCAATAATGTATCTTATCCTGATAATCGTATTGATACTTATATTAGGCAAATTCGTATTTGAAGTATATGATTTTGTTTTGATAATGCAAACATTGAATACCAATCAGTGGATTGTACGCATCCTGGAGCTTCTGGATTTGACTTTAGTGGCCAATTTAGTGCTCATCGTTACAATTTCAGGTTATGAAAACTTCGTATCTAAAATTGATGCTGCCGAGAGAAGTGATGACCGCCTTCCATGGATGGGTCGTTTGGATTTCTCAGGACTTAAAATAAAAATCATCGGTTCAGTGGTGGCAATTTCCCTGATTGAATTACTGCAGGATTTCCTGAATGCTACTACACATGTAGATCCGAATTTTGAATTCTGGAGAATTGTGCTTCACCTGACATTTGTCATAACAGGACTTGTATTTGCTGGAATGGAAGTTCTAACCGAAAAAAGACATGAAATGAAAACTGAAGAGGAATTCCAGGAAAAAATAAATAAATTTTAGATTATTGTAGCACCAACTACAATAATTCATCTATTTTTCTGATTGAGTCATTGTTCCCATCGGACTAGACTCACTATGACATTGACAAAACTCCCCAGCTTAAAAAAAACAGTATAATAATGTTAAATCATTGTTTTTTGAAAAATGGGATGAACAATATGAATAATGAAGCTAAAATTAAAAATATAGGATTTCCGGTTTCATACATTGTTTTTGCTGACTTTTCCAATTTGGACGATTTTGTATAAGTATCGTCCGATACATCCATTTCCTCTTCCTCATAAGTTACGTTATTTAAATTAGCTGTATCGGTTGTTATATATGCCTTGTTAACTTTTTCACCAGCAGTGATTGCTTTGGTAGTGATTAACAATCTTACAGAACCATCTTCCATACTTAAATCACCAATGTCCCAAATTCCAGTTTCAGGAGAGAATGTTCCTTTTGTAGTAGTGTGTCTTATGTATTTTAAGCCTTCAGGCAGAGTATTATGAATTTTAGTATTTTTGGCTATATCCGGACCGAAGTTTTGTGCCTTTAAAATCCAGGTTACATAATCACCGATATGTACATTTTCTTTATCTGCATCATTGTCCAATACCAAAAATGCACTGCCTTGAGTATTATTTTCTGTTGAATTTTCCTGACTGGAGGCAGACAAAACATTCTGCAAATCATCTGTTGAGGATGTTGAAGCATCAGCTTTCAAAACATCAGTCTGATTTGAATCAACATCACCTGCAGTGATGATGCTCATAGATGAAAACAAAATTAAAACAGCAAATAGGGTTAAAATGATTTTACTTTTAATTGTTATCACCAAAAATTATTTTTGAACCATAGGGATTAATGTTCCATCGATGATGCTGTCGAAATCTATTTCATCCAGCCAGCCAAAATCGGCAAACATGTTCATGAAACATACTCCAATGATTTTTCCGTCGTTTTTTAAAATTTTACTTATTAATGATTTGAGTTCATCCACATCCACATTAAAGTCGGGCATCGCCAATCCGCCCAATAAAACAACAATGTCTGAATCAATTGGATTTGAGACTTCATCCTTAAGCGCCATACCATAGGATCTGAGTTCAAATTCATGACAGTCATCAATATTTAATAACGGAATATAGTGGGATTCCATATCATTTACACCAAAACTTAAAAATTCTGCAAATGGAGTGCAAAGACCTGGAGAGCCAATAAAAGTAATTTTAGATGCGTCTTCAGCCTCCTTTTTAAAAATATTAAGCAAACCATTCAAACCTTTCATATCATTATTTCCGATAATAATCACCGATTGTTAATATATAATTTAAACAATTTATATGTTTGTAAACATTATCCAAAATTCTAAAAAAAATAAAAATTTTTTTGGAAATGGCTCATTTTTTAGGTAAAAATTCAAATACCCTTAATGAAATGTATTACATTGTACAATTTATTTTACAAAGGTTTCTAAAAATTATTTAAAAAAAACGGTTAATCTCCGATGTTAATGCCATTGTCAGCAAGAAAAGCATTTTGAACTTCCACAACCTCAACACTTGTATCTGCTTCAGAATAACTTTCAAGCAAATCATGGTTGAGCTCCAAAAATGTATGACCCCATTTAAAACCGTCCAAAATTTTATGGGCTTCATCCTTAAAACGGGTAATGTATAATGTTGCGGCTATTGCCTCAACTGTTGATAAAATGCAAGGTTTACCATAGTTGACAGGATTGGTTGCAATTAAAAAAGGAAGGGATCTGTGATATTTAGATAAAGAAAAGAATTTTTTAGAGCTTGATACTTCATTCCAAGAACAGTCAAGCCCCACAATTCCTCTTCTTTGTACATATCTGTAGTCTTCATATGAAACAGCTTTTTCAGCATATGGATTTAGGACGATTGCACCTGAGGGAATCTTATTGATATTGTAGACTAACCTACATTTGCCTAGCCTCTCCATCTTGATGGAAGTGCACTTTTTCCTGTCGCATTCATCCGCATGAAAAACTGTTATTTTCATAGTTTTAACCTAATGCTGAAACGTTTCCGGCCTGATATTGATGAATCAAATCGATTTGTTCAGCAAATTCTGATTCACTTAATCCAAACTCTTCATTGATGGCTGGAACATTACTGCTCTCTTTCAATTTAATTGTTTTGAGAAGAGGCAATATGTAATCAGTATAAGTTGCGCCAAATTCGTTTCCTGTTGAGTTTACATCACTATCCGGTCCGAATATTGCATAAATCAGATATCCCTGTTTTTCACCCTGTGACTGACATATTACAATGTTCATGGTCGCATTTGTATTGTTTGTTTCATTTCCTGGAACGGCTTCATTGAAGTATATGTTCCAGTCATTTCCATTAACTGAACGCTCTTCAGGATTTGTAACGCCCTGAAGCCAGTATATGTCCATCAGTGCAGAGGAATTGTCTACAGTTGATATGTTGTAAGTAATGTCATGCTCCTTATCCTTATATGAATGCATGAATTCTTCTGTATCATTTTCCAGAGTAACGTTTCCGATAAACTTACCTTCCATAAACGCTGTTTTAAATGGAGTGGTAACTTGGTCTTTATTGTCTAACATTCCAGTAGCAAAAATAACGCCAACAATTGCGATGACTGCAATGATTGCCACTGCTATAATAATTATATTTCTATTTTCCATTATGAAAACTCCATAATTTATTCATTTAATATTTTAGTAAAAAGTCTTTAATATAGTTTAGTTTCATTTAAGAAAGTTTATTAATTGTTAAAAACAAAAAAATATACTATAAATTAAAAGGTCTGCTTATGAATAAAAAAAGACAATATCAAATATTACTCTTGGTTTTAATTTTAGTGGTAATATTTAACATAGCAATAATGTTAACTGCAAATACCGGTCCTCATGACAATATCTACAACATCACTACAGTTGGAAAAAATGCCAATGGTACCGTATATAAGATTATTGCAGGCAATCCCTCTTCAAATGAAACCGTTGGAATCATATTGGGAGTTCATCCACGAGAACATGAAATCCATGAAGCCGTAAACAAAACCATATACAACATTACCAGTGAAAATGGAGACAGGAACCTGACAAAAAAATACGTAATCTATTATGTTAAAGTCAAGGACAATCTGACTTCCCGTTATGATACAAGAGAGGCAGGAGAGGCACTGGCCCACAAATACATTGTTCCAAACATTAAAAAAGACAAACCGTTTATTGTCGTTGATGTTCATGAAATAGACCCTATATATGAATATTCCAATTTCCTATTTAGTTTGTCTAACAGAACTGACAAAATCGACACTTACATCGATAAATTATCCGACGATATCGGCATAGTTGACTTCAACTTTAGCGAAGGAACCAGTCCAGAAAAGGTTACAATGCCGATAGCCAATAAAGGAATTACAACAATTTTAATGGAAACCTCAATTACCGATAATTTATCCCAAAAGCAGGAAAAGGCAGACAAATTAATTAAAAGTTTAGACGAATTGAATCCTTAGTGTGATAATATGCAAAAAGTTAGAGGAATACTGATTGGTAGAATGCAGCCGGTGCACAACGGCCATATGCAGGTTATCAGCAAGATATTGAATGAAGTGGATGAAATCATTATTGGAATCGGAAGTGCCCAGCTAAGCCATGAGCTGAAGGATCCGTTTACTGCAGGTGAAAGGATTGTTATGATAAGTCAGGCTTTGGCTGAAGCTGATGTCGACCCGTCAAGATATTACATCATTCCAATGCAAGACATCAATTTCAATGCCATCTGGGCATCACATGTCAAAATGCTGACCCCTCCATTTTCAATTGTTTATTCAGGAAATCCCCTAGTTAAGCAATTATTTTCAGAAGAGGGTTATGAAGTCAGACAACCTCCACTTTATGACAGACTGCACTTGTCCGGAACAGAAGTTAGAAAAAGGATTTTAACTGATGATGATTGGCAGAAATTAGTTCCAAAAGCAACAGCAGATGTCATTTCTGAAATCAACGGTGTGGAAAGGATAAAAAATTTATCCGTTAAGGAAATCAGTGACTTATAACAATAGTTATTTATATCATTAAATTATATTAACATAATGGAGATGAAATCATGGTTGTAAGAGTTATAGAAGCTAAAGAAGACAAAGTTACAATGGCCGATTTAATAGCAGACTTGAAAAAAAGTACAAAAATCGATTATTCAGGAGCTATTTTTACTTTTGAAGGAATTGTGCGCGGCAAAGAAGAAAACATGAACTTGAAAAAGTTAATATTAACAACTCCAGATAAGGAAAAGACCCAAAAGGAAATCGAAAAAATCGCTGAAAATGCAAAAATCAAATACAACGTTCATGAGATATCAGTAGTTCACTACATCGGTGAATTTTACACCGGCGACATGCTATTTTTAGTTGCGGTTTTAGGAAATCACAGAGGGGAAACCCTTGACGCATTAAAAGAAGTTATTGAAACCGTAAAATATGATGTTGAATTTAAAAAAGAAGAAATTTCTGAAGAAGGTACAAAGACCATTCTTGCAGGTGGATAATAATGTTAATGGGAATTAACATTATCCGTTTAATAATATTGTTTGTAATAGTTTATGCAGTAATTAAAAATTTAAAAACATTATTGAAAGCAGCAATAATCGTATTTGCTGTTTTACTATTATTAGGAATAGCAGGATTTTAATCCTGTCATCCTACTTATTTTCCGATAATCACTTCAGTTGATTTGATGAGAGCGCAAACATCATCGCCTTCTTTTAAACCTAAGTTTTCAGCAGATTCTTTAGTGATTACAGCAGTAATAGTGTTAGGTTCGCTAATTTCGATTTTGATGTTAGCCATAACAGCACCGAGTTCAACATTTGTTACTTTTCCTTCTAATTGGTTTCTTGCACTAAGTTTCATTCATATCACCTTTATTTTATATTGTATAATTATATATAATAATTTTTTTCATAAGTTAATTTTCACATCAACCTATGTTTTGTAATAATAAGTAGTATCGAATTGTATATAAATGTTTCGGTTTTTGGGTAAAAGAAGAATTTTAATATCGATTACTTTTTTTGCTTCATATCGATAACAAAAATTATAAAAATTATTTTTTATTTAGATAAAAAACAATTAATTTCAAAATAAAAATTAAATATTAATTTTAAATAAAAAATAAGATTATATATAATTTTATATTTAATTTAAAAATTATATATTAGTTTATATTAAATTCTATCGAAATTCATAAAATGACAATGGACATATTTAAATAAACCAGTAAAATATATTAAAAATCAAATCGAAAAATAATATTATGAAAATCGAAATGGAATCAATTGGTACAATCCATACTGAGTTTAAAGAAATCGAAGGCATGCCAATTCAGCCGACTGGTGCAAAGGGAGTAAAGGGAACTATTGAAATCAAGGACAAATATGTAGACGGTCTAAAAGACCTCAATGATTTCTCACACATCCACATCATATATCTGCTTCACAAGGTTGACGGCTACATGCTTGAAGTAAAACCGTTCATGGATGACAACACCCATGGAGTGTTTGCAACAAGATCACCCAAAAGGCCAAACCGCATCGGAATGAGCGTGGTTAAGCTCACAGACGTTAAGGATAATAAGGTCTGTGTTGAAAATATTGATGTGCTTGATGGAACACCACTTCTCGACATCAAACCATATGTACCCCAGCTCTACGAAGACACCATTGATGAGCTAAAAATCGGATGGTTTGAAACCAAACACAAAAAAGCAAAATCACAAAAATCAGATGACAGATTCAAATAATCTTCATCTAACTATTTTTTTTAAAAAAAGAAAAATTAAAGCTATAAGTTATTTATAGCTTCTGTAATCAATTGAATTGTTGATTCAATATCATCCATACTGCATACACTAACAGGAGTGTGTATGTAACGGGTAGGAACTGATAAAACACCGGTAGGAATTCCTTCACGAGTCAGGTGAATTGCTGTTCCGTCAGTTGTTCCACCATCACTAACTTCCAATTGGTATGGAATTTCCTTTTCATCTCCTGCCTTAATAAGCATTTCCTTTACGGATTCCTGAGTCAGGATACCTCTTCCGCTTGCATCAGCCAAAATAATTGCAGGACCTTTACCCATCACAACAGGTGCCTCTTCAGGTTTGATTCCAGGATGATCACCGGATAATGTTACATCAAGTGCAATTGCCAAATCAGGGTTTAATTTGAATGCTGAAGTTTTTGCTCCTTTAAGACCCACTTCCTCCTGAACGGTACCTACACCGTACACTGTGGCTCTGGTTTCAACTCTTTTTAAAACTTCCATCATTACGTAACATCCTACACGGTTGTCTAAAGCCTTACCCATAATCAAATTATTCGGATATTCCTCAAAGAGTGCATTGAAGGTCATTTTGTCACCAATTCTGACCATTTTTTCCGCATCTTCCTTGTCTTTTGCACCGATATCGATGAACATGTCGTCAGCCTTAACGACCTTGTTTCTCTCTTCCGGTTTGGTAACGTGAGGTGGTTTTGAACCGATTACACCTACAATTGGTTCTCCAATAGATGAGTGAACAGTTACTGTCTGGTTCATTAACATCTGGTCGTTGATTCCACCAATATTTGAAAATTTAATAAATCCGTTATCGTCAATGTATCTTACCATAAGCCCAATTTCATCCATGTGGGCGGCAAGCATTACAGTAGGAGCCTTTTTTTCACCTTTTTTGGTAGCAATAAGGTTTCCCATACTGTCTTTTTCAATTTTATCAGCTACATCTTTTAATTCACGTGTAATAATTTTAGCTATTTCCTCTTCGGAACCTGATACACCAGGTGCTAAAGATAGCTCTCTCATTAATTCCATCGTATCACCAAATATTTTTTTAAATTTAATAATATTAAATGGTTTCTATTATTAGCCATTCTAAAGTAATATCCGAAATTTATATGTTATGAATATACTATAATATCAAATAGGTGAAAGCATGTCAAACATCATTAAAATTTATTTCAGTCCATCTAAAACAACCAAAAAAGTCGTGGAACAAGTTGCAAGGAATTTTGACTATTCCAGCGAAACTTATGATTTATTAAATTTCGATGAAAGCAAGGAATTTGACCAGGACGACATAGTCATAGTCGGAATGCCTATTTTTGCCGGAAGAATTCCAAAAAGAGGTCGTGAAAGATTAGAAAAATTAAAAGGAAACAATGCTAATGCAATAGCTATCACAAATTATGGGAATGCTCATGTGTCCGATGCATTGCTTGAGTTGGTTGATTTGTTGAAAGAAAATAACTTCTATGTTATTGCGGCTGCCACTACAGTAAGTCACCATTCAATATTTGACGGCGTTGCAGTTGGAAGACCTGATGCCAGCGACATTGAAAAGATTAACGAATTTTCCAAAAAATGCCTTGAAAAAATCAAATCCGGTGAAAGTCTGAATGCCGAAATACCTGGAAACAGACCTTATGTCGAATACAAACAACTTCCATTTGAAATAAGCTGTGATGAAACCCTCTGTGCATTCTGCTATGACTGCGTATCAATATGTCCTGAAAAAGCAATACCTGATGATGATCCTATTGATACAGACCTTGATTTGTGTTCAAGGTGCACTGCATGCATCAGCATCTGTCCTGAGGATGCCAGAATGTTTAGCGGAGATGCATTTGAAGCCAAAAAACCTGCATTTGAAAGTGCAAACAGCGAAAGAAAAGAGCCTGAGTTTTTCTTATAAACTCATTCTTTTTTTAGCAACAGCCCTTACATATTCATTTTCATCAGAAATTGAAACATCCTTTAGGACCTTTTTACTTACTATTTTTTTACATGCCGCTTCACGAACTCTCCACGAATCGTCGTTTTTAACTACATCGGTCAGATATTTCTGGTCCCTTATTAGGGAAATTGCCCTTACGGAGATATTTTCTGAAATTCCCTGTTCATGAATCTTCATCAGACATTTTTCAACTTTAATCTTATTCAATGCCTTAAGTGAAAATTCCTCATCCTTATTTGCAAGAACAATTCTGATTAATGTTTCCAAATCAGTGATGTTGTCCAATGTGGATTTTCTGACATTCTCCAATTCGGCATTCTTCAATATTTCAATGAAGTTTTTCTCATCACTAATGTGTTCCATTGCCTGAGCTGCAACATCTTCATGAGTTGTATTGATTGCAATATATGTAAAATCAGCTTCATCTGTAATGGCAGGGTTGGAAAGTGCATGATTTCTTACAAACTGGTCTTCATCGGTTAAAGCAATGTTAATCAATTCCTTTGTGTCATTTAAGTTTTTAACGGCAATTTGTCTTACAAACGGATCATTTTCATTTGATATGACTTTTAATAATGCATCATCTGAGGTTATCTTTTTGACTGCTTCTGTTCTGACAACACTATCGGAGTCGTTTAAAGCTATATTTAACAGCAGCTCCTCATCATCCAATTTATTTATAATATCAAGGCGAACGTCAGCCTTATTGGAATCCAATGCAATGCCTTTTAAGATTTCTATATCCTGAATTTTGCCGAAAATGATTGATCTGATTTTTGCATTTTCCTCGTTTTTGGCAATTTCTGCCAAAATCTCTTCATTTTCCATCTTTTTAACTGCAGCAATTTTTACAGTTTCATCCTTATCCTGGCTTACCACCTTAAAGAGAACATCCTCATCTGTGAAGTTCTCCTTGTTTACTGCAGATTTTCTGATTGATGAATCACCAGCCTTGAAAACAAGATCATACAATATCTCTTCACTTTCAATTTTTTCAAGTGACAGTCTTCTGTAATTTCTGTCAATTGCATTGATGGCAATGTCCTCAAGGGTCTCTTCGTCAACAATCTTTTCAAATATCTCATCGACATTCTTGTTCTTTTTTGTGTTTTTTACAATTTCAGATATTGATTTGTTGTTCTCGCCAAGCCTTTCATATGCAAAGCTTCTTACATCAAAAAATTTTGAGTTTTCAGCAGCATCCCAAAGCAGTCTTTCATCCTTGAGTTTGTTTGCAGCAATCAGTCTGATTGCACGGTCCTTTACATTTTTTGCAATGTCAAGTGCCACAAACTGGTCGGTGATGCTGTCTGCAGCCACAGCCCTTTCAGTTCTGTCCTTACTGTTGATGGCAATTTCCTTAAGTATCAGCTGCTCTTCGTCAATTTCAACATCTTCCGGAAGAGGCTTTTTTTCCTTTTTGTTGTCTTTGCTTTTAAATCTGTCTAAAAATCCCATTTTAATTTACATCCTCATACATTTTCTCTAAAAAGCTAGCAAGTGAAACGATATCCTGACGGTTATGTTCTATAATTGGAACGATTGGACCTATATTTTTTTCGGCAAGATATGTATTGTAATAGTCGGGAATATATTGTCCCGGAACGTCACCTTCACGTTCAATTCCAAAAATTTCCCTTTCGATTGTCTGAAGCTGACAGTTAGGCAGGTCATCCTTCCAGAGATTCTTTGCAAAATACATCAAATCCAGATGGGCAAGATTCAAATCTGCAGACAGCCTGTTGGAAAGGCATCTGTTTTTGATATATGGCACATCGAAGCTTTTTCCATTGAATGTGACATGCACCGAATCCTCATCCAGATGAGACAGATATGCCTCGATTACTGCAGGCTCCTCATAGATATCCCTTAAAAAGTACTGGGAAGAGATGATCTCATTTCCTTTAATCTCAGCCACACCAATCAATATTATCGGAACGTTGGAAAGACCCAATGTCTCGATATCCATGAATTTGAAGTTTTCCCTATCTGTCAGACTGATTGACCTCAGGATATTGTCCCTGCATTTTTTGCTGTATCTGTTATTGTCCAGCAAATCAACAATTTGCCTAAATGACAATCCGTCAATGTTATCAAGGAATTTTGATGCGCTATCCCCATATTTGTCATGGCGTGTAAGCGATTCTATTGTAGTGTATCCCTTGTTTTTAAGGTTTTGCTCGGTTTTGAGGCCAATTTTTGGAAGCAACTTTAAGTTATTGTTTATTTGACTTTTGAAATTGTTATCAGTGATTTTGAAGTCTATCTTTTCTGTTTGAGATATCTTTAACGTGTCCCCGAATGATGTTGAAACTACACTGGAGTTGTCTATATCATCCAATTGCTTACCTTCATAATCCATTAGAAGGTTTTCCTTGTAATCCATAAAATAGGAATTGGATAATTTACGTGCCCTGTTTTTTGCATTTTCTGATGGATTTTGAGAGCCTATTGAATTTGAAAGGACTCTTTTAAGATACATTTCATGTTCGTTATAATCGCTCATTCAAGTAAATTTTATGTATCAAAGAATATATATTTTTTTTATAAAGTATACTTGAATTTTTATAAAATGCAAATAACTTTATATACTAGTAATACATAAATAATACTTGGCTACAATGTAGCCGGAGAGATAGATTAAACAGCCAAATTTTAAAATTCATTTCTCTAAAAACTTGTAAAAACAAGTTGTTAGGTAGATAATTCCTATCTACCTAACCATCCCAATACTAATTTTTCAAGACTCAATTTAGAAAAACTTATTATATTTTCAAAACAATATTAAACATAGTATATATTAGGTTTTGAATATGAAATTAAAAGTCGCAATAATTTTTGGAATATTAATATGGATAATCACTTATATTTTAACAGAAATAATTAATCCAATCTTTTCAAATCATTTGGCAGGCATTAATATCCTGGTTCCGATAATACTAATCATTACAACAGGATTTTTTGGAATTCTATACATCAGGGAAATTAATGAAAACGAAGTTATCGAAGGATTTTTGGTAGGATTGATATTTATTTTCGTTGATTTGATATGTGACATGATATTTTTCATCATGCCAAATACAAAAAATTTAATTTTTTCAGATTATGCACTTCATCTGTTCTCAATGATTGTTTTAACACTGCTTATTACAACATTTTTAGGATATTTAGCTCAAATGAACATTGATTTAAAATAAGGAGATTGATAATGATACCGAAATCCCACCCCCGTTATGAGTCATTGATATTAAGAGATAAAATCGTAAAGGCTTCCCAAAAAGGTTATCTTGCCGACTCCGCAATGATAGCCCATGGAAGAGGAGAAGCTTTTGATTACTTGATTGGAGAAAAAACAACATATCCTGCAAAAAGAGCCATGTATGTGGCTGTCGCAGCTTTACTTTTATCAAATAATCCAGTTATTTCAGTCAACGGAAATGCAACCGCATTGGCCATCGACGAAATAATCGATTTGGCAAATACAGTAAATGCCAAAATCGAAATAAACCTGTTTTACAGAACTGATGAAAGAGTTGAAATCATCACAAAACTGTACAGGGATCACGGATACAAAGAGATTTTAGGAACCCTTGATGATGACATTGAGTATTTAAATGAGATTAAAAACAACAGGGCATCAGCAAGCAAAACCGGAATCTATAGTGCTGATACCATTTTGATACCTCTTGAAGATGGCGACAGGGCAGAGATTCTTAAAAAAAGTGGGAAAAACATAATTACAATTGATTTGAATCCACTTTCAAGAACATCAAAAATGTCTGACGTTTCCATAATGGACAACATTACAAGAGCGATACCTTTCATGACAAAGATTGCCGAAGACCTGAAAACCCAGGACAAGCAAGTGCTGATTGAAATGGTTAATGAATTTGATAATGAGGAAAACCTTAAAGAATCAATAGAACAAATTAATATTAAAGGATAATGGAGATTAATATGCAAATAATGGGAATAACCGGAATGCCAGGTTCCGGAAAAAGTATAGTTTCTGATATGGCAACTGAAAGGGGAGCCATCATAGTAAGTATGGGAGATATCATAAGAGAAGAAGCTAAAAAAAGAGGCGAAAGCACAAAAGAAACCGCAACTAATTTAAGAAAAGAATTTGGAGAAAATATTGTTTCCGAATTGACAATCGAGAAAATTAAAAAATTAGAAGCGGAAGGTAATGAAAAGCCAATCATCGTTGAAGGAATCAGAAGCCACCACGAAGTGGCAATGTTTAAGGAAAACTTTGATAACTTCATTATACTTTCAATATCTGCTAATCCTCAAATACGCTTTGAAAGACTTCTAAAAAGAATGAGGGAAGACGATTCAAAAGACTATGAAGGATTCGCAAAAAGAGATAATACTGAACTTGATTTTGGAATGGGACATGTCATTTCACTTTCAGATAAAATGATTATTAACGAAAGTGATCTGGAAAGTTTCCGCCAAGAAATTAATGAATATTTAGAAGAAATTGGTTTCTAATCATTTTTCTTCCAAAACGGCATCCTCTATAATGTAAACACCACTATCATGATGCCATTCCTTTTTATCTTTTAAAATTTTAAGTTTCTTTTTAAATATAGGTCCGTCAACAGCCAACGTTTCGGCCTCACCGCCTTCAAAGGCAATGTTTATATAATACTTTTCATTGATTTTTACAAGTTCGTCAATGGTTTCATCATCGATTAGGCGTCCAAGCCAGGATTCATCCAAACCCCATGCCGCAACCCCTGAAATAATTATTTTAAAACCAAGTGCAACAATTTTCCTCATGTATTCAAGCTCATCAACATGCCAGTACGGAGAAAAAATCTTCAATCCGACTTCATCGCCAAGCCTTTCAATTCTGGATTTTTGATAAACTGAGTAAAGTGCTCCTGTATATATGCACTCGACACCCAAACTTTTAAGGTTTTCAAAGGCATGCCTTAAATCTTCAAGTTCCTCTTCTTTAACACCATCAGTTTCAACTGACATTATAGGAATATCAATCGCTTCTGCAAGCAAATCAGTGACATGAATATTTGGAACATGAAACATGTATGATTCGTCATTGCGAGATTTGACAGAAAGAAGATATTTCACATCTTCTCCCTTATCCAAGGCATAATACAATGCCATTGTACTATCCTTTCCTCCCGAAAACAGAACGGCAGCATTCATAATAAATTACCTTTTACGTTTTTCCCTTACGAATTTTTTAAATCTTCTTGTGAAAACACCAAAGGATTCAAAGTAAATACCGATTACAGCAACAAGAACTCCAAAACCACCAGTAGCCAATACAAAATAGGAATTGGACAACATTGTTGAATTGGTATTGTTTATTCTGTCCTGGACAGGACCCTGTTTACTGCTTGCAACAATACCCGTATCTAGCAGGTTCTTCTCAAACGTATCCAGTGAAGATGATTCGACTACCAGCTCGGCATGAATCTGAGCATATGAAATGGAACCTCCATAAACTAGCTTATACCAATCGGAAAATGATTTCAACGCTTCGTAAGATGAATAATTGTCTTCAAGCTGAATCTGAAGTTTACCGTCATCTGTTACATTATAATGCTTATAATGGGAATCGATGTTTCCAAGAACATACTCGAAGTATTCCTTCTCACGATCATTTAATTTCCACAAAGGAATTGTAATGCTGGTTTCCTTAAATGAAATAAAACCTTCAGTTGCTGAGAGATTATTTCTCAATTCATTCATGTTTATAGAAGAAGATAAATCTAAAAATAAAGTTTCTTCATTTCCAGGCACGTTTTTTTCAACCATACTCATAACAGAAGGCAATTCTTCATAGATTGGCTCTAAAAAGAATGCTCCTCCAATTGCACCTATCAAAAAAGCCACAACCAATACCAGGACAACTTCCTTTTTTGGCATGTAGTTTCTCAGCATTCCAATTGAAAAAACGAATACCATCATTATTATAAATAAAACGATATAAATTATTGCCATTATTATATCCATAAATTCACACAGCCATTTACCTATTATATTTTAATATTTAAAAATGAATAGTTAAATAACTTTGTATGAAAATAGCTACTTTTGATATATTTTCATGTGCTCATCACCTATTGGCCATTCAACAATCATTTCATGCCTGCCCTTACCTAGATTGAAATCATCCCTCTTCAATTTTGAGTTGACATAAATCTTTATTGTCTTACTTTCACCGTTCTTTAGCTTTATTTTTGAAGAGACATGGTCACCTGCAACACTAATTTTAACAGGAAGGCTTATATCTAATTTAACAACCCGTTTTGATCCCTGACCTTCACCATAGACATGTTTAATTGCCTGAGCTATATTTGACAAATCCGCTTTGGCTTTGAGGGAATCGGAAACATCAAAGGTATTGTCCATGCTTTCATGCAATAGGGGCAGTGAAAATACCGTTATAATTATCAGTGAAATGCTGAAAATCAGCAGATATTCAAGGGAAATCTGGCCTCTGTTATCCTTTATCATCAAACCACCAAAACCAGTTTTTTTGTAAACAGCATTATCAAATCACCATAGCTCAATGCAATGATTAACCCCGCCAGTATTGCCGGAGTGAATGGAAATGAAATTTTTACGGACAGTTCCTTTGAAATGAATTTCTGGGCAGACATGATTTTCAAAAGGTACATATCATCGCTTGTAATTCCTCCCGCACTTTGGGACTTGAAGTAATATTTAAAGTCATCAGTCCGGTTTTTGTAAACCTTCAGATTCCCGTCCAGTTCCTCTATGAGATTTTTAACATGCTCATCATCAAATCCATAATCATTGACAATCATTCCCACCTTCAAGTCCTTAACTGGAACTGTTTTATTCAGCGTTGAATTGACCATCGCCCTTAAACTTTGATAATTGAATATGTTTACCAAAAAATCAACATTATTGTTGAATGCTTTGTTTTTTAAAAGCAAATGTGCTGTAAACAAAACCAAAAAAGGAAATGAAACAAGAATGCTGTTGAATATCACACTGAAAACAAAAGGGTAAACCGAAAATACAGGAAATATATTCAAAAAATCAATATTCAAACCAAATGGTATAGCTGCAGCAATGGAAGTGAATAGCTTGACGTCACCACCACCCCACATATTCAATTGCCATAACATATAAGATATATAAAATGTCACAACCATCAAAATAATTGAAGCCGAAATGTATTTAACATTATTTGAAATCAATGTCAAAATCAGGTTCGATCCCAGGCCGAAAAATATCAGGAGATAATTTAACGAATCCGGAACAAAACCCTTCCTGACATCGAAAATTGATGCCAAAATAGCAAATAAAACTGTAACAATAATTTGAATTAAAAATAAAACACTAATATTCATAATTATAGTATTTAACAACTAGAATATTAATTAGATAGAAATTTATCTCGTTAAATGAAGATTGGTTCGTAATATTGTACAAAAAAAGAAAAATTAATTTTTAGAAAACTCATAAATAGCTTCTAAAAATGCTTTAAATAAAGGATGAGGTCTGTTTGGTCTTGATTTAAATTCAGGATGGAATTGACATCCAATTGCCCATGGATGATTTGGGAACTCTACAATTTCCACTAAAAAGTCATCAGGGCTTGTACCTGAAATTATTAAACCTTTATCCTGTAAATCCTTTCTGTAATCATTGTTGAATTCATATCTGTGTCTGTGACGCTCTTCAATATCGATTTCACCATAAGCATCATAGGTTTTGGTTCCTTCAATGATTTTACAATCATAAGATCCCAAACGCATGGTTCCGCCCATGTTTTTGATTTTCTTCTGCTCTTCCATCATGTCAATGACAGGATATTTCAAGTCATCGTCAAACTCTGAACTGTTTGCATCGTCATACCCGTTTCTTCTTGCAAATTGGGTTACCATGGATTGCATTCCAAGACAAATTCCAAACAACGGCACATTATTTTCAATTGCATAATCGACAGCATCGAGTTTTCCTTCAAAACCTCTTTCACCAAATCCTCCAGGAATCAGAATACCGTCAAACTCTGCCAATGCATCTTTGTCCAACGCTTCAACATCAGAGCTTAAATATTTGATATTTGCCTTAACTCCAATGCTTGCAGCCGCATGAAGCAGAGATTCCCTAATACTGATATATGAATCTTCAAGTTCCACATATTTTCCCACAATACCAATGGTGACCTGAGGATCTTTAATTCTTAAAGATTTTACAATTTCTCTCCACTCATCCAATTTGGAAGAATCGGCTTCAACATCCAAACCGATACGGTTGACTATCAATTCACCTATTCCGTTATCTTCCAGAACAAGAGGCACTTCATATATTGTACCTGCATCAGGAGTGTTTACCACTGCATTTACATCAACGTCACAGAAGTGAGCTACTTTTGCAAGCAATGCATCGTCAATGTGCTCCTGGGATCTGCATACAATAACATCAGGATTTATACCGACACTTCTTAATTCTTTTGTAGAGTGCTGGGTCGGTTTGGTTTTGAATTCTCCAGCTGCATTTAGGTAGGGAATAAATGTAACATGGACAAACATGACGTTCTCACGTCCTTCCTCATTTCTGAGTTGTCTTAGTGCTTCAAGGAAAGGCTGACTTTCAATATCTCCAACAGTACCTCCAAGTTCGATTAAGACCACATCATAGTCATCGCCTTCGGAAGTGACCCTGATCATTTCCTTGATTCTGTTGGTGATGTGTGGAATTACCTGTACACATTCGCCCAGATATCCGCCTTCCCTTTCCTTAGCGATGACGGACTCATAAACTTTACCTGTAGTAATGTTGGCAAGGCCTTTTAATTCGACATCCAAAAATCTTTCGTAGTGACCTAAATCCAAATCAGTTTCCATACCGTCATTGGTTACATAAACTTCACCGTGTTGATAAGGATTGAGTGTTCCAGAATCCCAGTTTAAATAAGGGTCTATTTTAATAGCTGAAACTTTTAAACCATAAGATCTTAAAATTCTACCCATAGACGCAGATGTGATACCTTTACCTATGGAACTTACTACCCCACCAGTAATAATAATATATTTTGTCAGATAAATCCTCTCCTTTGATATTAAAATACATTTATAATTTTAGTTCGTTATGATATATAAAAATTTAATCGGCTTTATAAAGAAGATATGAAAAATAGTTTACCTTGAATTTTTCCAGTAATACAATTTGTTTGAAATTGCCCTTCCGGTCTCGTCAAACTGGTACTGACCGTCATCACCATAACTTGCAAAATGAGTTTCCTTTACAAAATCAAAGCAGGAATCACCAGGTCCCTGCGTGAAGTTACCTCTACGACAGACCATCCCATAAGCAGACCCGTGAGGATTTACGCTCCAGTACGTGCAGTTAAGACAGATTTCCTCACCGTTATTGACCCTTGAATCATAGTCATGTTCCTCATTAAAGCCGTCGTTAAAATCATCGCCTTCGCCTGTAATGAATTCCATACATGCATAACAGTAATTGTCTTCATCCAATTCATTACCGCAATTGGGACATCTCATATTATCACATCTAAATCAAAGTCTTAATGAATTCCTTAATGTATCTGTCACAGAATTCCCATGTATGTTCGCCTGGGGCATCAACAAATTTAGCTTCAACATTTCTTGATTTTAAAAATCCATAAAAATCCTTGTTTTTTTCATATAAAAAGTCATCAAATCCGCAGGCCATAAAAATTTCAGGAATGCTCTCACAGTTATCTATCAATGCTTTAGGATCCATATCCGAACCTTCAATATCTTCCAAACTGCCAAAAACAGATTCATAAAATTGCCTTGACCTTAAAACATTATCATCACTTGTGTAGTTGACGATATCATCAGTTATCAATGCTGCTGAAATCATGCCTATTTTTGAGAAGTTTTTGGAATATTTCAGTCCGTTTCTGATAGCACCATATCCCCCCATTGAAAAGCCTGCGATATATGTATCTTCCCTTTTATCTGACAATGGAAAAATATTTCTTGTAATGTCCAACAGTTCCTGGCCGACATATTCTCCATAATAAGCATGTGCATTAACATTGTCAACGTAAAAGCTGTTTTCACCGCATGGAATGACAATAGCTATCCCATTGTCTTCTGCAAACTTCTGGATTGAAGTGTTTGCCAAAAATATGTCATCACTGCCATACAAACCGTGGAGCAGATACAGTGTTTTATAAGGCTTTGGAACAATCTCTTCTGTGTCCTGCAGGAAATGAATATTATCAGACGGCAATATCACGCTAATGGATGTTCTTCTCTGCAGGCTTTTGCACTTGACATCTCCTCTAAACAATACCATAATGCACCTATTCTTCCAGTTTATCCAATCTTTCATTGATTTTTTTAAATTCCTTGAACAGGATCTCCTGATTTTTTAAAATCAGATTCTGATTGTCCATAATTACTTTGAAATGTGCATCATTCAAATTTACCAAACCTACTAATTTATTAAAAATATCTTCATTTTCTATCATCTTAACACCTTAAGTCCACAAGTCGGTTATGAATAGAGGGCTTGCGTCTTCTGCCTTTTCGAATCCACATGACTCATAAAAGCCCACTTCCTCATCATATCCGACAACAACAATTCTTAGATAATCCTTATACCTATCTTTAATTTCATTTACTAAATGTTTTCCTATTCCTTTGTCCTGATATTCAGGCATTACAAGAAGATAGTGAACATATGCAGTCATGATGCCGTCATCCATCACACAAATCATGCCAACTAGCTTATCATCGCTCCATGCTGAAATTACCGTTTCGAAATTTCTCATAGCTATTTGCAGTTTTTCGGGAAAATGACCTGAAGACCATTCAACAGATAGAAACAAGTCCTGCAAGTCCTCTTTTTTAAATTCATGAATATCCTTATAAACTATATCGCTCATCAAACCACCCGATATTCCGTCCATTTGTTTGAAAAATATCTGTAAATATAAATCGCTGCTCTCACATACCAGTCAATAAACATTGCAATCCATGTTCCAAATACTCCGATGCCCATCCAGTCAGCTATTATGTAAGATAAACCTATTCTGCATGCAAACATTACAGCCAAACTGATATACATTACTGATTTTGAATCGCCAGCACCTCTGAATGTTGCAGGTATTGTAAATGATAAAGGCCATATTATTATTGCAAATATTCCATGCCATATTACCATTTCAGTTGTCATGGCTGCTGTTTGGGCAGATAAATCATAAATACCTAAAATCAAAGGCAGTAAAGCGAATATTACAATGTTAATGACAATGTGGGAAATGAATACTATTATCAGACATTTCTTGTTGTAATATCTTGCCTGTTCATAGTCATTTGCACCGACACAATTTGAAATGACCGCAGTCAGACCCAAATTAATTGCAAATCCCGGAAGCACTGAAAATATTCCGATTGCATATCCAACTGAGTTTGCAGCAATTGCCATTGTTCCGAATGTTGAAACTATACTTAAAACCAATACTCTGCCCAATTGGAATAATCCGTTTTCAATTCCGTAGGGAATTCCGACTTTTAAAACTTTTTTGAGAATATACAAGTCAAATTTGTGTTTTAAAGTCTTTTTAATGTGCAGTTTATAATCCTCATCAACAGCAAAATACATTATCACATATGCCGAAACCATCCTGGATATTACCGTTGGAATAGCTACTCCCCTAACATCCCAGCCCAAATAGTAAATGCAGAATGCATTACCTATTACATTCAATACATCACAGACCAGCATGATTTTCATTGGCAGGCTTGCATTATTGGTTGTTCTAAAAATAGCCGCTCCGGCATTATATATTGCAATGAATGGAATTGATAAAGCTATAATGTATAGGTACATATCAGCATTTGCCCATACATCAGCTTCAATTTGTCCAAATAACACTCCTATTAAAACTCTTCTCAAAAGTATAACAACAACCATCAACACAGTTGATAGAATTGTTGAAAACCATACAAGTTGGGTTGCAGAATCCTGTGCCTTATCAAATTGCTTATCGCCTAAATATTGGCCTGCTACAACAGCACCACCAGTAGCAAGAGCTGAAAAAGAAAAAATAAGAAGTTGAACTAAAAAGTCAACTAGGGAAACACCTGAAATTGCCGCTTCTCCCAATGATGCGACCATTATGGAATCGGCAAATCCTACAAAAAATTCCAAGGCATATTCTACCAATAGAGGAATGAACAGGTAGAGTAATGCCTTATTTGTGTATAAATAACCTTCAGGAGTTTTAAATAAATTCATAAGTTATCTGATGAAATTGGTACGTGGTTTTGCCTCAGACATGTCAGGTTCAAGACCCTTTTCACGACCCGCTTCAATGCATTTTAAAAAGTATGCCATATTTTTACCGATTTGCCTCATGGTAAATAAACCTTCTTCATCCTGCATTACCTCTTCAGGAGTGTTTCCATGCACTGCATTCCAGTAAACTGATGAAATTATTGGCATTTGAGTAATAGTCATGTATTTGTTTAGCTGGTCAAAAGTTGCAGTTGTACCTGATCTTCTTGCAGATACAATGCCTGCAGCAGGTTTGAATCTGAATGCTTCAGCCCCAGTTCCATGACCATTTGAGTAAAATGCACGGTCTAAAAATGCAGTTGTTGCCCCGCTGGCCGCTGCATAATGAACCGGAGTTCCGAATACAAACCCATCAGCATCATATGCCTTTTCAACAAATTCATTGACTTTATCATCCCCAAAAGTACATTTTCCAATCTCAGCACATTTTCCACAAGCCATACAACTTAAAACAGGTTTTGTACCCACCCAAAATATTTCAGTTTCAATATCATTTTCATTCAGGCTTTTTGTGATTTCTGTAAGTGCCGTATATGTACATCCTTTCTTATGAGGGCTGCCGTTGAATAATAAAACTTTCATTTAATAATCCCCATCAATTAATTTTTGCATTAATGTATAACCTTCTTTTATAGCAATTGAACCTTTCAGGACACCTTTCTCGTCAAATGATTCGCATTCATCACCATCTCTTTGTGAATCATAAATAACTATTGGCACATCATCTCTTGTATGTGTTCCAATATCAATTGGGGTTGGATGGTCAGGCAGTATTGCCGCTTTAAAGTCCTGGCCTTTCAGACTTTCAATAATCGGACCGACGATAAATTCATCAATCCTTTCAATTGCCTTTATTTTCTCTTCTATGTTTTGGGCATGGCCCGCTTCGTCAGGAGCCTCTATGTGAATCAGCAATAAATCATTATCTTTTAAGGCTTCAATTCCATATTGGCCTTTCTGTTCATAGTCAGTGTCAAAATATCCTGTAGCACCAGGAACATTAATGATATTCATTCCTGCGAAGTTTCCAATACCTTTAAGCAAATCCACACCAGTAATCACTGCAGCTGTAATTCCATAAGTCTCTTCAAAATCAGGCAGACTTGGAGTTACGCCCTGTCCCCATAGCCATATCATATTGGCAGGGATTTCCCTTTTCTGGTTTACTTCGGCGTCTTTAAGGTATTGTCTTGATTCAAACATTATTTGCTGAATCTCTTCAGCGAGTTCACATTCACCAAACAGATTATCAGCTAACTTTTCATCGACAATGTCATGTGGAGGCATTGTTTTGATGGCGGATAATATTTCTGCATCTTCAATGCTGTCACAGGAGTAAATAAACAGATGTCTGTAACTGACACCAGTGTAGAATTTTCCTTTAAAGTCAGGATATTTTTCTGTGAAGTATTCGTTCAATCCTTTCATCAGTTCATCTGCTTCTTCGGTGGAAATGTGACCTGCATTAAAGTCATCCATTGAATCAGTTTCACTGAATATGGTGTTGCATCTGAATATAACGTCTTTAGGTGTTGTTGGAATGCCTTCACTGCCTGCTTCAAGCGGTCCACGACCTGTATAGTAATCTGCAGGATTGTATCCGAAAATGCTCATGTTGGCCACATCTGAGCCCGGAGTGTATCCTTCAGGAACATTGTTTGTAAGTCCACCAAAACCGTTTTCAGCCAATTTATCAATATTTGGAGTGTTGGCAACCATTAAAGGAGTTTTACCATCTAATGCATCAATTGGAAGGTCGCTGGACCCATCTGGAATAAAAATTACATATTTCATGTTATCAAAAAAAGTAAAAAAAAAATTTAATTAGTTTTTATTTTTTAAAATACTAATTAAATCAGTCAACATCGCAGAAGCAGTTTCAAGAGATCCTGCTCCAAGTCCCATTACGGTTATATCTCCGGCCAAATCTGTATGGATTGTAGCCATGTTCAAGGTTCCTCCTACATCATAGGAACTTCCTTTTTTAACCAAACGTGGAGATACACGTAAATTTTCACTGGATACTTCAGCTATCAACTTAATCAGGTAGTCATCCTTTTTGGCAAGCTCTATTGCATCTGAGTTGATGTTTGAAATACCTGAAACTACCACATCACTATAGGTTGCATCGATTCCCAAAAGGGAATTTGCTAAAATCACAGTTTTACATGCTGCATCAATACCTTCAACATCCTGGGTAGGGTCAGTTTCTGCAATACCCAATTCCTGTGATTCAATTAATGTGGATTCATAATCTGTACCTTCAGTTGTCATCCTTGACAGGATGTAGTTTGTTGTACCGTTGAGAATACCTACAATTGATTTGATTTCACATGATGCGAGTGTCTCTTTTGTGAAATTTATGATTGGCATTGCTCCGCCAACACTTGCTTCATATTTGAATTCCACACCGGCTTTTTCAGCTGCACCTACAACTTCCTTGAATTTAAGTGCCAAATGTCCTTTGTTTGATGTTACCACATCTTTTCCTTGGCTGAAAGCTTTGAGTGTTAATGAAAATGCAGGTTCCGCATCTACGATATTGGTAGGAGTTGCTTCGATAAGACAATCATATTCAACAGCATCCAAGACATCTTCACCGGATTTATCACATCCGAATTCAGGATAGGCTGACAATTTTCCTTCACTGTTCTTGGTTTCAACAAGCAATTTTTCATCAAGACCATCGGCAGATATTGCAGATGTTGATGAATCGGCAGCTGCTACGACCTTTACTGCCACACCTGTTTTTTCTAAAATTAAATCCTTTTTCATGGAAATGGCATTGGCCACACCCTGACCAACTGCACCGAATCCCATTATAATGACCTTACATTCATCCATAATAATCCCTACACTTCATTAATCATTACCAAATCCTTTTCTTCTGCAATTTCTTTGATTTTATCAAATACAAATTGCTTTTTACCATAATCAGTCTCTACAGTAACAAGTGCAGTTGATTCTCTTTCACCATCTAACTTAATATCGAATCCTGCAACAGTAACGCCTTTAAGTGCGTTGATTCTATCCATGGTGTCCCTTACATCCTTATCAACAATATGGCCGTATAAAATTGTACTGACCATTTCCTTTTTAACCACACCATCCATTTCGACGATGGAAAAACCCAAATCATCGAACTTTTGGATTACATTGAAAAGGTTTTCACGTTCCCCTTCA
This sequence comes from uncultured Methanobrevibacter sp., assembly GCF_947170395.1. GTDB lineage: Archaea > Methanobacteriota > Methanobacteria > Methanobacteriales > Methanobacteriaceae > Methanocatella. Next base: position 15,279 of record NZ_CAMVTE010000001.1, on the reverse strand, counting down.
ATTGTAAGGTGAACAGGAACCATGCCTTGTTCATTTTTCAATTCCCTTTTGTGGATAACGGTAACCAGGTTTGCGCCAAGACTACTGATTGGCTCCAGTACTGAAACCAGCTGACCCGGAATATCCAACAATTCTAAAACTAAATTCATTTTCATTTGAATCCCTCTTTAGTTTGTCCAATCTGCTTTTTTAACAATGAGATTTCCTTCCTTATCAATTTGAGCATTTCTCAATATTTTTTCAGGATTTTTTTCATGAGATTGATCTTCACGTGTTAAATTTAAATTATCAGTAATGTACCAGGTTTCATCTGAATCCGGGATGTCTTCTAATATTTTTGAAAATTTCTCAATAATGTCTTCAGCATCTTTCTCGATTGTCATAAATTAAAAACTCCTTATAATAATAAATAATATATTTATTATGTTTTTTTATATTAATAAAGTTAAAGATTTTTCAATGAATTGAAATAATCCCCATCAACATCAAATTTAAATGTTTAAAATCTAGTTAAATCACATGTATGTTCATGTCTACCTCAAAATTGATTTAAGTTCGTAAAATTGATGTCAGATAGAAGTAAAACTTTATATTAAATGAAGATTATAATAATAACAAACACCACAAAGGTGAAATTGAAAAATATGATGTGAGGTATTTTTATGAGTGAAATAAATAATCTCGTGTATTTTTTGAATTCCATGAAAAAAACATTACCCTTTAAAGATGATAAAGATTTTCAGAAAAAAATTAATGAAAACAAAGATTTTAGGATTAAAGTCCAAAAATTGGTTTATTTATCAAAATTTTTTGGATGGAATAACAACTATCATTTTAATTTTCATATCAATGGACCTTTTTCAGCTACTTTAAGTGCGGATTACCATTCCACAGATTTAATTAATCAGGAATGTGAAGCCATTGCCAAAATCGACTTAGATAAATTCAACTCATTTGTTAAAAATCATGACAATGATACATTAGAATCCGAATCTACACTCCTTTATTATTCAAATAAAATGGATACTAAAAATCTAAGCAAAACTGATTCTTTAAACATTTTAAAATCATTGAAACCACATATTCATCAAGACATTGCTTCTAAATCCTATGATAATATTGAAAAATTTAATTTGTTTAATCAAAATATTAATGATAATCAAATTAACGATTTAGATAAATTTGAAAAAATTGTTAAAGACAAAGCAAAAGGATTGATGGATATTTTTGAAACATTTGATATTAGTTCAAATAGATTATTCATATTGGGATCATTAGATTATTTTAGAATCGTATTTGACCATGAAAATGTTAAGGACATTGAAAAATCAGAACTGTTAAATAAATTGTATAATTATTGTGAAAAAATTGAAAAAGAATATTTTAAAAATTATTCAAAACTTGCCAATTTTGAATATGTTAATCTAGAATATTTAAAACATGATTTTAACAGTTTAGAAGAGTATGTGTCCGATGAACTTGGAATTTTACCTAAATTTAATGAACATTCCGATTTATCCATCTTTTTTTAAGGATGTGGTTCAATGAAACGACTTAAAATCTATGAGAACATTGCTTTAGATTCCAATATAATTATTTATTATTGTTTTAAAACTAAAGAAACACAAATTGTCGAGTTTACAGATAAAACACATAAATTAATAGAATTTTTAATCAATCAAAAGGTTACATTTAGGGTTCCGAAGTTCATAATTAATGAGATTAATAGAATATCATTTGCTGAAAAAATTGAGGGAATGATTTTTAAAAAAGAATTAACAAATATGCCAAAAGATTCAGGCTATTTTTTCAAAATGAAACTTGAATCAAAAGTTAAATACAAGTTTAATCTACTCCAACAAAAGGAATGGTTTGTTGTTGAGGATTATTTTCCTTCAAAAGAATCCATTGATGAAATTCATGATTTTTTTGAGAAATTAATCGTGCACCCTCAAATTGATGAATTCCTAAACAAAAAAAGAAAAGGTTCACAAATTCCATCTTTCGAGGATATGGCATTAATATCTTACTCAAATGACAAACATTATCCCATAATAACTAACGATTATGATTTGTCATTTTTCAAAGAAGATTTATATGGAAAAAAATTATCCTGTAAAATTTTTAAATTAAGTGAACTTGACCTATATAACAATTAATTAATATAGATACTGTGAAATATCAGTATCCTTAATTATTTTCTTTCTCAATATCTTATCTATACCGGTTCCATACTGGGCGGCCTTTTTGGGCCTGTATGCGATTTCATAGTCAAGACCTTCTTCAAAAGCCAATTTTCTCAGGATACTTTTTCTCATATCATCATGCATTGAAACTATTTTCTTATTGTCAGGAATGTTCAATACCAACTCGACAAGCTTTTTATCCAAAAATGGCAATCTCAACTCTACTGAATTAAGCATTGAGCATGCATCATCCCTTTCAAGATTAACATGATACATGTTTGACATGTCAACTCTCAAATCATAATTAAGTGTTCCGTCGATGAAACTTTGAACATACCTTTTATAACCGCCGAAAAGCTCATCAGCGCCTTGGCCTGAAATTGCTACCTTCAGTCCATCACGGGCAACAAGCTCTGTTGCAAAATATGTTGTAAGGCCTACGCCAACTTTCATGAGATTATCGTCCCCTATAGCACCAACAACCTGAGGCAGGCTTTCACGAACCATCTCCTCTGTAACTTCACATATCTCCAAATCCAGGTTCAGGAATTTGGAGGCATATATTGCAGCTTCAACATCCTTTGAACCTTTGGCTCCAACTGCATATAACTTGATTTTTAGAGCAACATTGTCTGCAATCTCCTTTAAAAGCAATGCCAAATAAGAGCTGTCAACTCCACCTGAAAATATTACTCCGATTTCAGAGAGCCCTTCAACTCTTTTCAGTACACTTAACCTTAGCATCTTTTCTATTTTGGCAACATCGCCTTCAAATACATTTTCATAAATCGGCTGGGCAGGGCCAACATCCTGCCAGTTGTATAGAATGTGTTCAGGTTTAAGAGTGTTAATCTCACTGAATCCCACTTCCTTTAGGGAGTGTCTTGAGGATGCAAATCCTTTTAATTTACCATCATCTGAGTAAAATAAAGGTTTTACCCCCAACGGGTCTCTTGCAATTGCAAGGTTTTCGCCATCATAGACGGCAAAGGCGTAATCTCCATCAACCAGTCTGAGGGTTGACTGGACTGCCTTGAGAAGATCCAGTTTCTTTTGGTAAAACTCAGTCAGATAGAGTATGACATCAGTGTCTGAGGTAATTTCAGCTTCAACACCAACCTTTTTTAGGAAATTTCTCATGGTGTAAAAATTATACAGTTCACCATTGAATACAACAGTAAGATTTCCATTGGAAACTGGCTGGGGTTTTGAGATTCTGTCATTTAAATCATAAATGGAAAGCAGGTTATGGCCAAAACCTATAGAATAAGTATTTTCATCCGCAAATTCATCCAAATCAATATTTTCATGAATTTCATCCAGATAAACTCCTGATGAATCAGGACCCCTGTTTTTGGAGGCTTTCAACATTTTTATTATTTCATTACCCTTAAAATTGCCCTGAAGACCTACTATTGAACACATGATATAATATTTTAAAATTTATCATACTTAAATTGCATCTTATTTCATGGTTTCAAACAGCAATTCCCATTGGGAATTGGCATGGATAATGTCAAACCGGGACCACATATACTCAAATACATGTGTTCCATCATCCGTAATGCTGAAATATTTAAGTTTCTTATTGTTTTTGTATTTTAATTCGCTGTTGATGAGACCCAAATCCACCATCCGGTTTAGAATCGGATAAATGTTGCTGGGATTTGATTTTTTTAAAGATCCTTCTTCAATCAATATTGAAAAAAAAGCATCCAATTCCTTAAGGATTGCATAACCATGTATAGGACCCTTGAACTTGACAATCCACAATATCAAAAAACGAGACATTCCTTTAACATAATGTTTTATTATCGAATTGTTTGTAATAATGTCAACATAGTTTTTTTGGATGGTTAAATCTCTATCTTGCATGACATACATTCCCTAGACATATCTTAAAGTAATAAAAATATTACACAAATTAAATTGAATTATATTAAACTATGATTTAAATTATATATAAAACTTTATTATTAAATTAAGTATATTAAGACAAAAAATTCAAAATCAATCAAAGGAAATTGAGATTTGAACCATCGGAATAATTAAAAACATAACTATTTAAATTAGACACATATTTCTTAAAATAAATCCATTTTACAATTTTTAAACTAGAATAGATAATAATCACTTATTTGCCATTTTAAAACTTGTTAGAAACCATTATTTCCCTAATCAAAGAGCGAATTTCAAATTTATTTTCCAAATCATGATTAATCATTAACAATTAATTATTTCAAGTTTTTTAAGATTAATTGATTAAATAAAACATAATATCACCCCTTTTCATAAAAAAAATATGTTAACTTGATATTTTTGAATTTAAAATGTATATAAAAAATAAAAATATATTAAACAATTATCAATATATTTCAAATTTATTATAAAATTAATAATATCAACTTATATATGCTTAAATAAAATATATTTATTAGACCTAAATTTAATTTTTTTAAAGTTAAATTGAATTTTTTTAGGTCTAAAAATATAGAGGTTATGTTAAATGTTTAAATTTGATAAAGAACAAATAGTTTTTGACTTCGCTGGAGTCGAAATGGGTGGACAGCCAGGAGAATATCCTACCGTTTTAGCAGGAACAATTTTCTATGGTGGACACAATATTCTTAATGACGAATTGACTGGGGACTTTGACAAAGATCGAGCCGAACAGTTAGTTAATGATATGGCATCAATTTCAGATGTAACCGGTAATCCGTATATCGTACAAGTCTTTGGGCAAACAGTTGAAGCTCTTCCAAAATATATTGAATATATTGGAGAAATTTGCGATGCTCCATTCCTTATAGATTCAACATCAGGTGATGCAAGAGTAGCTGGAGCCCAATATGCCGATGAAGTGGGATTAACCGAAAGGGCAATTTATAACTCCATTAACATGGCAGCAGACAAATCTGAATTGGAAGCAGTTGCCGAAACCGACATTTCAGCATCCATTATCTTAGGATTCAACCCAATGAACGCTACCATTGAAGGAAAAATGGCCATGTGGGAAGATGGAGACGATGGTGCATACGAAAAAGGTTTACTTGAAGTTGCCGCAGATTGCGGTATTGACAGATTCATGATGGATACTGCTGTAACACCTTTAGGCCAAGGTGCAGGTATTGCTGCTAGAACCTCATTTGCTGAAAAGGCAAAATGGGGATATCCTGTAGGATCTGGAATTCATAACGTTCCATCCGCATGGGACTGGTTAAGAGAATACAAAAAAGCAGGCAATAAGACTGCTTTTACTGTTTGTGACATTGGTGCTAACATTGTTCAAGTGATGTGTGGAGGAGACTTCGTTCTCTTCGGACCTATTGAAAATGCAAAAATCGCATTCCCTGCAGTTGCTCAAACAGACATGTTTATCTGTGAGGCAGTAAAAGCAATGGGAACAGAACCTGTCGATTACCACCCAATGAATAAATTAGTATAAATTTATCAAAAATAAACCCTTTTATCAACCTTTAAGTCAAAATATTATTCTTCACTGATATATTTGACAAATCTGAACATAAGTACGAATAAGCACTGGATTTCTAACCCGTCCAGTGCTTTAAAACTAAATTTGAACATCTTTTTTTGTAAAATAGATATACGAAATAGCCAATCCAATGACAAATGTGGCTAAAATAACACCATAAGACACCATAATGCTTGTAGTGTACTCAGCTATCTCACCGGATGCGATTAAATACGGACATACCCAAGGCACAAACGGCGCCCAGTTTTGGCCATAAATCATTAAATTAACCAGTGACAAACCTGCACCACCCACCATTGCAGGAACCATGTTTGTAATGAACAGGGATACAAATACAAACGGAGAGAATGTCAAAAACAACAGCACATTTGCATATAGAAGCTGTGCAAAACTGCCTGCAAACAGCTCCATTGTAAATCCTTCAAGACCTGCAATGAAACCGAAGAGGGTTGCTGAAAGCATTGTAACAACTGTAAGGATGACAATCCACACCAGAAACATAATATATTTGGACATCAGAAACTTTCCCCTAGATATCGGAATTGTCAGCATGGTCTTTAGAGTATGTTCATTGTACTCCCTGCCGAACAGGTAGGATATGATTATTGCAAAGAGAAGAACAGCAAACATTGCAGACATGTACATGTTCACATTTTCAAACAACATCTGAAAGGTTTGTCCTTCATCAAAGGCTGTAACAGCAATAAACATCAGCAATGGAGGAAGAATGGCTCCAATTATACTTAACAGAAATATTTTTGATCTTTTCAGTTTTAAAAATTCCATTTCAATGAAAGTCAACATCAAATCACCTCAATTATTTGATACGAACCGTGTGAAAAATTCTTCCAGGTTCTCTTCGCAGAGATTTACTTTTCTAACATCAATTCCTGCCTTCACAAACAGTTCATTGAACTTGTCCCTTAACTGCAAATGAGTATACAAACAGATTTCATTTCCGCAAACAGTGAAGTCTTCATTTTCCTTAAGTTCCAATTCCCTAAATATATTAACTGCCAGGTCAATGTCTGACACTTCAAATTCAACGAATTTATTAAGACGACTGTGCAAGTCCTCCTTTGAAATCTCTTCAATCAAGACCCCCTCATCCATAAATCCTATGACATCCGCAATGTTTTCTATTTCGCTTAGGATATGAGAGGATATCAAAATGGTTATTCCGAACTCGTGGGCCAGTCTTTTAAGCAATGTTCTGATTTCCTTAATTCCAAAAGGGTCAAGGCCGTTGATTGGCTCATCCAATATCAGCAATTCAGGACTGTGCATGATTGCGGCCGCTATTCCCAAGCGCTGCTTCATGCCTAAAGAGAAATCCTTATATTTTTTTGATTTTGCATTTTCCAGGTTGACCATTTTCAGAACCGAATTGATATGGAACGAATCATAATTTCCCCTTATCTTTGCAATGATTTTCAAGTTCTCATAAGCCGTCAGGTTTTCATAAAACCCCGGAGTTTCAATAATGGAACCTATTTTGGAATATATTCCATCAGAATTCTTTTTCGGATTTTTTCCAAAAAGATATATGTCTCCGCTGCTTGGATATGTAAGATTTAAAAGCATACACATTGTTGTGGTTTTTCCGGCTCCGTTCTTGCCCAAAAGCCCATAGATTTTGCCTCTTTCAACATGCATGCTTACAGAGTCAACAACCTTATTTTTGGAATATATTTTTGACAGGTTGTTTGTTTCGATAACGTAGTCTAACATGATAAAAATCTCCTATAAAAAAATTAAAAAAAATAAATGAAAATAAATTTAATTCTCATTGAAAGATACATTTTCAGCCATTGATTTCAACAATTCCAGGTTGTTTCCGGATATCACAACAACCTTATCACCAGCAGGATTTTTCAAATAGAGTGAATAAACATTATCTTTAATGTTGAAATCAGCATCACTTGAAACTTTGACGGTGTCATTGGATGATGAATCACCTGAAACAGATACACCATCAGCTGTGATTGATACGTTTTGACCATCAGCATCAGAAATTTTCAAACCATTGCTTGACAGTGAAATTGAATCTCCATCGGATGAAACATTCATGCCTTCAGATGAAAATATGCTGCCGACGAAATTGAAAATATCTCCAATACTGTTTCCAACATCAAAATTCATGGAATCTGGAGAGTTTTTCAATACAACATATTTGTCTGTCTCTTCAACTTTGCTGGCGGAACCCTCCAGATCTTTAACAAAACCTGTTATTTCACTTTTATCGGATGATAAATCCTTAAAATACATTATTGAATTTACATCAGATGAGTTATTTTCTGAATTTTGAAAAACCACAATGGCCATATCACTTGTTGAAACGTTTACTGTTTCAGTGAAATTGTTGGCCGAAAAAACATCATCTGCAAAATTAAATTCGTTTTCCAAATTAACTGCACTTGCAGCTGAAATTGCAAGAAAAATTGCCAATACAGCTAAAACACCCAATATTTTTGAATTGAACTTCATATAATCACCATAATATTATTTAATTGATTCCCTATATACTGATCCGAAAACCCTATTGTAGAATATTGCTCCGTATGAGTCTATAAACAGTCCTTCAATCACTGCAATGAAAATTGATACAAAGAAAGCCTGATTTGATATGGCTGCTATGAATATTCCAGTTATTAAACTCAATATGAAGTTTACCGCAACCATGATAATCATGTATACAATTATTGTAAAGATTATAATTCCAATGTATTTTCCCCATCCGAGATTGGAGATATTGTCTGTAATCTCCCTTATGTCAAATGCCTTTTTAAGGCTGTCGTGTGCAACCATGTTGTTTAATGCCATAATCTGGAGGAAAAATGCAATTATGAACAGTAATGCTGAAATCAAACTAATGATCAGCAATACTGATGAGTTGCCTACCAGTATTATTCCTCCTGCCAATATAAGAGCAGGAATTATGTTGTATGCCACAATCACAATGAAATATTTTATTCCGTTAACCAGCATTGACACAATATCATCAAAACCAGGAAGGTCTTCCTTTCTGTCGATTGAAAATCTTACTACCCTGTACTGATATCCGAATATGAACAGAGATATGATAAGGCTTAAAATAGCCAGACCAACCCAAATGTAAATGTCTCCGGCAGGAAGCTGTGAAAGCGGTATGTGTGATAAGGTAGTGTTTGTATTTTCAGCCAGATGCACGCAATATCTGAAAATATCTAATGACTTTGTACTCATGAACACTGACAATGCACTTATCAATGCAAATAGAATGCCACAGCCTAAAAGTTTTTTGATGTCATTGAAAGGATATTTCAATCCCTCAACGACATGATCTGTTATGCTTGCCATCAAATCACCTTAAATCTGCATAGTGTATAATAATCCTATGGATCTTGCATTGAATATGCTAAGGTACGGTCCGACAATGAACATTGTAACCATGGAATTAATCAATATTCCCAATATGAATATTCCGCTTGGATTTGCACCTAAAATGGCTGTTGAAATTCCGAATACTGTAAATATTGCATAAATAATTGCTGTAACAACACTTGATATGACCAGAGTTATTATAATCAATCCCAAATAGGTTGCAATGCAGTTGAACCAGCCGATTTCATCAATTACCTCTTTTATTTCACCTATTGCAAACGCCTTTGAAAATGAACCTTCATTGTATGCCATGTGGCACAATCCGATTTGGTTCATAAGACATGCAACTACAATAAGGGCAAATGTAATCAAACATCCGACAATCATCAGTGCAGATGAAGCTATACCCGGCAATTGTCTTGAAACAACCGCAAAGAGTATGAAAACAATTGCTGGAACAAGCAAATATGCAATTTGGACTATTACAACTTTAACTCCATCAACAAACATATCTATCAAATCTTCAAAGTCAGGCAACGGATCCCTTCCGTTGATGATTCCGTGTACTGCTGTATTGATAACTCTGTAATTATAACCTGTAAGTAAAAATACTGGAAGCAACAAGAAACTGAACAGACATATTACTCCTAAAATCACCAGTGTTTTCCAGTCCTTTGCTGAATATTCCAGTGCGTCCTTATAAATATCTAAAATCATTTTTTCAACTCCTAATAGTAATCATCATCGAAAATGAAAATATCTTCCATGACGAAATATTGTTCTCGATCTCCTTTGAATAACATTTTATTAAAGACCTGGGTAATTTCATATGCTAAAAATAAAGATGGATTATATCTGCCGTTTTCAAGCGCGTTAATCGTCTGGCGGGTAACTCCAACTTTATCCCCAAGTTCTTTTTGGCTCATTTTGAGCTCTTGTCTTAAATATTTAATCATGGTTTTCATAGTATTCCCACAAATTAATTCATTTTTGCAAAAAGTATTTAAGTACTTCAAGTAATTATGTTAAAATCTAATTACTTATGTTAATGTTACATTACATAGTATATAAACTTAACGGTTAATAATAAAACTTATTAATTTTGTTTAAATCATTTAAATAAGAATAATAATCCATAATTTATGTTAAATTATATCAATACTTTTTATTTATATTTTTAAAGCAATTATTATTCTAAATACAATATATAAAAATCAAATATTAATTTTTAATGTAAATAATAAAAAACGAAACATTTATATAATAGGTAAATCATCTTTAACATATGTAACATTTCATTAACACATTTAATGTTACAAAATGGTTCCAAGCAGAAACATCAAAATTATCAATATATTAACCTCCATTTTTCCTTAAATCTCTGCTTGGGGCTAAAAAACTAATTTTAATATTAAAACTAAAAGAAAGGAACAATCGAATAAACAGTAATCAGAACAACCACTGTCAAAATTACAATAGCGCCGAGAGGCACCTTTTTCCAGGCAAGACCTGCAGCTACAACAGCACCAATCAAACCGATATACCACAGCTGATTGTCAACTGTCAGCACTCCGGGACATATCAATGCCGCAAGGGCAGTATATGGAATCAGATTCAGGAATTTCTCCACTTTAGGTGAAAAATCAAGCCTGTCAATGAATAATGCCGGAATCAACCTCGGAATGAATGTTACCAAAGCACAGCCCAAAATCACAAGATTAATGTAATCCATCACGCATCACCCGAAAGCAGATATTCATCATCAACTATATACATTCCAACTGCAGCACCTACAAGGGTTGATACAATCAAAGACCAGTTTCCCAAAAAGTTGCTCAATACAATGTTTAAAACAGCAGTTATCAAAACCAGAATGGCAATCTGTCTGTTTTCCTTAACGGCCGGAGTCAATATTGCAACAAAGAGAGCATATAACGAAATGTTGAAACTGTTTGTAACTATTACAGGAAGCAAATCCAGTATAACCACACCTATTGCAGCACCCAGACACCATGAAAGCCATGCTGTTATTGCAATTCCGAGATATATCCAAATTGATGAATCATCTGAAAGCGAAAACATTGCAAAGGATTCATCAACGGTTACATGACCCACTATGACATTCAGTGGAGTGTTTGACTCTTCAACCTGATTTAGAACGCATGTTGACATTACAAAATACCTTAAGTTTACAACAAAGTTTGTTAAAATAATAGCTATGGCAGTTGCACCACTAAGAGCCATTGATGCTGCTATAATCTGGCCTGCACCTGCATATACCAAAAATGACATTGAAATAGTCTGCAATGGTGTAAAACCAGCCTTTATAGCTATTGCGGCATAGCCAATTCCCATCGGAACATAGCCGAATGTGATTGGAATACCCTTTTTGGCGCCTTCAATAAACTTTGATTTTCTGGAAATAGTAATGTCTCCTGAAAAAATAAATAAAAAAAAGAAAGTAATTTAACTGAGTAAATTACTGATTTGGTCTGTTGTAATAAGACCCAATACTTTCATGTCCTTATCAACGACCGGAAGACATGAAATATCAAAATCGCGCATTTTTCTTGCGATTTCTTCAATGCTGTCACGAGCATGACAGTATTTTACATTTGTTGTCATGATATCTTTCAAATGATTTGAATTTGTTGCAATGGATTTGGATAAATCCCAGCTTGTAACAATACCTATTAGCTTAAAATCATCACTAACGACAGGAATATGTGTTACATGCTTGTCCAACATCAATTTGGCAGCATCCTGAACATCGGCATCTTCCTTAATTGTTGCAACATTTTCCATCATTATATCTTCAACAATGTTATCGGACAGGAATTTTGAGAAAATGAAATTAAGCTGTCCTTTTTCAAGAAGAAATGCGTCGTGGCCATAATTAGATTTGATTTCGGAATATGAAACTTCAACATCATTGGCATTGAGCGCAGTTAATATCTCCTTGTTCTGTTCTGTCGGATACAGCCAATCGGAATCAACTGAAATTACCTCTACCTTGGATTCCACATCATTAAAACCGTCACTTAACGAATTGTTGACTGAAAGGTCGAATAAATCCACTGCCTTTGTAATGTATAAATAACTGTTAGCGTCAAAACGCTTTACGAATGTTCTTCCCTGGTGTCTCAAATAGCTTTCAACCTGGAAATCGATTGTAAAGTCATAACTGATTTCATCCTTATCCTGAAGACCTCTTCCGAATTTGATGTCCATGGATTCATCACTTAAATATGTAATGTGTGCAATCATACGGGCCAGTGAAAGACCGTTTTCCGGTTTTTTACCGGTTTCATAATAATTTCCATTGTTCCAATTCGGATCTGAGAAAATGGCCTGACGACCAACAGCATTGAATGCAATCTGTTGAGGATATGACATTGCTGAAGTTGCAATAGAAATTGCCTTTTTCATCATCTTAGGATAGGTTACCATCCATTGCAGAACCTGCATTCCTCCCATTGATCCTCCTATTATTGCATATAACTGATTGATTCCAAATGAATCGATTAATTTCTTTTGAACCTTAACCATATCCTTAATAGTGATTACAGGAAAATCCATACCGTATTCCATTCCGGTTTTTGGATTGATGGAACTTGGACCTGTTGTTCCTTTACATCCTCCCAGTACATTGGAACATATGATAAAGTATTTTTCACTGTCAATGGCCTTTCCGGGACCTATTACAATTTCCCACCATCCTGGCTTTTTGTCGCCTTCATGCCAACCTGCAGCATGAGCATCACCGGTTAAAGCATGGCAAATTAAGATAGCATTGGATTTTTCCTTGTTAAGCTCGCCATATGTCTCATAAGCAACAGTAACATTGTCAAGACTTTCACCGCTATCCAATTCGATTGGCTCATCAATTTTCAGGTATTTTGTCTCAACAATACCTACAGATTCATCATTCATTTAAAACACCAATATTCAGTTTTTCCATAGCAACTTTAGCCGCTGCCTGCTGCGCTTCCTTTTTGTTCTTTCCTCTTCCGACACCCATTTCAGTGCCATTGATTAAAATGGATATTATAAATGTTTTGTCATGAGGAACTCCATATTCCTCCAATATTTCATAATCTATTTCCAGTTCATGGACATCCGCATATTCCTTTATTGCGGATTTGTAGTCTGTGAAGAATATTTTTTCCTCATCAATATATATTAAAATGTTTTTGGAGATAAATTCTCTTGCAAATTCGATTCCCTGGTCAATGAAAATGGCTCCCAAAAACGATTCGAAAATGTCTGCAGTAATTGAAATTATCTCATTTTTTGTAAGGTTGGATTCTTCTGCTGAAACCCTAAGATAATCATTCAAACCCAATTCATGGGAATAATGAATTAATGCTGACTGGCATACGTAATTGGCCCTTAATTTGGTTAGTTTTCCCTCTTCATATTGAGGATACTTCTTGTACAAATAATCAGATACGATTAGACTCAATACTGAGTCTCCCAAAAACTCCAGCCGTTCATAATTGTAGTCCAGATTATGTTTTGCACTATAAGAGCCATGAGTGAATGCAACATCATAGAGATGTTCATTTTCAGTTTCAATGCCAAATTTTTCAAACAGATTCATTTTAAATCCCAAAGTCAGTTGATATGATATTAATTATAAATTTACAATTATATAAAATATTATATAACAATAGTTATAAATATTACTCTTCAAATGCTCTATCTCTTTTCTTATATTTAAAGCAATACCAAAATAATATCAAAAAGGATTTGGTATATATGATATTGAATTGGCAAGAAGAAATAACAAGAATCGATCCAGATATAAAATTCAGAGCTCAAGGCGGATGGCTAAAAACAATCGAAGAATTGGACAAAAGTGTTAGAAACGGATATTCCCTTGTAGGCGACTTTGTTCAGGCAGGCAACTTCGAAGCTGAATACAGTGAAGGAATATATCTTGACTGCAACAAGGAAGGCACTGCCAAAAAGCCTCAACAGGACTACAGAGTATTCCGATTCAGAGACGGTAAAGTAAGACTGCTTGATATGGTAATCGATGCTGGCCAAGGCTGGGCTGTGGATTTATGGGATGCGGTTGAAGACGAACTGTAAAAGTAGGATTATTCGGAAATCCTACCTCTTGGTTTGAATTTTGAAAAACCGGTAATCTGAATGTTTTCCCTCACATCAAGACATTTAGGCTCCTGCAGGAGAATTATCTTATGGTCAAGGTTTTGAGGAAGACTCTTACCCTTACCGTCAACTATTCCCCTGTAGCTTACCTTGAACTCACCGGTTCCTCCGATGTCCACAGTTAGCTTTTCGGAGGAAATCACATCATCAAAGAAGTTTTCTAAATCCATTATTTCAAATACAGGTGCAACATAGCTTAAAGCCATCAGACCATTTTCATTTTCCCTGATTCTGACTCGTCTTTGATCAAGCTCAACATATTCCCCATGCTTTTGCTTTTTAATTATGATTTTGTTTGAAATGTACATGATATCACAAACCGATGTGGCAGAACTCACAGCATTCACATGTTGGCTCAAAGTAATTGTCATCAGGCTCAACAATGGCTTTCTGTGCAAATAATGTAATGTTGAACTTAGGTTCATACTCGACACTGACTTCCTTTGTCATCGGAGACAAACCCCTGTAATAGACCGGCCTGTAGCCGGTTTGTGAAATGTCAAAGTAGAATTTTTCGCCTGTTGTGAATCTGTTGAAAAATTCCTCCAGTGCCAAAGCCTGTTTTGGAGAGATTGAAAAAGTGAATCCCATTGTATCATCACTTCTCTGCCTTATTCCTGCATTTGAAATATCAACAGCCAAAATGTCGTCTTTTCCTCTTACAAAAACGACACAGTTTTCCAAATCAACTTCATTTTCTTTTGCAATATCTGCTAATCCAGTCATGATTTTGACCTCCTAAAAAATTTAGTCATGCCTAAATTTATTATAGTCTTATAATATTATATAAATATATCTAAAAAAAGTTGCTTATAAATTAGATAGTGACTTAAAAGTTACTTAGAAAAATAGATTTTGGATGAAGATTAATTAAATAATCTTCAATGGTTTAACCAACTTATACCAATCTTTGCCTGGTGGTTGGTTTTTTATTTTGCCAGCTGTATCTTCTTAATTTTTTGGATTTACCGAATCCACAAGAAGCACAGACTTTTTTACGTACGTGGTAAGTGTTTCTACCACATCTTCTGCATCTGATATGGGTCTTTTTATTCTTTT